>CANQAT010000080.1 GCA_947588925.1 uncultured Bacilli bacterium | reverse complement strand
GTACTAAAAGGCTTAATAGATGATTACTATGCAAGAGTAACGGATGAAGATATAGAGATACTCAAAAATTTAAATGAGAGTACACTTGTGGCTGGAACAACATTTAATCAAAAAATAAAACAACTAGTAGAGGATAAAAATGATGATGGAACAGACGCGACATATGGAACAGCAGATACAAAAGTAAAGAAGATAATATTCTTGCAAGATAGTGTACTTCCTGATGGATTAACAAAAGCAGATTTACTTAAATTACAATCAACAGGTTTATCATCAAAAAGTGATGAAAGCATAAAAGGATATTATGATGAAGTTAATCAAGCAATCTATGTATATAGTGATGGATATATAAGTTGTCCAACGGGCATTAATCGTATGTTTCAAAATTTCAAAGGTATAGAAGAAATAGAATTAAATTTAATAGATACAAGTAAAGTTACAAACATGGCAGATATGTTTGGTGGATGTAGTAGTTTAGAATCACTAGATTTAAGTAATTTCAATACATCAAATGTAAATTCTATGGGTAACATGTTTGGGGGTTGTAGTTCTCTAGAAATTGTTAACATTATGGGATTAAATACTTTTAAAGTAACAAGTATGGGTGGACATTATGGAGGGGGAATGTTTCAAAACTGTAGTAGTTTAAAAGAGATAAAAGGACTTGAAACATTAGATACATCCAATGTAAGAGACATGGGGTGGATGTTTGGTGGATGTAGTAGTTTAACCACACTTGATGTAAGCCATTTTGATACATCAAGTGTAATAGATATGATAGGAATGTTTTATGAATGCAATAGCTTAGAAACATTAGACTTAAGTAGTTTTGATACGAGAAAAGTAACTACTATGTCAACTTATCATAATACTGGAATGTTTAAGAATTGTTATAAATTAAAAAGTATCAAATTTAGTAGTAAGTTTGATACGTCTCAATTAACACAAATGAATTATATGTTTTCAGGATGTAGCAGTTTAGAAGAACTAGATTTAAGTAGTTTCAATACATCAAATGTGAAAGAAATGTATACCATGTTTTCAGGTTGTACCAATTTAAAAGAAATAAAAGGATTAGAGACGTTTGACACATCCCAAGTAACAAATATGTCAGGTATGTTTTCAAATTGTAAAAGCTTAATTGAATTAGATTTGAGTAGTTTTGATACAAGCAATGTTACTGATGTTGGGTTGTTTAATGGTTGCAGTAGTTTAAAAACCATTAAATTCGGTGATAAATTTAATACATCAAATGTAACAAGTATGCAAGGCATGTTTGAAGGTTGTAGTAGTTTAGAGTATTTAGATTTAAGCATGTTTGATATCTCAAATGTAACAACTGTGCGAAGTATGTTTTGGGGGTGCAGTAGCTTAGAGTATTTAGATTTAAGTAGTTTTGATACGAACAATTTAGATTATTATCCTTATATGTTTTCTGGTTGTAGTAAATTAAAAAAAATAAAAGTAACAACTGGTAAATGGACATTATCTGCTAGTTCTCTTGGATTAAAGGATGATATATTTGAATATGTAGATGTAACGAATTAACGAACACAATATGTATGTTCGTTTTTTCTTGACTAAATAATGAGTATTTAATATAATAAAGATGGTGATGTTATGGATAAAATATTTATGCATATAGATGTAAATAATGCGTTTTTATCATGGACTGCAGTAGATTTATTAAATCAAGGTTGTAAAATAGATATAAGAAATATTGAAGCCATAATAGGAGGAGATGAAACACAAAGAAGAGGAATTGTCCTTGCCAAAAGTATGCCAGCTAAAATGAAAGGCGTTAAAACTGCTGAAACAATTAAAGACGCAAAAAGAAAGTGTAACGACTTAAAAGTATTTCCTCCCAATCATAAACTATATAAAGATATGTCTGATAAACTATTTAATCTAATAAGTAAATACACTCCAGACATAGAAAAACTAAGTATTGATGAATGTATAATAGATTACACAAAGATTAAAAGTTTAAATGGAGATCCTATAAAATTTGCATATAAATTAAAGCGTGAGATAAAAGATACGTTAGGTTTTACTGTAAATATAGGAATAGCAAATAATAAACTTTGTGCGAAGATGGCGTCTGACTTTTTAAAGCCCGATCGGGTACACACTTTATTTTTAAATGAAATAGAAAAAAAGATGTATCCACTACCTATTGAAGATTTATATGGTATTGGTAAAAGTAGTAGTAAAAAGTTAAGAGAGCTTAATATAAATACAATAGGTGATCTTGCAAATACTGATCCTAATTATTTATATAAATATTTTAAAAATCAAGCAGAAAGAATGGTTAATAGCGCGAGAGGTACAGAAGATATTATAACTGTAAGAAATGAAGAAAGAGAAGGAATAAGTAATTCTACAACTACTAGTTATAATTTAAACAGTTTAGATGAGATATATAAAACTTTATATTCTTTAGTAGAAAATGTATGTATGGCTTTAAGGAAGAGTAATAAGTTTGCTTCACTCGTAGGGGTGGTATTAAAAGATAAAAATTTTAAAACTTATTCCCATCAAAGAAAACTTAAAAATCCTACTAGTAATACAGATGAAATATATAATATTTCAAAGGAGTTAGTAAAAGAGTTGTGGAACGAAGAAGGTATTAGGTTAGTTGGAGTACATTTAAGTAAATTTTCTAACTTTCAGACACATCAGATTTCTTTATTTGAAGATGTAAAAGAAATTGAAAGTAATAGTGAATTAGATAAAGTAGTAGATAAGCTAAAAGATACTTATGGTATGGATATAATAAAGAGGGCGTCGCAGTATAAAAATTCAAAATAATGGTTAGGAATGTGAAATATTTGTGAAAAAATTGTGGAAATTTTGTGAAATTTTCACTTTTTTTAAATTTTTTGAGGAAAAAAAAAGGAAATTCGAAGGTTTTGTAGAATGATATATATAGAGGAGGTTAAAAATATGATTTTTAGTTTAGGATGAGTAGATTTGAAAGTAAAAGAATAAAAAGAAATTTAGAAAGGAGTATATATATGGTAGAAGAAGAAACAAAAACGTTTATACCTTTGAAGTTTGACCTAATGTTTAAGAAGGTCTTTGCAAATGAGGAAGATTTAATACCTATAAAAAAACTTTTAAAAGAAGTATTAGGTATAGTTCCAAAAAATGTTAAGATACTTAACAATGAACTAGTAGGTAGACCCTACAAAGATAGAGATGTAAGAGTAGATTTGGTAGTTGAACTAGAAGACTGTACAAAAATAAATGTAGAAGTAAATACAGATGTAACGCAAACTTTAATAGAAAGAAATGTATATTACTTATGTAGGAATATGAGTATGGATCTAGCCCCTAAAAGAATATTAGGAAAGATAAATAGACATATACAAATAAACTTAGATTATAGTGGGAAACATGAAAAGGAAATAGAAAAATATGCATTATACGAAGAAGAGACACATAAAAGACTAACAGATATGATAGAAATAATAAGAATAGATATTCCATATTTCAA
>CANQAT010000079.1 GCA_947588925.1 uncultured Bacilli bacterium | reverse complement strand
AATTATAGTATTTTTGATTTCTTTGAGATATATAAGGATTATAAATTCCATCCCTCAAAAACTACAACATAGCGTTACTTTTTGTAATATTTAAGTTTATTTTATTTCATCATATTTTTCTACTATTTTTTCCCTAAGCCTCCACGATATACAATTATATTTTTTGTTATATTTTATAAATCTAACAAAAAAGTCCTTGACTTGCAAGGACTAATATACTAAATGGTCGGAAAAACAGGATTTGAACCTGCAACCCCTTGGTCCCAAACCAAGTGCTCTACCAAGTTGAGCCATTTTCCGAAAACAATGGTGCGCTCGAAGGGATTCGAACCCCCAGCCTTTTGGTTCGTAGCCAAACACTCTATCCAACTGAGCTACGAGCGCATCGCTACACTATTACAACACTATTTATTGATAATATTAATGGTGGCACCAGCGGGAATTGAACCAGCGACACAAGGATTTTCAGTCCTCTGCTCTACCGACTGAGCTATGGTGCCAAAAAAATGGCGGTTCCGACGAGATTCGGACTCGCGATCTTCTGCGTGACAGGCAGACGTGATAACCGCTACACCACGGAACCATGGTTGCGGGGGATGGATTTGGACCAACGACCTTCGGGTTATGAGCCCGACGAGCTACCAGACTGCTCTACCCCGCGATATAAACATAAATAAACGAATTAGTCAAAACTAATAAATGGCGGAGAAAGAGGGATTCGAACCCCCGCGCCGTCGCCGACCTCCCGGTTTTCAAGACCGGTCCCTTCAACCAGACTTGGGTATTTCTCCAAAAGCAAATAACTAAGTTACTGCTTAAAACTCTACTTGGTGCCTGAGACCGGACTTGAACCGGTATGGGATTTGACTCCCGCAGGATTTTAAGTCCTGTGCGTCTACCTATTTCGCCACTCAGGCATAAGATGGTGTCCCGCTGGAGATTCGAACTCCAGACCCTTTGATTAAAAGTCAAATGCTCTACCGACTGAGCTAGCGGAACAAATATAATGGTTGCCTCGGCTAGATTCGAACTAGCGCATGCCACAGTCAAAGTGTGGTGCCTTACCGCTTGGCTACGAGGCAATTTAATTTTAATTGCACAACAGAAAAGCATAAAGGCCTCTCACATATGAAATACACAAACCTTGCTCGACTGTAAATCATATCATACTCTAAACGATGTATAACACATAAGATGGTGGAAGGGAATGGAGTCGAACCATTGAACCCGAAGGAACAGATTTACAGTCTGCCGCGTTTGACCACTTCGCTACCCTTCCATAAAAATGGTGCCGGAAATAGGACTTGAACCCACAACCTACTGATTACAAGTCAGTTGCTCTACCAATTGAGCTATTCCGGCAAAAAATGGTGGGCGATATAGGACTCGAACCTATGACCCCTTGCTTGTAAGGCAAGTGCTCTAACCAACTGAGCTAATCGCCCGAAAAAACGTTGACGTAATTAAATATACCATGCATCCTCAAATTTGTCAATACAAATTCAATGTTTTTTTGCTTTTTTAATTACTTTTTATCCTTTTTAACGATTCTTCAATCCAAATTGGTAATTTATACTCCAAAGTTTTAAATCCAAGAGGAGTTTCTTTTATCTTTTTTCTCTTAATAGCTATCTTCTTTTTATATTCAATGTTTTTTATACTTAATTTTAAGTGCCCTAACTCTTCATCCACATCGAGTACTTCTACATAAATTAAATCCCCAACTTTAACGAAATCATTTATATCTCTTACATAGCCGTGTGATATTTCAGAAATATGAATTAATCCAGTATAGTAATCATCGCAAGACACAAACGCACCATATGATTCAATACCCGACACAACACCTCGTATTATTCTTCCTTTCTTTATTTTTGACATACTACCACCTGACATGATTATAGCACATTTTAATAAATAAAAAAAGTATTTACAAATCTAATAGACTATTATATAATACATTTTGGTGATTTAAATGAACAAAACCGAAGAAAAAGTTAAAGAAATTATAGAAAAGTTGCGTCCATTTTTAATAAATGATGGAGGAAATATAGAATTTGTAAAATTAGAAGATGACATTGTCTACATAAAAATGATGGGGGCATGCGCCAATTGTCAGATGATGGATTTGACTCTAAGAGATGGAATCGCAGCTGCTATTATGAGTGAAATTCCAGAGGTTAAAGACGTAATAAATATAGATATAGACTAAAGCCCTAACCACTCTATTTCTGGTATATTATATCTACCTTTTAAATAACTATATACTTGCTTTAAAAACAATTCACAAGCAGTATTTTTTTTTATAATTTCATTCATTTTTTCCTCACTTATTCTCTCTTGAATTATCTCATCATATACGTCAAAATAATAAGATGGATATAACAGTCTTGATAAAAATAGAATACTTTCTACATAATTAAAATTTAATCTATCAAGATAAAAATATACTTCTTTAATATCCAAGTTTTCGTTTATATAATTCGTTTTTATATATTCTGCAATATCCCTAGTTCTAGTATCAATAATTATGTTTATTGGGTTAAAAAATTCACTTAACTTCTCGTTATAATTTATTCTTTTATGGCAGATATAATAGTCTATTTTACTATCATCTATATAATTTAGTAAACTTATAGCTGTCTCAGTTAATCCAACGTAATAATTAAAACTATCCTTTAACATTTTATGTTTAAAAGAGAGCTGATTCATCTGATACTCATAGTAATCAATCTTCTCTTTCCATAAATTTTTCCAATTTAAGTTATATTCCCCTCTTACTATAATATCGTAACTTACTATTTCATTCATGTCCACTTTCTTTTCTATATTTATATTTTCTTTTATAAGTAAATAAGACTTATCACCATAGAATGTCAAAAGTGATTTATCTTTATTTAATACAACTTCATGACAGTATCTGTTATTATTGATTAGAGTCATATAATTTTTATAAAACTCGTTAATATCACCATAAAAAGGAACTAACTCGTAGTTTTTACCATCTATTTTAAATATAAAACGGTCATCAACTTTTTTAAAATCATTTACTAATAAATTATAATAGTAATTAATTAAATTTTTCATATTGTTCCTCTGTTAATTTTATGCACAAAAATAGAATAATTTAACTATAATTATTCTATTTTCTAAATTATTCAATAATACTTTTTATATTATTAATTTTCTCTTCAAGTCCTTTTATTTGTTCTTCTAATTGTTGATTTTTATCTTGTTCTTCAAAGAACTTAGCCCTATAATCTATTATGACATCCCCTTCAACGTTGTTTTGAGGCTGCTCTACCACATTAGGAGCACTACTTTCACTTGTATTAGTTTGACGAGGCAAAACTACTTTGAAATTTTCTTCGATTATATGTCTCATCAATTTAAATTTATTTGTACTTACTATTTTTAAATTTACAAGCATTGTTATTGGCAAATACTGTATTTCGCTACTTGTAGTCCCACTCTTTTTATCATCTACAATTTTTGTTATAGAGCCTTGTACATTTTTCCACTCTGCAGGATCAGTTATCTCTAATCCAAGCATATACCCTGTATCAACTGGACCTGCATTTGTATTTTGTACTTCTTTACAAACTTGAACTAGATATAATTTGACATATTCATTTTCATCGAGTTCTCCCATTGTATAGATAAAATAATACTTTGAATTGAATACATAAAAAACACCGTTAACACTTACTTCTACGCCGTTATCTGAAATTATTTTGACATTGTCCATAGTATCACCCTTTTATCCTAAAATAATTATAGTCTAATAATTCAAAAAAATCAAGACATACATAAACACATTCTATAAATTATTATGATTAATTTATGATAATGTCTTAAGTGTTAACTTTTGAAAATGTCTCAAAAGTAATATATAATATGTCACT
>CANQAT010000078.1 GCA_947588925.1 uncultured Bacilli bacterium | reverse complement strand
AATATAATTATTCCCTTATTTTTTATGTTTATTCATCTATTTAAAGTATACTACTAGTTACTTTTGAAGTCAATAAAAAAGGAAATATTTCTATCTCCAATTATTACTATACATTTTCTTTAGATACTCTGTATTAAATGTTTTATCTAAAAACTCTTCATAAGCATTTCTAGGAGGTATACCCCTATCATTTTCATGTGCCCTATTTACCGCACTTAAAGTAAGGAATATATCTAATATTAAGAATACTACTATTATTATAGCTATATTTTTCTTAGCTTTATTTGTAAATTTCCCTATTATTTCATTTAGAAATGGATAAAATACTTTAATCCAAACTATTCCAAGCAATCCCCAAAATATCGAAAACACTAAACATATGCGTCCATTTATATTAAATATAAAATTAGAATAATCCCAAACTGTAAAGCCTAAGAATAATTCCATTCCAAGACTCATTATGTATTCTAGTACTGACCCACCTATAAATCCTAAAATAAATAATTTCATATAAGATGAATTTTTAAATTCGATTAACAAAATTGTAAGAACACATGCGCCAATACCATATGCCATATCAATAGGTCCTATTACAAGTGCGGATGGATTAACGAGTTGTCCTGTTCTTATCAAATTAAATGTATTTTCTATAAACCAACCTAACACACTTGCAATTATAAATATATGAATCATATCATATATATTTATTTTTTTCATAACATCACACTACTTACTTTAATTAATTTGGTTTTATTAAACTAAGTGAGACTTTATTTTTATCTAGTTTTATTTCATCTACGTAGCAATCTACTATATCTCCTACACTTAGTATTTCACTAGGATGTTTAATATATTTATCTGTTATTTTTGATATATGTACAAGTCCATCTTCGTGCAGCCCAATATCTATAAAAGCACCAAAGTCTACTACATTTCTAACTGTACCTTGAAGTTGCATACCTACCTTTAAATCCTTAAGTTCTAATATATCACTTTTAAGTATTGGTTGAGGCATATCGTCTCTTGGGTCTCTATTTGGACTTTTTAAAGATTTAACTACATCTTCTAATGTATATATATCTGTATTTAATTTATCTTTATATTCTTCTAAATTTATATTATCTAACTTTTCTATTAATTCACTTTTACCTACATCATTTAAAGTCATGTTTAACTCTTTTAATAGGTTAGTTGCAACACTATAACTTTCAGGATGTATTCCTGTTGAATCTAATATGTTATCCCCATCAGTTATTCTTAAAAATCCAATAGCTTGTTCATAAGTTTTATCACTTAATAATTTTTCTATTTCTTTTCTAGAGTTTATTTTACCTTTAGTATTTCTATAGTTAATTATTTTATCTATACTCTTTTTAGTAATACCTGATACATATTTAAGAAGTGATGGAGAGGCAGTATTTACATTTACACCTACACTATTTACAGTTTTGCTTACAACGAAATCTAAATTATCACTTAACTTTTTAGGGGAAAGGTCGTGCTGATAAAGACCTACTCCTATACCTTCAGGAGGTATTTTAACAAGTTCTGATAATGGATCTTGTAGTCTTCTACCAATACTAACTGCGCTTCTTTTTTCTACTGCTAGATTAGGAAACTCTTCTATTGCAACGCTAGAAGCACTATAAATAGAAGCTCCAGCTTCAGATACAATTACGTATTTACACTTTAGATTATACTTTTTAATCATATCTGCAACAAATTTCTCTGATTCTCTTGATGCAGTTCCATTTCCAATAGCAATTATATCTACATTATATTTATCTATTAAAGCCTTAACTATAATCATAGAATCGTTTATTATTTTTTCTTCATTACTACTTTTTATAAATGGTTTTATAACAGTACTATCTAAATACTTACCAGTTTTATCTATTACAGCTAGTTTACACCCATTTACATATCCGGGGTCAAATGCGAGTACAACTCTTTCTTTCATAGGAGGAGTAAGTAATAATGCTTCTAAATTCTTACCAAAATTACTTATTGCAGCATCTTCACCTATTAGAGTTAAATCACTTCTTATTTCTCTTTCTATAGATGGCTCTATTAATCTTTTATATGAATCTTCTATAGCTTCTTTTACTATATCTACTACAAATGATTTATCGTTTTTTATAAGTCTTTTTTCTAAGAAATTTAATACTCTTATCTTATCATAACAAATAGATACACTAAGTACTCCTTCGTTTTCTCCTCTATTTAAAGCAAGTATTCTATGAGGTTTAATAAATTTTATTTTTTCTTCATAGTCATAATACATATCATATGTTTTACTTTCATCTTTTGCCTCTTTTTTTATTTTACTTTTTATAGTACCAAAGTTATATGTATTATCACGTATTACTTTTCTAAAAGACGCATTATCGCTTATATTTTCTGCTATTATGTATTTAGCTCCTGTTATAGCCTCTTCTATACTTTTAACATTATCATTTAAATATTTTTTAGCAATATTATCTATACTGCCGTTTACTGGAAAAGCCATAATCTCTTTAGCTAGACCCTCTAACCCATTTTTAATAGCCTCAGTTGCCTTAGTTTTCTTCTTCTCTTTAAATGGTCTATATAAGTCCTCTACTTCTACAAGCTTTGTCGCATTTAATATATCACTTTTTAACTCATCAGTAAGTAATCCTTTTTCATCTATTAATCTTATTACATCTTCTTTTCTTTTGAGTAAATTTACTTGATAGGCATATACTTCTTCTATTGCTTTGATTTTTTCTTCATCTAAAGCACCCGTTATATCTTTTCTATAACGAGCTATAAAAGGAATAGTATTTCCTTCTTCAAGTAGCTTTAAAGTTACTTCTGTTTGTTTAACTGTTATGTTTAAATCATCACTTATTTGTTTAATTATATTGTCGTTCATAAATTCCTTTCTATTTTCTATTAATCTCTTTTAAATAGTATTCATCGTTTATCTTTTCAAATACAAATTCATATTTATTTAATTTATCTTTAACATTATCAAATAATTCACTAGAATAATTATTCTTTATTTTAGTACCATTCATATCAGTTAATGTTTTATCTTTTAATATTCCAATTAAAACGTCCATTACTAATTCATCATCTTTTTCATATATATTTTGTATATATCTTAATAACTCTTCATTAGTTTTAGTACATGTTGTATCTATAGCCATATAAATATCTGCTTCTTTATTATATATAAACTGAATACAATCATCTTTAAAGTTTTCAGCGCTATAAGAACTAACACTACCAAATATTTTTTCATATGAATTTTTTAACTTATCACTGCTTATATTAATTATTCCATTATTTTTTATTTTATCTTCTTCATCTAATAATTGATATGCCATATTTAATTTAACATCGTTTTTTATTGTATCAATTATATAACTATCTTTATATAAGTAGTATTTATCCTCTAAGTTTGTATTTATGTTTTCTAAAAGATATCCATAATTTTCTTTATACCATGAAAAATCTTTAACTATTTCATCATTAGAATTATCATTATTTGTATCTTTGTCAACCACACTAGTATTTTCTTTTAACTTTTTATTAAACAATAAATCGTTATCATACAATGTTTTTGTTTCAAAGATAATAACAGCTAGAAATATTAATATAATAATATTTCTTTTCATAATAGAAAAGTTTTTATATTTATATATTTTCTTTTCTGCTCTTTCTAAACTCTTTTTAGATTCATAATCTATTTTTCTAGTTACTTCTTCTAATAATTCCTCTTTAGCCTCTTTTTTTATTTCTTTTACAATCTCTTCTTTATCGATATCTAATTTTTCTATTTCACTTTCTTTACTCTTTTTTACCATACCAATACCTCCATTAATATTATAACATACAAATTAATAAAGTAAAGAAAAAAGGTTACAAAATAACCTTATTCTATGATTAATTTATGATAATGTCTTAAGTGTTAACTTTTGAAAATGTCTCAAAAGTAATATATAATATGTCACT
>CANQAT010000077.1 GCA_947588925.1 uncultured Bacilli bacterium | reverse complement strand
TTCTCATTCTTTAATTTAATTATACACCAAAAAAGATAGAATTTATTTTTTCTATCTCCTTAAGTTAATGACATTGAAATTTTAGTCTATTTTGTGGTATTTTAAAAAATATTTGTTTTTTATATGTCAATTCCCAATTTTACAATATTTTTAATACCAAAAGTGGTAAAAATTAATTTTCAGGCATTTTAGCTGTGAATAGTAACTATTATGTTGATTTACCTATACTTTACACTTGACAAATGTAAATAATGTGATAAAATTATTTATAGGAGGGTAGGTAATGATGACTAAGTTAGCTGATTTGTTACACGAGTTAGGTATATCTAAAGTAAAACTTGCTAAATTTTTAGGCGTTTCTAGACAGATGATATATAACTACTTGGAGATGGATGATATTAATAAATGGCCTAAAGATAAAAAATTACTACTATTAAACTTACTAGGTGTTAAAGATGTAGATGATATAGGCAAAATAAAAGTTAATACTGACTACATTACTTCTGTTGAAGTCAAATTGAATAGTTTGTGTGAGACTAAAACAACAGATAATAGTGGGGTAGGGAGCGACTTACTTAATGGTATAAGCGATAAAAACAAAGAATTATTTATAGGTGTAATTGATTTAATTAAAGAATATTTAGAAGATAACGGCGACGAAGGTGTAAATATTGTTAATTATTTATATCATTATTTACAAGCTATGAATAATACAAAGGAACTTAAATATATACTTGCTTATGTTGCAAAAGAAACTGGATTTGAAAAACCTATGGAATTTGCATTTGAAGAAGATGAACAATTCATATTTGAAAGTGTTATGTTCTCTGCTATGGTACTATATAGAAGTGGCAAAGCGTCAAAAAGTAAACTTGCAGAATCACATAGGAGATTTGTAAATCAAATTGAACAAAAAATTGAGGAAAAACTAAGTCGTACTATGGAACTTAATAATATTAAAAGTCAGGCTTTAAAAGAACTTGGATATTCTGAAATGAACGAAAATAATGCGACTGAGATATTTGAAAAGATTGCTGAAATCGAAGCAAGAAAAACTGCATTTAAAAAAATAGATGACAAGGGCTAGTCTCTATTTTTTTGGATAAGTCCCCTACTTTGATTAAATTTTAATAGGGGAGTAGAGTATGTAATTTTAGGATTTAGACATATAATTAATCATAAAATGATTTCTCGATTGCTTAAAATGAATGTAGTATTTGCTGTATATAGTATATAAATAATGAATTATTAGATTTAAAATAATTTTTAAAATTTTAAAAACTTACGGAATTTGATTAGTATTTGTATACATACATCTAAATAGATGTAACAGTATTAAATATATTAATTTAGGTTATTAGTTAATGGTATAATTTAAAGATTTAAAATATCCGACAATATATATTATGTTAACTTCTTATAAAGTAGAAAAGAAACTTATAAAAACCCCTTTCACACCAAAAAAAATATAATAATATTACCCTTTTTTAATTCATTCATTATTCATTTTTTAACGCAACTGGCACAAATCTGCAATTTTTTAAAACTTTATGTTGATTAATTCCAACGACCTATTTTGGTTAGTAACATCACAAAATGAAATACTATAAAATGAACATATAATTAAAATATTGAATATATAAAAATTTTCTCTCTAAGTTATATAAAGAATTTCATTTTTAGATATTCAAAAATTATAGGACGCACTAAAAAAAATGAAATTCCACTAAATAAGTATATTTTATTTTATTCCATGGTTTATTGACTTATTTGCTCCAAAATTTGATTTAAGGCATACGCCTAAAGGCAAAAAGGAGTGAATATATGAATAACAATAATTTAAACAAATCTATCGAGGAAAAGGCTTATGACTTAACTTGGGAAGCATTCGAGAACCTAAGTGAAGACTACATAGTTGGTACTGACTATCCCGATTACGACGCCTTTCTCGATAGCTATAATGAAATTCTCGAAAAACTAAAAAAAGAGGCTTAATACCTCTTTTTGCCTTTAGGAGAAAATATTGTATCAAATTTTTACGCAAAAAGTCAATAACTTTCACGGCATAAATCGATAATTAATAATACTTAGTTAAATTATCATAAATCGAATATCAATTCCGTAGCCGGCATAAAATCGGGGCATAGCCCCTCTTTATTCCGTTACTACATTGCATTTTTTTAAGTGCTTAAATAAAGTAAGTTATTCTAAAAGTTTTAAAAATTGCATAATTTGTGCCAGTTGCTAAAAGGAATAATGAATGAAAAAAACCAATATCTGAATTATATTTGAATTTAAGAATACAACTTTTTTATAATGAATAAAAGACTTATAGTCTTTTAAAATTAATGTTTCTTTAATTCATCATTATATTTATGAATTTCATATCTTATTATAGATATAAAAAGACAAATACAAAATGATAAACCAATAATCAAAATAATTAAACAAACAAGTGCTAAAATTTCTTCCATAAATTATCACCTAAAATCTATTTTTCTTTATACTCTACAAAATTAATTACATTTTCAAAATAATCCAAATAATCTTGTTTATAAACAATTTCTGATTTATTAATAAAATCTAAATAATAATAAAATTCTTCATCATTTTTACAATCAATAAAATATTCTTTCGGAATTATAAGATTTTGACTATGAAAATATCTTCTTCTGCCAAACAATCGATTATCTATATCTTTAGTAAGATATTTACTTATGTACCCTACTACATTTATAGACTTTAAATTTAAAATGCTACTAAAACCATTAGTCCAATATTTTACAGTTTTAAATAATTTACATTTATTAGATTTAAAATTATATGTCTTTTTTAAATTTTGTAATTTACCATCTACTCTTCTTAATACAATATCTAAATCATTTAACTTTATACTTTTATTTATAACAGTACCTACTCTACTATTTAATAAAATATATTTATTTAATCTAAATTTAGTTAGTAAATTATTGTAAGATATATTCTCATTAATTAAATTAATATCATCATAACTTAAATTAGTTATTAAATGATAATGTACTCTATCATTCTTTTGAAATTCTGGAACACATACATATTTAAAATCTTTAAAATTTCTTTGGAATACATCTCGCCAATATCTAAACTTTTTATTAGCTGTACTAATATCTTTTACTTCTTCATCAAAAGTAAGTGTTATAAATGTTTTAAAAAAATCCTCATTTGCTTTAACTAATCTTTGTAAATTAAACTTAGTTCTATTTATATTTTTAAATTCAATAAATTTTTGTTCATCTTTTCTTTTTATATTTTCTTTTTTAAACAAATAAGTAGTATCTATTTTTTTATTAGGTTCTAAATCTTTTTCTTTTTTTATCTTTAAATCATTATAATAATATACTTGTTTATATTTACCACAATCTACTACTTTAAAATAATAAGTTTTAGCGTCAGTCGTAGTTATGAGACTACTATCAAGTAATACGGCGTCAAGTTCCTTGACACCTTTATCCTCTATCAAAAACTGTTTATATTCTTCTATATAACGTTTTTCTTCTGCATAACTACAATAATTATGTGAAGTCCAAGCCAATTAATACCTCAAGAATGTATTTGCGCATAAATGCGCAAAATACATTCTAATATTTTTTAAAATCTTTAACGGGCATTTCCTTGTAAGAACAAGAATTAAACATTTTCCATAGTTTAGGACAATAAATGTATTTTGAACCGAAAATTGCAAAAGAGTACTCATCAATAATTTGTTTAGTAGTTTTATCAATTCCTAAATGTTTTGTAATAAGTTTTCTCTTAATAAATCCCGGCAACATAGACTTCTTAACAATATAATAACGGGTAGCGAGAGTTCTAAGCTTCTTATCCATATCATCATATCCTTGAGAAAATATAGCTATATCTACATTATAATGTCTATGATACTTGTAAAAATAAACTTCTTCATCACTAAATTTCTTATAATTCCTATTATTGTAATCAACACCAGCCTCGTCAATTAAAAGTAAACAATCTTTAATCATATAATGTCCTATATCTGCTTTATCAATTTCATAACAACCTTTTATATTAACATTACTTAATACTGAAATGCACCCCTTAGAGTAGACAAATGAAAAAAGGTTAAAAATATGATAGAATAACATCTCTGAAAGGAGGTGTT
>CANQAT010000076.1 GCA_947588925.1 uncultured Bacilli bacterium | reverse complement strand
AGTGACATATTATATATTACTTTTGAGACATTTTCAAAAGTTAACACTTAAGACATTATCATAAATTAATCATAATATTTGTGAAATTTTCTTGAAATTTATTGACAAAATAAGACCGTTGTAATATATTTATTGTACATGTTTAAAAAAATTTATAATCAAAATAACAATATTTGTATATATTATAGAGGTGATTAAATGTTAAAACTATTTAAAAGATTCAACAAAAGAGATTGGTTATATATATTTATATGTTTTTTACTTATAATAACTCAAGTATGGTTAGATTTAAAATTGCCAGATTATATGAGTAATATAACTAGACTTGTTACTGAAGAAGGTAGTAATATAACTGATATATTGGTGCAGGGAGGATACATGCTCCTATGCGCATTTGGAAGTTTACTTGCTGCTATTATAACAGGTTATTTAACTTCGTTCTTATCAGCTGATTTTTCTTTAAATTTAAGAAAAAGAATATTTAAAAAAGTTGGTAAATTTGGAATGGAAGAAGTTAAAAAGTTTGAAATCAGTAGTTTAATAACTCGTACTACAAACGACGTAACTCAACTTGAGATGTTTATTGCTATGGGACTTCAAATGCTTATAAAAGCGCCTATCATGGCACTTTGGGCAGTAACTAAAATACTTAATAAAAACTTTGAATGGAGTTTACTTACAGGAGGGTGTGTTGTAATACTACTTTTAACTGTTGGAACAATTATTTTTATAGTATTCCCAAGATTTGAGAAAGTACAAAAGTTAATAGATAAAGTAAATGGTGTTACACGTGAAAACTTAACTGGTATAAGGGTTATAAGAGCCTTTAATGCAGAAAAATACGAGCAAAAAAGATTTGAAGATGTAAATAGTAGTTTAACTAGTATGCAGATGTTTAATCAAAAATGTTTTGCTATATTAAATCCAGTTATGAATTTTGTTATGCATTTTTTAACTTTAGGTATATATTTTATAGGCGCTATTATGATTAATAAAGCACTTATGTTAGATAAGTTTATATTATTTAGTAACATGGTAGTATTCTCAAGCTATGGTATGCAAGTAATTGCTGCATTCTTAATGCTTGCTATGATATTTATGATACTTCCAAGGGCTCAAGTTTCTGCTCGTCGTATAAACGAGATATTAGATAGTGATATTGCTATAAAAGAAGGCACACTAGATGGTAGAGGCTCTAAAGAAGTAGGTACAGTAGAATTTAGAAATGTATCATTTAAATATCCAGATGCAGATGAGTATTTACTTAAAGATATTAGTTTTAAAGTAAATAAGGGTGAGACTATTGCCTTTATAGGTTCAACTGGAAGTGGTAAAAGCACTTTAATAAATTTAGTTCCAAGATTTTATGATGCAACAGATGGAGAAGTCTTAGTAGATGGAATAAATGTAAAAGATTATAAAAAGGAGTCTCTTAACAATAAAATAGGGTATGTACCTCAAAAAGCAGTAATGTTTACAGGAGATGTAATTTCTAATGTAAGTTATGGTTATAATGGAAAGGGCAAACCTACACTAAAAAAAGTTAAAGAAGCTATAAAAGTCGCTCAAGCAGAAGATTTTGTTACTAAGATGGATAAACAATACGAATCACATATTGCAAGAGGTGGGACTAATGTATCAGGTGGTCAAAAGCAAAGACTTGCAATAGCTCGTGCGATAGCAAGAGACCCTGAAATATATATATTTGATGATTCATTTTCAGCGCTCGATTATAAGACAGATTCAGTTTTAAGAAAAGAGTTAAAAAAATATACTAAGGATGCTACTAGTATGATAGTCGCACAAAGAATAGGTACTATAATTGGTGCGGATAAGATTGTCGTATTAGATAGTGGTACTATGGTTGGTATAGGAACTCATAAAGAACTTTTGAAAACTTGTCCTATTTATAGGGAAATTGCTTTATCACAATTATCAAAGGAGGAGTTAGAAAATGCCTAGACCAATGAGAAGAGGAATACCAGAGAAATCAAGAAATTTCAAAGGTTCTATAAAAAGATTATTCTTGAGTTTAAATAAATGGAGATACTTACTTATAATCTCTTTAATTCTTGCTATGATAAGTGCGATATTTGCTTTAATTGCGCCAAATAAACTATCTGATTTATCAGATGAAGTATATGCAGGACTACCTAATATATCTGAAGATAATATAAAAGACATTATGGCAAATGATAGTATAAGCGTTGAAGATAAAGCAAAATTTAAAGAGATAATTGATAAGGCAAAAAATGGAGAAGAGATAAATAGCGAAGTAATGCTAGAAGAGATAAAAAATATTCCACAATCTGTTTTAAATCTTATAGACAGAAAAATAGATATGAATAGAGTTAAGAATATTGCTTTATTTCTTGCAATATTATATATAGTAAGTGCATTATTTAACTATGTTCAGTCTATTATAATGACAACTACATCTAATAATTTTGCAAAAAAATTAAGGTCTAATATAAGTGTTAAGATGAATAGGCTTCCTTTAAAATACTTTGATTCTCATGAAACAGGAGATGTACTATCTAGGATTACAAACGATATAGATACTATAGCCCAAAATATGAATCAAAGTTTAGCAACACTCGTTACAAGTATAACGCTTTTCTTAGGTTCAATACTTATGATGTTCATAACTAACTGGATTATGGCTATAACTGCTATTGTATCTAGCTTAGTTGGATTTATGTTTATGGGAATAATATTAGGTAAATCTCAAAAATACTTTATCGAGCGTCAAGTAGAACTTGGAAACTTAAATGGATATATAGAAGAGATTTACTCAGGACATAATGTAGTTAAAGCATATAACGGTGAGAGATTAGCAAATGAAGAGTTTGATACTTTAAATAAAAAGTTATACAACTGTAATAGAAAAAGTCAATTTTTATCTGGAATGATGCAACCGATTATGATGTTTGTTGGCAACTTAGGTTATGTTGCAGTATGTGTAGTAGGTGCGATACTTGCAAGTAACAATATAATATCTTTTGGAGCGATAGTGGCATTCATTATATATGTTAGATTATTTACAAATCCACTTTCTCAAATCGCACAAGCAATGACTTCATTACAGTCAACTGCAGCTGCTAGTGAAAGGGTATTTGATTTCCTAGATGAAGAAGAGATGTCTAGTGAAAATAATATAACTAAACATTTAGATAAGTCTAAAGTTAAAGGTAAAATAGAATTTAAAAATGTAAAGTTTGCATATAATGATGATAGAGTTATAATAAATAACTTTAGTGCGAAAGCAATGCCTGGTGAGAAGGTTGCAATAGTAGGGCCTACTGGTGCGGGTAAAACTACTATGGTAAATTTACTTATGAAATTTTATGATATAAAAGAGGGAGATATTTTAATAGATGGAGTGTCTATTAAAGAATTATCAAGAGAAAATATCCATGATTTATTTGTAATGGTTTTACAGGATACTTGGCTATTTGATGGAACTGTTAGAGAGAATTTAAAGTTTAATAAAGAGGGCGTAACTGATGAAGAGATTATGGAGGCTTGTAAGACTGTTGGTGTAGAACACTTTATAAAAACTCTACCCGGAGGTCTTAATTCTCACATAGATGATGGTGAATCAGTAAGTCAAGGTCAAAAACAACTTATGACAATCGCTCGTGGTATGCTTGAGAATGCGCCTTTCTTAATACTTGATGAGGCTACATCTAATGTAGATACAAGAACAGAAGAGTTAGTTCAAAAAGCAATGGATAAACTTACTCAAGGTAAAACTTCATTTATAATTGCTCATAGATTATCTACTATAAAAAATGCTGATTTAATATTAGTTATGAAAGATGGAAATATTATAGAGCAGGGGACACATGATGATTTACTTAAGAAAAATGGGTTCTATGCTGAGTTATATAATTCACAATTTGATACAATAACTGAATAAATAGTATTTACAAAAAGAAAAAAATAGTGTATATTATATATGCACTACTTAATGCAGGTGTGGTTCAATGGTAGAATGCAACCTTGCCAAGGTTGAGACGCGAGTCCGATTCTCGTCACTTGCTCCATTGACGAATCTGTTCGAACTTTTCGGACATTGATATATAGAAATCAATCGAGAGATTGATTTTTTTGTGTTCTAACCCACGTTTAGCTTGGAAGTCATACAAAGAAATCATCCTAAAGGAAGGATGGTG
>CANQAT010000075.1 GCA_947588925.1 uncultured Bacilli bacterium | reverse complement strand
AAATTAAGAAAATGGAGGATAAATAATATGAATGTAATAACTTTAACTTTAAATATTTGTTGTTTTCTATTTTTATTATTTTTAATAGTTATATATTCAACAAAGAAAAAAATCAATAATGAAGAAAACAGAATTTATAAATGGATTCTTTTTAACAATTTTTTAGTTTTGTTAGCTGAATTATTACTTGCTTTAGTTATTAATTATCATTTATATAGTAATTTACTTATAGTAATAGTACTAGAGAGAATTTATTTTATGTATATACTTGCATGGATTTTAGACTTTACATATTATATAGTAAAAATATCAAATGAAAAATCAAATTCAATAATAAATAAAAATAAAAAAGCTAACATTTGTATATTGGGTACAATATTTATATTGATAGGAATTGTTATGTCTTTTCTACCGTCAGAACATAGTTATAGTGATGGATTTATTTTATATGCATATGGTGCAGCAGTTAATTTTATGGGTCTAGTCGCTATGGCAATGATTGCTGTTTGTATATTATCAGTAATAGCTAATAGAAAAACATTGAACAAAAAAAAGATTATTCCTATATTTGTATTTTTAGCTTTAGAGATAATTTTTAGTATTATAAATTCTTTTTATCCAAATATAATATTAAATTCTTTGGCTGAGACTCTAATAAGTTATTTGATGTATCATACAATAGAAAACCCTGATGTCAAATTAATAAATCAACTAGAACTCGCAAAAGACCAAGCAGAAAAAGCAAACCATGCTAAAACAGATTTCTTAAGTAGTATGTCTCATGAAATTAGAACTCCATTAAATGCAATAGTAGGATTTAGTGAATGTATAGATAGAGCAGAAACGCTAGAGGAAGCTAAAGAAGATGCAAAAGACATAATAATGGCATCTCAAAACTTACTTGAAATAGTAAATGGAATACTAGATATAAGTAAAATAGAAGCAGATAAAATGGAAATAGTAAATACTGAATACAACTTAAGAGAAATACTAGAAAACTTATCTAAACTTATTATTCCAAGAATAGGTGAAAAAGATATAGAACTTAAAACTTCTTTCGCACCAGATATACCTGATATACTATATGGCGATAGTGGTAAAATAAAACAGGTAATAACAAACTTACTAACTAATGCTGCTAAATATACTACTCAAGGTGAGATAAACTTTAAAGTTAATTGTGTTAACGAAAACGGTGAGTGTAAATTAGTAATATCAGTAAGTGATACAGGAAGAGGTATAAAACAAGACCAAATAAATAAACTATTTACTAAATTTAATAGACTTGATGAAGATAAAAATACGACAGTTGAAGGAACTGGTCTTGGACTTGCTATAACTAAAAGACTAGTAGAAATGATGGGTGGTAAAATAGTTGTAACAAGTGAATATGGAAAAGGTTCAACTTTTACAGTATATTTAAGTCAAGAAATAAGAAATGGTGTATATAAAAAAGAAGAGACTACTAATAGTGAAGTTATAAAATTTAAAGATAAGAAAGTACTTTTAGTAGATGATAATAACTTAAATATTAAAGTAGGAATTAAACTATTAAAAGAATACGATTTAACTATCGATACATCTTATGATGGATTTGATGTATTAGATAAAATTAAAGCTGGAAAAAAGTATGACTTAATACTTATGGATATAATGATGCCTAAGATGGGTGGTACTGAAACACTTAAAAGATTAAAAGAAATAGAGAACTTTAATATACCTGTAGTTGCTCTTACTGCAGATGCAATACAAGGTAAATCTAATAAGTATTTAGAAGTAGGATTTAGTGATTACTTATCTAAACCAATAAACGAAGATGAGTTAAAGAAAGTATTATCTAAGTTTTTAAAAGGTACTGTTGAAGTTAAAAAAGAAGAGGTAACTAATAAAACTACTACTAATACAGACTATCTAAAAGAAGCTGGAATAGATGTAGATGCATCAATAGAACTACTTGGAGATATCGATATGTATAATGAGACATTAAAAGACTTTTTAACTGAATCTGAAACAAGACTTCCAAAGATGGAAGAATATAAAAATAATAATGACTTAAATAACTATGCAATACTAAGCCATGCTATGAAAAGTGATAGTAAATATTTAGGATTTAAAAAGTTAGCAGAACTTTCATTAAACCACGAGTTAAAAGGTAAAGAAAACAATTTAGAATATGTAAAAAATAACTATCAAGAATTAATGGATGAAGCAAATAGAATAATAGAGGTAGTTAAAAACTACTTAGAAAAGGAGAGTATATGAATAAAGCAATTATAGTAGCAGATGATTCTATGATAATTAAAAATATTGTAGAAAAAGCACTTCAAGATGAATATACAGTATTAAAAGCAAATAATGGTAAAGAGGCAATAGACTATATAACTAAAAAAGAATATGACATAGTTGGAGTATTACTTGACCTTAACATGCCTGAATATGATGGATTTATGGTACTAAACTATTTTAAAAACAATAATCTATTTAGTAAGTATCCAGTATCTATAATATCAGGTGATGATACTAAAGAAACTATAGATAGAGCATTCACTTACGATATAGTAGACATGTTAAATAAACCATTCTCGAGTGATAATATAAAAAATATAGTAAATAAAATGGTAAATAGATAAGAGTGGAAACACTTTTTTCTTTTAGTAATTGTTTAAATTAATTAAATGTGTTATTATATGAAAGGAAGTGGTTATATGAATTTACCTGATTTAAAAGAAGCTAAGAAAAGAACTAATAAAGATATTAAAATAATTAATGATGATTATAAAGTACCAAAAACTATGAAAACATTTGGCAAAAACAAAAAATACTATATTAAAACTTATGGATGTCAGATGAATGTACACGATAGTGAGAATATTAAAGCAATACTAGAAGATATGAGTTTTACTGAAACTAGTGAAATGGAAGATGCTGATATAATAATACTAAATACTTGTGCGATAAGAGAAAATGCACATAATAAAATGTTTGGATTCTTAGGAAGAGTAAAACATTTAAAAGAAAGTAATCCAAATATAATATGTGGTATTTGTGGTTGTATGGCACAAGAAGAAAGCGTAGTAGAGGATATAAAGAGTAAATATAAATGGGTAGATATAATATTTGGTACTCATAATATACATAAACTACCAAGCATTTTAGAAAATTCTTTAAAAGATAATACTCAAGAGATAGAAGTATATAGTATAGAAGGGGACGTATATGAAAATATACCTGTAAAAAGAGATTCTAAATATAAGGCTTGGGTAAATATAATGTATGGATGTGATAAGTTTTGTACATATTGTATAGTTCCATATACAAGAGGTAAACAAAGAAGTAGAATGCCTAAAGATATAATAAGAGAAGTAGAAAAACTAGTTAGTGATGGTTATAAAGAGGTAACGCTACTTGGGCAAAATGTAAATGCATATGGAAAAGATTTAAAACTAAACTATACAATGAGCAATTTACTTGAAGATGTTGCTAAAACTAATATAGAAAGAGTGCGTTTTGTAACTTCACATCCATGGGATTTTAACGATGAAATGATAGATGTAATTGCTAAATATCCAAATATTATGCCTTATATACATCTACCACTCCAATCAGGCTCAGACCGTATATTAAAACTTATGGGTAGACGCTATACTAAAGAAGAATATATTAATTTATTTAAAAAAATAAAAGAAAAGATACCTAATGTATCTATTACAACAGATATAATAGTTGCTTTTCCAAGTGAAACTGATGATGATTTTAACGATACATTAGATGTTGTAAATACTTGTAAATTTGACTCAGCATTTACATTTATATTCTCTCCACGTAAAGGAACTCCTGCATATAATATGAAAAATGATTTAAGTGAAGAAGAAAAAAATAATAGACTATATAAATTAAATGAACTTGTAAATAAATTTGCACTAGAAGCTAATCAAAAGTATCTTAATAAAACGGTTAAAGTTTTAATAGAAGATAAAAGTGATAAAGAAGGGTACCTAATGGGATATACAGATACTATGAAACTAGTTAATGTAAAAGCAGATGAAAATTATTTAGGACAGATAGTTGATGTTAAAATAACTGATATAAAAACTTGGAGCATGGACGGTATAATAGAAAAAGTATAAGATATGTCAATAATTTTTGAAAATGTCTTAAAATTTTTTTAACATTAGCGGGAAAAATAACCCGTTTTTGTATTACTTT
>CANQAT010000074.1 GCA_947588925.1 uncultured Bacilli bacterium | reverse complement strand
AAAATATTATAGAAAGGAGAATCTAATATAGTGATTAATAAAAAAATCACATAATTAGATTATACGTGGTTAAATGATTAAAGAAAAGACCAAAGGGTTATTAATAGTAGTATCAGGTCCAAGTGGCGCTGGAAAAGATACGATAGTTAACAAAGTTGTAGAAAGTATGAAAAATATTAAAGTATCAGTATCTATGACTACAAGAGAACCTAGAGAAAAAGAAGTAGAAGGTAAAGACTACTACTTTGTTACTAAAGAAAAATTTGAAGAGTGTATTAAAAATGATGAGTTATTAGAGTATGCTACTGTTCATAATAATCAGTATTATGGTACTCCTAAAGCAAAAATAGAAGAAGATATAAATAAAGGTATAAGTGTAATACTTGTTATTGATATACAAGGCGCACTTAAAATAAAAGAAAAAATAAAAGAAGCTCTTTTCATATTTATAATGCCTCCAAGTATGGAAGTACTAAAAGAAAGATTAATTGCTAGAAAAACTGAGACAAAAGATAAAATACTTGAGAGATTTAAAACAGCATATAAAGAAATAAACGAATATAAAAAGTATAACTATATCGTTGTAAATGATAAACTAGATGTTGCTGTAGATAAAGTAGAATCTATTATAAAGGCAGAAAAGTGTAGAGTAGATAGAATAGAAGATATCTATTTAAACAACAAAGAAGAGTTTATCCATGAAGGATTAATAGATAAAGAGTTTACTAATGAAGATATGAGATTATAGGTGATAAAGTGAGACGAATAAGTGATGAATGGAAAGATTATGAATGTATAGATGCAGGAAATGGTGAGAAATTAGAAAGATGGGGAAATATAATACTTAGAAGACCAGACCCTCAAGCAATATGGGATGTTAATTATAACGATTCTTGGAAAAAAGTTGATGGACATTATTTTAGAAGTAATAAAGGCGGAGGAGAATGGAAGTTTTATTCTAAATTACCTGAGTATTGGACTGTCTCTTATAAACATTTAACCTTTAAAGTAAGCCCAACTAATTTTAAACATACTGGACTATTTCCTGAACAGGCAACAAACTGGGATTTTATGATGGATATGATTAAAAAAAGTAATAGAAAAATAAAAGTTTTAAATTTATTTTCATATACGGGCGCAGCTACTATGGCTTGTTCTAGTGCAGGTGCGGACGTAGTACAAGTCGATGCATCAAAGGGAATGACTGAGTGGGCAAAAGAGAATATGAAGTTATGCGGACTTGAAAATAATTCTATAAGATTTATAGTAGATGACTGTTTAAAATTTGTAGAAAGAGAATATAGAAGAGGAAATAAGTATGACGCTATAGTTATGGACCCACCAAGTTATGGTAGAGGACCTAATAATGAGGTTTGGAAGTTTGAAAAATCAATTTATGAACTTATAAATGCCTGTATAAAAATATTGAGTGATAAGCCACTATTCTTTTTAATCAATTCATATACAACGGGTATTTCTAGTATAGTGTTAGAAAACATATTAAAAACAACACTTCTTCCTTTATATCCAAATGGACAAGTTGACGCAGGAGAAGTTGGACTTAAAATAACTAGAGATAACTTAATACTTCCTTGTGGAATATATGGTAGGTATATAAGTAATGATTAATATTATATATGAAGATAACCATCTATTAGTTGTTGAAAAGCCAGTAAATATACTTGTACAAAAAGATGACAGTAATGATTTAGACTTTCTTACTATGTTAAAAGATTTTATAAAGAAAAGAGATAATAAACCTTTTAATGTTTACTTAGGACTTGTACATAGATTAGATAGACCAGTAGGTGGGATTATGGTGTTTGCTAAAACCAGTAAATGTGCATCTAGGCTTAGTGAACAAGTAAGAAATAGGACTTTTAAGAAAACATACTATGCAGTAGTTGAAGGAAAATTAGATAGTAGTGGTACATTTAAAGATAGATTACTTAAGGATGAAAAAAACAATATAGTTAAAGTAGATGATAAAGGAAAAGAGGCTATTTTAAACTATGAGGTTATAGATTATAAGGATAATTTATCTTTAGTTAGTATAAACTTAGAAACAGGTAGGTCTCATCAAATAAGAGTACAGTTTTCATCTCGTAATCATCCTTTATATGGTGACCAAAAATATAATAAGAGTTCCAAAGTGGGAGAACAAATAGCGCTGTTTTCTAAAAAAATTACCTTTAACCATCCAATAACAAAAGAAACTCTAACTTTTAGTTTAGAGTTGCCAAATAGAAAACCTTGGAATTTATTTAAGAAAGTGTAAAGAAAATATAAAGTAAGTATGGATAAGATACTTACTTTTTCACAATACAAAATTGTCAAAAAACGTAATTTTGTATTGTGGAGAATACAAAATTGACTTTTTCGGTGAAGTAGTATATAATTAATACAGGAGGACTAATTATGATTATAAGAGAAAATTATTTAAAATTAATAAGACCCTTTTATGATGAGGATTTAATTAAAGTAATTACAGGGATTAGGCGTTCAGGAAAATCAGTAATTTTAAAACAAATAATAAATGAAGTATTAGAAAAGGGAGTTAAAGAAGAAAACATTATATACATCAATTTTGAATTAACTGATTATTCATATATAAAAACATCAAAAGAGTTAGATGAGTATATTAAAATAAGAATAGTCAACTCAAATAAATACTATTTATTCTTTGATGAAATACAATATGTTAAAGAATGGGAAAAAACTATTAATTCTTATAAAGCAAAATATGGAGATAAAATATCTATATTTATAACTGGTTCAAATAGTGATTTATTATCTGGTGAACTTTCTACTCTTTTATCAGGAAGATATGTAAGTTTTAAAATAAGACCATTTTCATTTAAAGAAGTGTGTGAATTTAAAAATTACGAATTAGATAAGTACAAATTAGAAGAACAATTTAATGACTATATAAAGTGGGGTGGGCTACCACAAAGATTTTCTTTAAATGATGAAGTATCAGTTAGAACATATTTAACAGATGTTTATAATTCAATAGTTGTTAAAGACATAATAAATAGATTTAATATAACAGATATAGATTTATTTAATAGAATTGCAGAATATATAGTAACAACCCCTTCTCAAACTTTTTCTGCCGAGAGTTTAGTAAAATATTTTGAATTAAACGATGATAGGGGTGTTGCTAAAAATACATTATATAATTATTTAGAGTATATGTGTAAAGCACATCTAATTGAAAAAGTAGATAGGTATGATGTGAGAGGTAAAAGAATACTTAATGGAAAGTATAAATATTATTTAACAGATTTAGGACTAGGCCAAGTATTGAACACATCAAAAAGAGAACAAATGGGTTCATATTTAGAAAACATAGTTTATAATGAATTAGTTTATAGAGGTTACGATGTAAAAGTTGGGAACCTTGATAGTGGAGAAATAGATTTTATAGCTATAAAAGATGGTAAAAAAGAATATTATCAAGTGTGTTATTACTTATTAGATGATAAAATTATTGATAGAGAATTTGGAGTATACGAAAATGTAAAGGATAATTATCCTAAATATGTACTTTCTATGGATAAATTTGATATGTCACAAGATGGTATAATACATATGAATATAATTGATTGGCTATTAGATAAGTAAAAGAACCAAAAAGCATTGGTTCTTTTTTAGTTAGTCCTACCACACAACCAGTCCATTGATACATTATATTTTAAACATATTTGATATGCAAATGCAGTAAGTATTAGAGTTTTGCCATTTTCATAGGCACTAATTGTTGAAGATGTCGTGTTTAATATACTAGCTAAATCTCTCATCGTTAGATTGTTTTCTTTTCTAATCTGTTTAATTCTTATACCTATACATTCCTTATTTAACTTATCAATATTTTGTATCATACTATATTTAATATTAGATTTTAACTTAAAAACATAATCCATAGATACTTTATAGTAGTTGCAAATTTTATTAAGGTGTCTTAAAGGGATTATTTTTACTCCGGTCTCCCAAGAAGAATATGTTCTTCTGTGTACTCCTAGAATTTTTGCTATGTCCTTTTGGTATAAATCGTTACTTTCTCTTAAAAAATATAAATTAGTATCCATTGGTATCACCTATAACAATTTTCACATTAAAACTATTATATTTTAACTTATGGCTGCAAATACGAGCAAAATGTGTTATAATTATAATAGGAGATGGAGTAAATGAAAAACGAGGGATTTACATTGGTAGAGTTACTAGCAGTAATATTAATATTATCATTTATAGCAATAATAGCAGTACCAATAGTAATAAATATAATAAC
>CANQAT010000073.1 GCA_947588925.1 uncultured Bacilli bacterium | reverse complement strand
AAACTAAAAACCCATAGCTATTCTCAAACTAAAAACCCATCAATTTAAAAAAGGGTTTTTACTATGAGAATTAAGAATCTTTTTCTTTTGCATAAAAACATATTGACAATCATAAATTAAAATGGTATATTATTTTAGGTTTTAATTAGATTTGCTTAGAGCAAATCTTTAATTAAGATAAAAATGAAACACCTGGAAGTGTGTAAAGAAAGGAGACAAATATGCCAACAATTAATCAATTAGTTAGAAAAAATAGATCCAAGAAAACTAGAAAGAGTAAATCACCAGTTTTAAATATTGGATATAACAGCAAAGATAAGGTTCAAACATCAAAGACATCTCCACAAAAACGTGGTGTGTGCACTCGTGTTGGAACAATGACACCTAAAAAACCAAACTCTGCTTTGAGAAAATATGCTCGTGTTAGACTTTCAAACAATATGGAAGTTACAGCATATATCCCAGGAGAGGGACATAATTTGCAGGAGCACAGCGTTGTTTTAATACGTGGTGGTCGTGTTAAGGACTTAATCGGTGTTCGTTATCACATTGTTCGTGGAACACTTGATACAGCTGGTATCGAAAAACGTCGTCAAGGACGTAGTAAATATGGTACTAAAAAACCAAAAACTAAATAAAGGAGGAAATTAAATGCGTAAAAGACGTGCAGTTAAAAGAGACGTTTTAGCAGATCCTATATATAATTCAAAATTAGTTACTAAAATCATAAATACAATTATGAAAGATGGTAAAAAAGGAATAGCTCAAACAATCTTTTACGATGCTATGGAAATAGTTAAAGAAAAAACTAATAGTGAACCAATGGACGTTTTAAATAAGGCTTTAGAAAATATTAGCCCTCAACTTGAAGTTAAATCACGCCGTGTAGGTGGAGCAAACTATCAAGTACCAGTAGAGGTTAAAGCAGATCGTAAACAAGCTTTAGGAATTCGTTGGTTAATAAATTATGCAAGATTACGTGGAGGACACTCTATGGCAGATAACCTTGCAAGTGAAATAATTGATGCATCTAATGGAACTGGTGCAGCAGTTAAAAAACGTGAAGAAACTCACAGAATGGCAGAAGCTAATAAAGCATTTGCTCATTATAGATGGTAGAAAGGAAAAATTATGGCTCGTGAATATAGTCTAGAAAACACACGTAATATAGGAATAATGGCACATATCGATGCAGGAAAAACAACATTTACTGAGCGTGTTTTATTCCATACCGGTAAAATCCATAAAATAGGTGAGACACATGATGGTGAATCACAGATGGACTGGATGGAACAGGAACAAGAACGTGGTATTACAATAACTTCAGCTGCAACTACAGCATACTGGAAAAAACATAGATTAAATATCATAGATACTCCCGGTCACGTAGACTTTACAGTTGAAGTATCAAGATCTTTACGCGTACTAGATGGTGCAATCGCACTACTTGACGCACAAGCAGGAGTTGAACCTCAAACTGAAACAGTTTGGAGACAAGCTACTGAATTTAAAGTACCAAGAATGATTTTCTGTAACAAAATGGACAAAATGGGTGCAAGTTTTGAATATAGTTTAAAAACTATTGATAACAGACTTGGCGTTAATGCAAAACCTATACAGTGGCCAATAGGAGCAGAAAATGAGTTCGATGGAATAATTGACTTACTTACAAGAACTGCTTATCATTATGACCATGAGCAACACGAAGAACCAACTATTATAGATATACCTGATGATTTAAAAGATATAGTTGAAGAAAAACGTAATGATTTAATTGAAGCAGTTGCTGAGTTCGATGATGAACTTATGGAAAAATACTTAGAAGGAGAAGAAGTTAGCGTAGATCTTATCAAACGTGCGATAAGAAAAGGTACACTAGAAGTTAAATTCTTCCCAGTTCTATGTGGTACTGCACTAGGTAATACAGGTGTAAAACTTGCACTTGATGCAGTAATAGATTACTTACCAAGCCCTGTAGATGTTGAATCTATTAAGGGAGTAGATTTAGATGGTAATGAGATAGAAAGACATCCAAAAGACACTGAACCATTCTCTGCGCTTGCATTTAAAATAATGACAGACCCATTTGTTGGAAGATTATCTTTCTTCCGTGTTTATTCAGGACATTTAACAAGTGGTTCATATGTACTTAATGCAACAAAGAATGTTAAAGAAAGAATTGGACGTATACTTTTAATGCATGCTAATAACCGTACAGAAATTAGTGAAGTATGGACTGGAGATATAGCTGCAGCAGTAGGACTTAAAAATACTACTACTGGAGATACTTTATGTGATGAAAAGAAACCTTGTATTCTTGAATCAATGGTATTCCCAGAACCTGTTATCGAGTTAGCAGTTGAGCCAAAATCAAAGGCTGACCAAGATAAGATGGCAACAGCTCTTCAAAAATTATCTGAAGAAGATCCAACATTTAGAGCTTCAACTAACCATGAAACAGGTCAAACAATTATAGCTGGTATGGGTGAGTTACACCTAGATATAATAGTTGACCGTATGAGAAGAGAATTTAATGTAGAAGCAAATATAGGACAACCTCAAGTTGCTTATCGTGAGACAATTACTCAAGAGGGTGAATGTGAAGGTAAATACATTAAACAATCCGGTGGACGTGGACAATACGGACATGTATGGGTTAAGTTTGAACCAAATCCCGGAAAAGGATATGAGTTTGTGGACGCTATCGTTGGTGGTGTAGTTCCAAGAGAATATATACCAGTAGTTGATAAAGGTCTTCAAGAAGCACTAAAGAGTGGTGTACTTGCAGGATTCCCAATGATAGATGTAAAAGCTACATTATTCGATGGTTCGTACCACGAAGTAGACTCATCAGAAATGGCATTTAAAGTTGCTGCAAGCTTAGCTTTAAAAGAAGCAAAGAATAAATGTAAAGCAGTACTTTTAGAGCCAATCATGAAAGTACAAGTAGTTGTACCAGATGAATATCTAGGAAACGTTATGGGAGATATTACCGCTCGTCGTGGACGTCCTATGGGTCAAGAGTCACGTGGAAATGCTATTGCAATAGATGCTATGGTACCACTTTCAGAGATGTTTGGATATGCAACTAGCTTAAGAAGTAACACTCAAGGTAGAGGAAATTTCGTTATGGAGTTTGACCACTACGAAGAAGTTCCAAGAAATATTGCTGATGAAGTAATAAAGAAAAATGGAAATTAATTAAAAACTTATTAAAAACACTTGATATTTTAAGTAAAATGCTATAAAATTATAATGTGATAAATAAAGGAGGAGAAATTTATGGCAAAAGAAAAATATGATCGTTCAAAACCACATGTTAACATTGGTACTATTGGACACGTAGACCACGGTAAAACAACTTTAACAGCTGCAATTACTAGTGTTCTATCAAAAAAAGGTTTAGCTAAAGCTGAAGGATATGCAGATATCGATAAAGCACCTGAAGAAAGAGAACGTGGTATTACTATTAATACTGCACACGTTGAGTATGAAACTGAAAAGAGACACTACGCTCACGTAGACTGTCCGGGACATGCTGACTATGTTAAAAACATGATCACTGGTGCTGCTCAAATGGATGGAGCAATCTTAGTTATTGCTGCAACAGATGGACCTATGGCTCAAACTCGTGAACACATCTTATTATCACGTCAAGTTGGAGTACCTCGTATGGTTGTATTCTTAAATAAATGTGATATGGTTGATGACGCTGAGTTACTTGATTTAGTTGAAATGGAAGTTCGTGAATTATTAAACGAATATGGTTACGATGGAGACAATACTCCAATAATTCGTGGATCAGCACTTAAGGCTCTTGAAGGAGATCCTAAGTATGAAGAATCTATTATGGAATTAATGGATGCTGTTGATACATGGATCGAAACTCCAGATAGAGATACTGACAAACCATTCTTAATGCCAATTGAAGACGTTTTCACAATTACAGGACGTGGAACTGTTGTTACTGGACGTGTTGAAAGAGGACAATTAAGATTAAATGATGAAGTTGAAATAGTTGGTTTAAAGGATACTAAGAAAACTGTTGTTACAGGTATCGAAATGTTCCGTAAATCACTTGATTATGCTGAATCAGGAGATAATGCAGGAGTTTTACTTCGTGGTATAGCTCGTGAAGATGTTGAACGTGGTCAAGTACTTGCTAAACCGGGTACAGTTACACCTCATACTAAGTTTAAAGCACAAGTTTATGTTTTAACTAAAGAAGAGGGTGGAAGACATACTCCATTCTTCTCAAATTATCGTCCACAATTCTATTTCAGAACTACAGATGTTACTGGTGTTAT
>CANQAT010000072.1 GCA_947588925.1 uncultured Bacilli bacterium | reverse complement strand
AATAATAGAAGAAGAAAAGGACGTAAAGTTTTATCTCATTAATATTCCACTGATTCGTCAGTGGTTTTATTTTTAAAGGATGATGTTATGAAAAAAATAAACATTTTAAAAAATAGTCGAGATTTTGATAGAATAATCAAAAATAATAAACCATATAAATATAAGGATTACATTATTTATTTAGAAAGTAATACTAATGACTTATATAAGTTCGGACTATCAGTTGGAAAAAAGATAGGTAATGCGGTTAATAGGAACAAAGTAAAAAGACAGTTAAAAGCTATAATTGACAAAAAAGACTATCAAAATAACTTTAATTGTATTATAATAGTTGGTAGAGGAATTAATGAACGAACTTTTAAGGAACGAGAAGAAAATTTATTATTTGCTTTAAAACAACTTAATTTGATAAAGGAGAATAACGATGAAAAAAAATAAGAAAGTATTAATTGCAGTACTAGCAACGCTCTTATTACTGACAGGATGTACTAAGCAGTTAAAAGACGCAGATGGAAAGGTAGTTCAAGATGAATCTACAAAACAAGTTCTAATAGAAAATGTATTGTGCAAACCAGAAGCACTCAAAGATACATACATTAAAGCACTTGAAAAGAAAAGGGAAGACTTTGAAAAAAAATTAGAAGCTGGAGATATATCTAAAAAAGAATTTGACAAGAAAACAAAAAATATGTTAGATATAGATAAACTTCCTGTTTGTACAGAAATATCAGTAGTAGAAGGTGGATACGAATCTTTTTGGACAAGCGTATTTGTAAAACCACTTGCTTGGTTAATAGTAAATATAGGTAAACTTTTATGGAATAGTTATGGTCTTGCAATCATAGTAGTCACACTATTAATAAAACTAGTTTTAATGCCATTTACTATTAAATCATTAAAGCAATCAGAAAACATTCAAAAAGCAAAACCTAAACTTGATAAAATAGAAAAGAAATATGCTGGTAAAACTGATCAACAATCAATGATGATGAAATCAAATGAGATGATGGCAGTATATAAAGATTTTAAAATAAACCCAGTATCTGGATGTTTACTTGGATTTATTCAAATCCCACTATTCTTTGCTTTCTATGAAGCGCTCTATAGATTGCCAATTCTATTTGAAAATAAATTTCTTGGGTTGCACATGGGAATGACACCTCTTGCTGGTGCAGGAAGCGGTGCGTGGTACTATTTGATACTACCAATCATAGTTGGAGTTGTTACTTATTTCTCATTTAAGATGAATAGGAAAACAATGCCAGATGATCAAATGAAACAGATGAATTTAATGTTTAATATAATGATAGTAATGATATTCATAACATCATTTAGTATGTCAACAGCAATCATTATTTATTGGGTAGTTAATAGTTTATTTACAATAATACAAAATTTATTAGTTAAAAGGAGTAAGTAATTATGATACAAGTTTATAAGTTTGAAGATGAAAATGAAGAAAAGTGCAGATTAAAATGCTTGGATGAATTAGATGTTTACAACAATGAAATTTTAACTAAAGAATATGAAGAGGAAAATAAATATTTAATGGAAGTAGTAAAAAAAGAAGATATTAAGAATTTTATTAGAGAATATATAGAAAAAGTTACTACTGAAATGGGTTTAGATACTAAGATTGAAATAAACGAAGATGAAGACGTATTTAGTGTTAAAATGTTTTCAAATAATAATCCTATATTAATAGGTAAGGATGGTAGAACTTTAACATCACTTCAAAATTTAATTAGACAATCACTTTCTAATCAAATCAAATTTAATGTTAAAGTAAACCTAGACGCATCAAATTATAGACAAAAGAAAGAGAGATTCTTTGAAAAAGACATAAAGAATATAATAAATGATGTAATGAGAACAAAAGATGAAATAAAATTAGACCCAATGAATTCTTATAAAAGAAGAATAGTACATGAAGTAGCTAGCGAATATTACAACATTGAAACCGAAAGTTTCGGTGAAGAGCCTAATAGATACGTAGTTATAAGATATGTAGAAAAATAATATACCAAACAAGGTATATTTTTTATTTATTTTCTGATATAATAACTGCGTTGGTGATATTATGAATGATACAATAACTGCAATTTCAACAACTCTTGGTGTAGGTGCGATATCTATAATTAGAGTAAGTGGAAATGACGCAATTAAAATAGTAAATAAAATATTTAAAGGTAAAGACTTAGAAAAAGTAGAATCTCATACCATTAATTACGGGCATATTGTAGATAAAGATACTTATATAGATGAAGTACTAGTGAGTGTTATGAAAGCTCCTAAAACATTTACTCGTGAAGATGTAGTAGAGATAAATACACACGGTGGTATTGCTATTACAAATAAAGTACTTGAATTATTACTTTTAAATGGATGTAGGTTAGCGGAACCAGGTGAGTTTACTAAAAGAGCTTTTTTAAATGGCAGAATAGACTTGATAGAAGCAGAAGGCGTTATGGATTTAATAAATGCTAAAACAGAGAAGTCTAGAAAAATAGCAATGAATGAAGTAAACGGTGAAGTATCTAAACTTATTAAAGAGCTAAGAGGAAAGATAATAGAAATACTTGCTAATATTGAGGTTAATATAGACTATCCAGAGTATGAAGATATAGAAGAGATGACTAATAAAAAAATTCTAGATAGTGTAGGGGATATAACTTTAAAAATTAATGATATATTAAGTAAATCAGAAGATATGAAAATAGTAAAAGAAGGTATAAAGACTATTATAATAGGTAGTCCTAACGTAGGTAAAAGTAGTATACTAAATAGACTTCTTAATGAAGATAAGGCAATAGTAACTGATATTGCTGGAACTACTCGTGATGTAGTTGAAGGTAGTGTTCAAATAGATGGAATAATGCTTAATATATTAGATACAGCTGGTATTAGAAAAACTAGTGATGTAGTAGAAAGCATAGGGGTTAAAAAAAGTTTAGACTTAATAGATGAAGCAGATTTAATACTTTATGTACTTAATAATAATGAAAACATCACTGAAGAAGAAAAAGAAATACTTGAGAAAATTAAAAATAAAAACCATATAATTATTGTAAATAAGATAGATTTAGATAGAAAAATAGATTTAAACATGCTTGATAATTATATAGAGATGTCTATAAAAGATGATATTGGAGTAGATGAGTTAAGGAATAAAATAAAAGAGATGTTTAACCTAGAGAAAATCGATACAAGTGATTTCACTTATCTTAGTAGTGCGAGAAGTATATCTCTTTTAAAAAAGTGTTTGAACTCTCTTGAAGATGTCAAAAAAGCAATAAAAGAAAACATGCCAGTCGATATGGTAGAAATAGATTTAAAAAATGTATGGAATACTTTAGGAGAAATAATAGGAGAGACATATTCTGATGAACTTATAGACCAATTGTTTAGTCAGTTTTGTCTAGGAAAATAATATACTAATTGTATATTATTTTTTATAAAAATATTTACAAACGTATGTATTAATGGTATAATTGCTTTGTAGGAAAGAAGATATATAGATAAACGTAATAATGGCAATAACTAAAAGAATAAAATATGGGAAAAATAATGAAAGTGAGTTGACTACATTTTGTAGTCAACTGAAATTGAAATCAAAAAAATTTAATAATTTGGCAGATGCGTCTGCCAAATTGTACGAGGAGGTTTAAATATGATAGAAATTAAATTAAATGATTTCAAGATTGCTATAGATAAAATCGTAACTAAAATCCAACAAACACAGTTAGAAATATTTGAAAATGCCAATGCTAGTGTAATGGATTTATATTTCTATATTGGTAAAATTATATACGAAAACAGTGAATATGGTAACAATTTTATAAACGAAATGTCGATTGAATTAAAACTTAAATTTCCTGATGCAAAGGGTTATTCTCCTAGAAATCTTCGTGACATGAAGAAGTATTATTTATCTGTAAAAGATAATGAACAATTGAAGGAATATTCATATAAAATACCATGGTCACATAATACAGTAATAATGCATCGAGTTAAAGATTGTAATCAAAAAATATGGTATATAAAAGAAACTTATAATAATGGTTGGAGTTATGATTATTTAGAAACACAAATAAAAAGAGATGCATATAAAAGACAAATTCTTGGTGACAAACCTAATAATTTTAAACTAACACTTCTGCAACCGCAAAGTTCTTTAGCAAAAGAAATTATGAAAGACCCTTATATATTTGATGTTGGGGCTCTACGTGAGAATTTTGTTGAAAATGATATTGAAAAGGCAATGATAGATAGAATTAAAATGACTTTGTTAGAATTAGGAAATGGCTTTAGTTTTATTGCTAATCAATATAGAGTTACGGTTAATGATGAAGAAAATTTTATTGACTTATTATTTTATCATACAAAGTTACATTGTTATGTTGCAATTGAACTTAAAAACAAAAAATTTATACCAGAATATGTAGGAAAAATGAACTATTATTTATCTGCACTCGATGATACGTTAAAGACAGAACAAGATAATCCATCTATAGGTATTATACTTGTCAGAAATAAAAATAAATTAAATGTAGAATATGCCCTAAGAGATATAAATAAACCAATTGGAGTTAGCTCATATGAATTATCAGAATATTTACCACCTGAATTTTTAAAAGAATTACCAACTGAAGAAGAGTTAAATTTGCATATTGATTTAGAAAATAAATAGTGTTATTTGAATGGATAAAAAATAATAGGTATTATAGATAGATTTAAACTAACTAACATATGAAATACAAAGTAGAAACTAAAAAGATTGCAAATTAGCGGTCTTTTTTGTAACAAAAACAAAACAATAATTTATTAAAAAAATAAAATATGATTTAGATAATTAAAATTACTTATGTCAATAATTTTTGAAAATGTCTTAAAATTTTTTTAACATTAGCGGGAAAAATAACCCGTTTTTGTATTACTT
>CANQAT010000071.1 GCA_947588925.1 uncultured Bacilli bacterium | reverse complement strand
GGTGGAAGACATACTCCATTCTTCTCAAATTATCGTCCACAATTCTATTTCAGAACTACAGATGTTACTGGTGTTATTGAATTACCAGAAGGTGTTGAAATGGTTATGCCTGGAGATAACGTAGAGATGACTGTTGAGTTAATCGCTCCAATAGCTATTGAAAATGGAACTAAGTTCTCAATCCGTGAAGGTGGTAGAACAGTTGGTTCTGGTTCAATTTCTGAAATTATTAAATAAAAATTAGGGAAACCTAATTTTTTTGTAAATTAAAAGAGATTATTTATCTCTTTTTAATATATATCTTATAGGCTTTGAATTTCTATATAAATTGTATATACCAGGACTAGTTATTAATTCAAAATCTCCTACGTATTCCACACATCTTGCATTAAAACTTAATTTAAACTCATTTAATCCTTTATACTTTTCGTTTTTAATATTAGGATTAGTCATACCACCTAAATTAAATCTTTTGTATTTTTCATTAGAGTATTTTTCTATGAGTTTCCAAGTCATTAAATGTTTTGCATTCATTCTCTTAAAGTCTTTATTATATCCATCCATGAATATATATACTTCATCTCTATATTTAGCAATGAGCATAGTTGCGAGTATAACACCTTCAGGACTTTCTTTTAAAAGTTTAGTCGCATATACTAGTTCATTTTTAAGTTCATTAAGTTTATTTTCCTCAAATATCTTATTATTTATAAGCTTAGTATTACTTTTTCCAACATTCTTGAATAATTTATTGTTTAGTTTGGTGCACACTTCTATCTGTTCTTGATATTTTTTTTGTACATTTATAAGGTATTCATTAGTATCTAGTTTTGCATAATAGTAATCAATCATATTTCTTTTCTTAAAGAAGTAAAACATGTCTTCAAAATATTTTTTGTCTCTAGGATACTTATTTTTTACTTGGTCATATAAATAATCTAATTCATCTTCATTTCCTTTAATTACTCTAATACCATTCTTATCCGCACTTTTAACTTTGTTTTTAAAGTTTTTATTTATCCCTTTATATAGATTTGTTATAGGCTTATCTAAATCTATAATTGCGTCATATCTAGGTTTAAAAGCCTCAAATAAATTATTAAATCCTAAATGATAATATCCTAATCCTCTTAAAAAATTCATTTCACTTTCAAATTGAGGATTTACGTTAGTATAGTTTGTTTTGTAATCATATGAACTTTTAACAATCATAGGATTTATTTTTATAGCCATTATTTTCTTTTTATTTAGATATTCCTTTATTAAATTAGTAAATTCTTCAACCAACCCTTTATTACTATAGTCAATTAGAAATCCTTTAGGCGCATATGCATATTTAAACATACTATTTTTTTCTATAAGAATAAGGCTAGCCCCATATATTTTATTATTTTCATCAACCATTCCTAAGAATATAGAAGAGTAGTTTTGAGTATTCATCAAAAAACCATATTCACTTGTTTGATATATAGAAAAATACGGATATGTTTCTGTAAAAAAATTAAACTCGTTATTAGTTAACTCTTTTATGTACATATAATCACCTTTCTATATAAAGATTTTACTACAAAAGCTAAAAAAAGTAAATAAAACTCCAAATACATTCATAAACTTTAGGGGTGATACAGTGAAAATAGGAATACCTAGAAGTATGTATTATTACTATTTTAGTGATTTTTGGGTTAATTTCTTTGAGTATTTGAAAGTAGATCTTATAATAAGTCCACATACTAATAAAACTATAATGGATTTAGGGATAAAATATTCACAAGATGAAATGTGCTTGTCCATGAAAAATTTTATTGGTCATGTTGCTTATTTAGATGGTAAATGTGATTATATTTTGATACCTAGAATAGATAATTATGGTATAGATAGTCAAACTTGTACTAATTTTTTAGCCATGTATGATATTATAAATAACTTATTCAACGTAAGACTATTAAATTATAATATAGATTATAAAAATAATAAAACTATTCTAAAAGGATTAATAAAAATTGGCAAAGTATTAGGTATAAGTAATCATGATATAAAAAATGCATATGATTATGCTGTAGTTAAAGAAAGTAAAATAAAAAAAGCAAGAGTTCTTGCTAACTTAAGAAATTTAAGAAGTGATAAAAAAAAGATATTACTTGTTGGGCATCCCTATAATATATATGATAAATTAATAGGAGAACCTATTGTTAACATGTTAAAAAATTTAAATATAGAAATAATTTATAGCGATTTATTTTTTACTAAAGATGAGTATAGTAAATATTCTAAAGGACTATATTGGAAATATGGTAAAGATAATATAAGCAGTATAGCTAGATGTATAGATAAAATAGATGGAATAATATTTTTATCTAGTTTTCCTTGTGGTCCGGATAGTTTAGTAAATGAACTGGTTATGAGAAAATTAAATAAACCTTATATTAATATAATTGTTGATGATATAGAAAGTAGTGGAGGAATTGAGACAAGACTTGAAAGTTTTGTAGATATTGTAAGTTAAGTGTGGTATAATAAGGAACGGTGATTAAATGAATATAAAATTTTATAAAGGAGTAAGAAACGTAGTTAAAATACCTTTTAAATTAGTATTTAAACCTGAAATAAGTGGTCTTGAAAATATACCAAGTAAGCCTTATATATTGGTTGGAAATCATAAATCTTTTTGGGATATACCACTAGTTGCTTCTACTATAGATGATGAGGTACACTTTATGGCAAAAAGCGAATTGTTTTCAACTAAATTTAAAAAATATATATTTGAATCATTAGGTGCTTATCCAATTAATAGAGATATTATAGATTTAAAAGCTATAATGACTTCTTTAAATTTACTTAAAAGTGGTAAAGTTATATGCGTATTTCCTGAGGGTACTAGAAATAAAACAAACGATATATTATTGCCATTTAAAGGTGGCATAACAAAAATAGCAAGAAAGGCAAATTCATTAATAGTACCATTTGGAATAAGTGGGGAATATAAATATAAGGGGGATTTAAAGATAAATTATGGTAGTGCGATTGATGTTAAAAATATAGAAACTGAAGATGAGAATAAATATTTAGAAGATAGAGTAAAGGAATTAATTTTAAAATGAGTAAAGCTCATTTTTTCATTGACATTAAAAGTAACTAGTAGTATACTTTAAATAGATGAATAAACATAAAAAATAAGGGAATAATTATATTAGTTATTCTTTAATTTAAAAGGCAAATGCATAGTGCTTCTACGCAAAAAGTGTAAAGCAAACAAATGTTCCTCTTGACAGGGGGGGGGGGGGGGGGGCAATGAGATAATATAGATAGATTAATATGGGAGGAATAGAATATGAAAAACGAGGGATTTACATTAGTAGAGTTACTAGCAGTAATATTAATATTATCATTTATAGCAATAATAGCAGTACCAATAATAATAAATATAATAGCAGAGGCTAAGTATTCATCAACTAAACTTAGCGTTGAATATTACTTAGATGCAATAGAAAAGTCATTACTAAACAATGAGGTTATAGGTGGTAAGAGCAATGATGGAATATATACCATAAAGGATAATGGAAAACTAATAAGTAATATAGACAATGAAATATATATATCATATGATGGAAATGGACTTGAAGAAGGTATTGTTCAAATAGAGAATGGTAAAGTAATTAGACTATCAAAATGTAAGATAAATGGATATTATGCAAAAATAGAAGATGATCAAGTAAACTTATATAAAACTATAAAAGAAAGTACACTTATAAATGATACAGCTTTTAATGCAAAAGTAAAACAATTAGTAGGTATAGAAAATGGCGGTTGGAATATTGGAGATACAATTGTAAAGGAAATAACATTTTTGCCAGATGGGATGTTGCCTAAAGGATATACAAAAGAGGAATTAATGAGTTTGAAAAGTACACCTGTGTCAAGTGATGGTAGTATAAATGCATACTATGATGAAAAAAATGGCGTAATTTATGTTTATAGTGATAATTATATATATGCTGGTAATATGCATAGTACGTTTCATAATTTCAATGCATTAAAACGTATCAATTTTAATGGATTTGATACATCAAGAACTATAAGCTTTGCAAATGTTTTTATGGGATGTAGTAGCTTAGAAGAACTAGATTTAAGCAATTTAGACATAAGTAACTCAAATGATATACAGGGTATGTTTGGTGGATGTAATAGTCTAACTTCATTGGATTTAAGTAACTTTGATACTAAAGAAGCAACGAATATGCAAGGAATGTTTAATGGATGTACTAATTTAAAAGAGATAAAAGGACTAGATAACTTTGATACATCAAACATTAAATTTATGTCAAGTATGTTTAATGGTTGTACATCATTAAAAGAGATAAAATTTGGGAAGAACTTTGACACTTCACAGGTAACTACTATGGTAGCTATGTTTAACAACTGCAATAATCTTGAGAAACTTGATTTAAGTAGTTTTAATACATCAAATGTCACAGATATGTCGACTATGTTCCAATCTTGTTTGAAATTAAAAAATATAATATTTGGAAAAGATTTTAATACAGGTAAAGTAACAAATATGTTTAAAATGTTTCGGAATTGTAGTAGTTTAACAAATCTCGATTTAAGTAATTTTAAAGAGACTGGTCTTCTTGATAATACGGGTCAAATGTTTGGGGGCTGTACTAATCTAACCACACTAGATCTAACCAATTTTGATACAAAAAGTGTTACAAATATGGTAGATATGTTTGGTGGATGTACCAATTTAATCGTTGTAAAAGTGACTAAAGATAAATGGACATTTACTGAAGCTCAAGTTGGATTAAAAAGTGGTATATTAGAATATGTAGACGAGGCTAATTAACGAACGATAAGTTCGTTTTTTTGTGAATAATTAGTAAAAATGATAGTAATTTTATTAAGTAATAATTAGTGAAAATGATAGTTGCATTTTTAAATAA
>CANQAT010000070.1 GCA_947588925.1 uncultured Bacilli bacterium | reverse complement strand
AAAATGACTTTTAGTCGATAAAACTGCTTTTAGCAGTAAAATCAAGCCCTGCACTTTAAGTGCAGGGTAGTTGACAATCCTAATGATAATAACAAATTAAAAGAATTATTATCTTTAAGAGATATTAAATTTATATTATAAAAAGAATAGATATTGACTATCTACTCTAATTATATTAAAATTAATTCAATAACAGAGTTAATTTTTAGGTAAAAATCTCCTTACTTATTCTACACTACCAATACCAAAAAAGGTATTAATTATTTTGTTTATAATGACATTTTGGATAATTACTACATCCAATAAATTTTCCATATTTTCCATTTCGCTCTACTAACTTTGAACCACAATTAGGGCAAATCATATCTAAAACAAAATCTTCATCCATCTTATTTGATTTACCTATGTTACATCTTTCACACAATGTTTGTAAATTGCTCATAACTGTTTTACCACCTCTTGAAATTGGTATTATATGGTCTACATGTAACTTTGCTCCATCTTTTGCAGAAGCGCCACAAATTTGACAAGTATAATTATCCCTTTTAAGGACATTGTATCTTATATTATCGTTCATTATCGATCTTTCAATCTTAGCGTTAGCAGCATATCTTTTCCCTTTAGTCCATTCTTCATACAAATCTATTAACTCTTTACAAGTTATAGTACCTTCTTTTCTTATATTAACTCTACCACCTGGACTATCATAATAAACCTTTAAATATACTTTAATTTCATAAAATTCTTTATTTTTTAATATATTTGAAATTATTTCATTTTCAATTTTGAAAAACTTTTCTTTACTAAAATTTAATTTGTTTATTATATCAATATCTGTTTCGATATTTGTATCATTTATTTCCTTTAATATTTTTTCACGTTTTTGCATATTGGAAATTAATTTAACAATATCATCAATTATATTATCAATATTATTATCAAAATTGTAAAAGACAAGATCTTTTCTATTTACTCTATCAAAACTTTTTCTTGAATACTCTCTTTGTGTAATTAATCTTTTGTTATTTGAAAGTTTTTCTAAATTAAGCTTATCTGATAAACTGATAAGCATTTTAATTTTATTACTATTATTATATACAATATCTTTTTCTTTTTTCTTTTTAAACTTTAATACAATAAATATAATTAAACCTGCTATTGCAAGTAAAATTATATAAAGTAAAGGCATAAATAAACTTTTTGGATAACTCATATTACACACCTCACTTATATTTTAAATATTTTATTCAACTTCAAAATTTTCTAAAGTACCATTTTCAGTAACTATCTTATTTACTTGTTCTTCTACATTTTTAAGTTTTTCATCACATTCTTTTACAAGCCTCATCGCACTTGTATATTTTTCTATTGATGAATCTAAATCTATCTCACCAGATTCTAACTCATTTACAATAGTTTCTAATTCTTTTAATTTTTCTTCAAATGTTTTTTCTTTTTCTTTAGTCATTTTTATTCTCCTTTACACTTTTAACCTTAGTATTAATCTCACCATCATATAGTTTTATAAGTAGTGTATCTCCCGTGTTAACACTTTTAATGTCTTTTAAAACTTTATCATCTTTATAAGTTAGTGAGTATCCTCTTTTTAATACTCCAAGTGGATTAATTAATTCTAACTTTTCTATTAAACTATCTAGTTTAGTCATCTTTTCTTTATAAAGTAATGTTGGATTATTTAAAATAAAACTTTTTTTAACTATTTCAAGTTTATGAAGTGAATTATCATATTTCTTAAGTAAAGTTTTATTTAAATTATCTAGTAACATATCAAGTTTTTGCTTTTTACTTTCATACATTATAAGTGGATTTTTTAATGCATATGAACCTTTAATAGAATCTAGCAATAGTTTTTGATAATTAACATTTTTATTTATTGCTTCATTTAATCTTATTTTTAAATTACTTATAAGACTTATTAAATCACTCATATTAGGTACAGCCATCTCTGCTGCTCCTGTTGGAGTTGGTGCGCGCATATCTGCAACATAATCTGCTATTGTAAAGTCTATTTCGTGTCCTACAGCACTAATAACAGGTATATTACACTCGAATATAGCACGAGCTACTATCTCTTCGTTAAATGGCCATAAATCTTCAATAGAGCCACCACCTCTACCTACTATTAATACATCCAAATCATAATTTTCTGCAAGTTTAATATTCTTTACTATATCTTCTTTAGCACTTTCTCCTTGTACTAATGATGGAAAAAGTATAACTTCACATATAGGAAATCTCCTTTTGATAGTAGACATTATATCTTTAATAGCAGCCCCGGTTGGAGCAGTTACAACTCCTACCCTATTTGGTATTTTAGGTATTTGTTTTTTGTATTTAGCATCAAACAAGCCTTCTTTAGATAATTTTTTCTTTAACTCTTCAAATGCTATATAAAGGTTACCTATACCATCTTCAAGCATTTCATCTACATATATTTGATATCCACCTGTTGCCTCATAAACACTAATTCTACCTGTTACGAGTACTTTAGAGCCATCAATAGGTTTAAATAGTAATTTTTTCGCACTACTAGCAAACATAATAGCGTTTATCTTACTAGTTTCATCTTTAAGTGAGAAATATATATGTCCTGTGGTGTGGTACTTAATATTTGATATTTCACCTTTTAGAAATACTACTCTAAGATTATCATCACTATCGAATTTTGCCTTTAAATATCTAGTAATCGCACTAACACTTAAATACTTATTATCCATTTTTATCTACCTTACTGTGGTATACCTTATCTAACACACCGTTAATCATATTTTTAACATCATCATCACTATATAACTTTGCAAGTTCAACTGCTTCATTTATTGCGACTATATCAGGAGTATTAGTGTATATTAACTCATATATACCCATTCTAAGTATGGATTGGTCTGTATTGCCTAATCTATCAATAGTCCATTTATTCAAGTATTTATTTGCTATTTCATCTAATTCTTCTTTTTTTGTTACAACTCCATAAACCATATCTTTAACAAATTCATTGTCTATTGGATTAACTTCTTTTATTATATCATCTACGTTATATTCTATTTTATTAGAAGTATATACATTTATTTGATAAAGTATTGTCATTATATTTTTTCTAAGTTCTGAACGAGTTAACTGTTCCATAACATCACCACTAACTATTTTATCATAAATATTAAAAAAAATATATAAATTAATCTATATATTTTTCGCCATTTCCATTATATAATTTAACAAGTATTGCTATATTAAGATAAATTAGTAATCCAACAAAACATATCCAACCTAATACTGGTATTATTAAAAGAATAATCCATATATAAGGAGATAAATAAGCTTCACTACCCTTTACACCTAATTTACAGGCAGTCTTTGTTGTAATATCTATATTAAATACCATTACCATTATAGAAAATGGAATGATTAATATAAGACCTATTACCCATATATACCACTTTGTATACCAAGCATTTTTGTTATATACGTTTAGCAAAGCACCCAGTACTATACTAGATGAACCTCCAGAAAAGAATAGTAATAAAAGCCATATCCACCAGTTTTCTTTTTTTAATAAATACATATCATCACCCTTATAATTGTATCAAATTTTGGTTTATTCTTCAATAAGACCTGATAAAAATTTAAAAGTATTTTCTACACTTGTTTTAACCACGCTACTTATTCCATCAGAAAATTTGCTTGCAAGTTTAGAAAGTTTATTATCATAAGACTTATTATTTATTATTAAGTAATCGTTTAAATCTACTTCCTTTCCACTAGCAACATCACTTTCAAATTTCTTTATTTGTTCTTCTGTTAAAACGGCTTTATTATGATTTTTATATTCATAATAGCCTGTTTTCTCTGAAAAATATACAACTAAGAAGCTTAAAAATAATATCATAAATATAATGTTAAATATATTATTATTTTTCTTCTTTTTCATTTAAATATTCACCTATTACTTTAGCAATTATATCTAGAGTGTTATTAATCTCTTCTATGTTATTTTCATTACCACCTAATTCAAGTAGTATTACATTTTCTTTTAAATCTTGATTATATACGCCATTAACTCCCGCACCCTGTTTTTTCATAATACCGCGTGAAAGTGTTGGGTATTTTTCATTGATTATATTGTTTATTTTCTCTACTACATCCAAATTTTTCTGATAGTTTTCATTTTCAAGACCTATTACGAATAATACTTTCGCACAGTCTTTACCGTCTATGTTTGTATAAGTTACCTTGTGAGTTGCCGCATCACGGTGTAAATCAATAAAAATGTCTATATCTTTATATTTATTCATTGCTTCAGTTAAGAATTTACGGCTTGCTATATAACTTCCCGCGTGATTTAGATTGTTTTCTTTCATATAGGATAGTATATCACTTTCTTCAACTACAGTATATATACCTAAATTATCTAGTTTATCTTTTAACATTTTAGAAGCCATAATCACATCTGGAACTATATTATGATTTTCTAAATATTCCATAGAATATGTCTCACCTTGGTGTGAACTATAAATATATATTCGATTTTTCTTAGGTTTGCCGTAGACGAAGCTTACTTCATTTTCACTTTCTGCTTTATCTTCTATTTTATCTTTATATTCTAATTCGTTTTGTAATATGTTTACTGGTGAATTAAATATATTTTCTTTTATATAATTATAAAATTTATTATAAATATTTTCGTTTTTTACACCATCATATATATATTTATCCTCGGTTTTAAATATTATATCTATTATATCTTTATTAGGTATTGAAGATCTTAATTTATTACTAATAAAATTATATAATATTACAAAGAGTACAACTATTAATGGAAGTATTATTAATTTATAATTAAACCTTTTTTTTGATTTAAATCTTTTTTTCATATTATCACCGTTAATAATATATAATAAAGTATAGTTAATTTTTGTCGAAAAAAAGAAATGATAAGCAATTTGATTGCGTTCACTATCATTTCTAGTATTAGTTTCCTAATACATTAAATTATATTATTTAAAAATTAAAATATGCAAAGTTACTAAGTATTAGTGTCAATAATTTTTGAAAATGTCTTAAAATTTTTTTAACATTAGCGGGAAAAATAACCCGTTTTTGTATTACTTTC
>CANQAT010000069.1 GCA_947588925.1 uncultured Bacilli bacterium | reverse complement strand
ATTATTCACCACATGTATCCATTTCCTGTAAGAGCTATTAATGTCAGTTTTAATGAATCAGAGATAAACAATTTAGACAAAATAGATTTCATTAATGATGAGATAAAAAATTTAATAATTGAATCTAGTATTAGTTTTAAAAAACTTCCTATAAGTTTTAGAAGAAGTAATTATAAAGAGGGTAGGGTTATGGCTAGAGCTGATAAGATAGTATCGATAAGAAAAGAACTTAATTCTATTAGATCACTCAAAGCTTGCATAACAGGAAAAAATAAAGCGTTAATCAAAAAATGATAAATAAATATTTGTCATTTTTTATTTATTAAATCTTTTAAAAAATAATAGTATTTATAGTATAATAAAGATGGTGATAATATGAAAAGGGTAATACTAGTATTATTAATAGTTATGTGTGTTGGGTGTAATGATAAAAAAATAGAAAATAGTATAAAGGATATAGATGATTCTTATATAGAAATAGTACCTGAAAATTCTAAAGCCTTTATATTTAATTTAAGCGATAATGATATATTGTTAACAATAGATGAGATAAAAGAGTATAATAGGCTTATTGAATCTAAGACTGATTATTTATACAATATGAATATAACTAGTCTATCTAAAGAAAAAATATTAAATTATATTAATTCTTATACTATACCAAAACTTCCAAAATATAATGATGGCAAATTAATTACTAATAGCGATATTAACGATATATTTGAAAACATGAATATAGAAAATGTTAATGATACAAAACTTTTAAAAGCTTTAGTAGTAAATAGAACAAATTTAAAATCATTTCCAACAGAACTACACTTCTTTGATAATATGAGTGATACCAACTTTGATAACTTGCAGGAAAGTGAAATGCATATAAACACGCCAGTTTTAGTTATGCATAAAAGTAAAGATAATCGTTTTGTATTTGTACTAACCCCTACCTATGTAGGTTGGATAAAAGAAGAGGATATAGTATATGTGAGTGATGAAGATTATGACTATTTTATAAATAATGATAAGTTTGGAATTATTACAGATCCATTTGTAGAAATTAATAATAAATTACTCGATATGAGCGTTAAACTTCCATTTATAGAAACTACTAATGATGGATATAAATTTGTAATACCATCTAAAGATAAAAATAACAATCTAATAAAAGAGGAGATAATACTTAAAAGGGATAAAGCCCATATAGGATATCTTCCTTATACTAAAAGAAATGTTTATATACAAGCATTCAAATATGAAGGAATACCTTATAGTTGGGGTAGTATGGATTATGGTGTGGACTGTTCTAGTTATGTTTCTAATGTTTATCACACTTTTGGTTTTATTTTTCCAAGAAATACATCTAGTCAAAATAGTAGTGTAGGTGAGGTTATATCATTAAATAGTAAAACTGATAAGGAAAAACTAGATATTATAAGTGGTAGCGCGCCATCACTGTTATATATGGATGGACATGTACTAATATATTTAGGTATGGATAATCAAACACACTATGTAATAGGAGCAAATGGAGGAAATGCGTTTAAGGTAGTTAAAGAAGAATTAAACAGTTCAAATTATCTATCAAAAATAAATAAATTAGTGTTAATAAAAAAATAGATTATAAAATCTATTTCCATTCTAATACAATTGTACCATTTGGCTTTGAATTAAATATATTATCATAATATTCTATTTCAATATAATTATTTTCATTATTTAATGCATAAGCTTCACTTGCTACAGTTTTTCTTCCAGTACTTATATTACTTGGATATTTAGTATCTCCAGCAGGATATGTTTCCATTGCATTATTATCTTTATCATATAATTTAAAGTTTAAATTAGATACATATAAATCATCATTTAAAGAAATATTTTCATATTCGTATTCTATGATTACAACTCTATCGGCTCTCTTGTCACTGAATTCGTTTCTTTCATCAGTTTCTTTAACACTAGTAAACTTTATTCGGTATTCACCGTTATCATTTTTAATGATTAAATCTTTTCCCATTGAGAATTTCTTATCTGTATCAGTATCTTGATTATTTACATCAATTTTATCTGCGTCAGCGTATTTGTCGTTAACACTCTTCTTGCCACATCCACATACAATGCAGCAGCAAATTAATACAAGAATTATGCTTTTAAAATATTTCATGCCTGTTACTCCTTTCTAAAGCCTTATTAGAACCCATATTAATCTTATCATATTTTTATTAAAAAAGATACTAAATTTATATTAAATATTTTGTATAATTTTATAAATAATACTCAATATATAACAGGAGGGATTATATGAGTAAAAATGAAAATGAAGTAAACGTGTTAGATGAGCTATCTAAAGGTGCTTGTATGGGTAGGGACGCAATACATTTTATACTAGATAAAGTAGAAGATGACAATCTAAAAAATGAACTTGATAATCAGTATAATAAGTATAGAGAAATCCAAGATAGAATAGAAGAGTTATATCCAGAATATAGCAGTAAAGAGCCGCATAAGACAAGTGCGATGAACAAGGCTATGACTTGGTATGGTATTGAGATGAAAACTCTAACAGATAAAAGTACATCAAAAATAGCAGAACTATTACTAGAAGGAACAAATATGGGAATAATTGAGGGAAGAAAACTCTTAAACCATAAAAATGTAGATAAAGAAATACACTCATTAATACAAGAATATGTAGATATGCAAGAAAATGCAGTAGAAAAATTAAAACAATTTTTATAGAAAGGACTAATTATGCAAGAAACTTATGATGTAGTACCTGATATTATTAGCAGTAAAGATTTAGATTATTTATCTGATATGTTTAATTGGACTTATGGAGCTTATAAGTGTACCTATAATGCAAAGGGTAGTGTTAAAGATGAAACATTAAAAAAAGTGCTTGAAAAAGCAACAAACATTTTTGAAGGTAATATGAATAAGATATTAAATATACTTTGTAATGGAGGTTCAAATGAATAATAAAAAAATTAGTAATCCAAAAACTAATGTACCTAAAGGAAAAAGTTTAAATGATAAAGATTATATGAATTCATTACTCTCTACTTTAAAAGAGATGGTTAAAAATTATGCAGTAGTACTAACTGAAGCAAGTAATGAAACACTATATAAACAATATAAAGAGATGTTTGATGAATATGCTAATTTACAAAGAGAAGTATTTGAGACTATGTTTAAAAAAGGGTGGTACTCCCTAGAAGTAGCAGAAGAAGAAAAAATAAATAGTAAACATCAAATGTTAAAACAAGAATTAACAGACCTAAGCGAGTAGCTTAGGCTTTTATTTATCTCTTCCACAAAGCCAGTCTAGTGATACATTATATTTTGTACATATTTGATAAGCAAATGCAGTAAGAATAAGAGTTTTGCCATTTTCATAGGCACTTATAGTAGAATGTGATGTATTTAAAATATTAGCTAGTTGTTCTTGAGATAAGTCATTCTTAGTTCTAATTTCTTTAAGTCTTTTTCCAACTAGTTTTTTATCAATAATATCAAGTTTATTATTAGTTATTTCTTTATCACTTAAATTTAAGATGTAATCCATACTAGTATTAAATCTATTACAAAAATCATTTAATCTTTCAAGTGGAATAAATTGTTCTAAGTTTTCCCATCTACAATAATTAGATTTACTTGTATTAAGAATAGACGCCATTTGTCTTTGTGTTAATTCATTTTTTTCTCTGATATCTATTAATTTTATATTTTTCATTGATAATCACCACTATAATTTTCTCATTATATAAAAAATATTTAATTTTTGTCCCAAAAATACGACAATATGTGTTATAATGATAATAGGAGATGGAGCAAATGAAAAATGAGGGATTTACATTAGTAGAGTTACTAGCAGTAATATTAATACTTGCATTTATAGCAATAATAGCAGTACCACTAGTACTAAATATAATAACAGAGGCAAAAATAAAATCATTAAAGATAAGTACAAGTGAATATATAAGAGCAGTAAATACGTCTTTAATAAATGAAGAAGTATTTAATAATGTAAAAGATGGATTATACACTATTACTGATAATGGAAAGAAAATAGTACTAGGAGATAAAGAGATATTTATAAACTATGATGGAAGAGGACTAAAAAGTGGATTACTTCTAATAGAAGATAGTAAAGTAACAAGAGTACTAAAAGGCTTAATAGATGATTACTATGCAAGAGTAACGGATGAAGATATAGAGATACTAAAGAATTTAAATGAAAGTACTTTAGTAAATGGACAGACATTCAATGCAAATATAAAAACTTTAGTAGGAGATAAAAACGATGATGGATCTGTACCTAATGTGAATACAATAGATGTAAAAGTAAAGAAAATAATCTTTTTACAAGATAGTGTCCTACCTGATGGAATAACAAAAGAAGATTTAGAAGAACTAGAATATACAGACCTATCATCAAAGAAAGATGAAAGTATAAAAGGATATTATGATGAAGTTAATCAAGCAATATATGTATATAGTGATGGATATATAAGTTGTCCGGTAAATATTAGTTGGATTTTTGCGAATTTTCAAGGAGCAGAAGAAATAGAGTTAAACTTGATAGATACATCGGATGTAATATATATGGGTGGTCATTGGAATGGAGGAATGTTTTACGGTTGTACCAATTTAAAAGAGATAAAAGGAATAGATGATTTAGATACATCTAATGTGAAAGAAATGGGATATATGTTTTGTTATTGTAGTAGTTTAGAAAAACTAGATTTAAGTAAATGGAATACAGGAAATGTAACTGATATGACTTGGATGTTTGATGGCTGTAAAGCCATAACAGAACTAGATTTAAGCAGTTTTAACACTTCCCAAGTAACAGGTATGCATGGTATATTTTATGGTTGTAGTAGTCTAACACAGTTAGATTTAAGCAGTTTTAACACTTCTAAATTGACAGATATGCGTCAAATGTTTGATGGTTGCAATAGTTTAATAGAGTTAGATTTAAGCAACTTTAATACAAAAGAAGTAACTGGTACTGGTATAGGAGCTTTGTTTAGAAATTGTAGTAGTTTAATAAGTATTAGGTTTAGTTCAAAATTTAATACTTCTCAAGTAACAGATATGGCAATGATGTTTGAAAACTGCAATAGTTTAACAAGTCTTGATTTAAGTAATTTTGATACATCCAAAGTAACAGGTATGGGGGGTATGTTTAGAAATTGTAGTAGTTTAACGGAGCTTGATTTGAGTAGTTTCGAAACATCAAACGTAACAATTATGGACTATATGTTTACTG
>CANQAT010000068.1 GCA_947588925.1 uncultured Bacilli bacterium | reverse complement strand
ACCATTTTTTCTCTTTCGTAACGTTGTCTATCTGCATATTTTTGTGAATAATATACCATCTGTTTTTGATAGGTATGCACTTTACAATTTCTTTTTCCATCTCTTGTTATTTGAATTTCTTTAGCAACTACTCTTGACTTATGTCTAAACATCAAAGTTTGCTTTTGATAGTTTTTAAAATTTCCGTCTTCATCATAAACCCTATGTCTAAAAGTTTCTTCTTTTCCATCTTTAGTATATTCAATATCGTTAATATAACCCTCCTGATTTAATACCCAATCTTTAAAATTTTTGCTTGCAGCTCTTACAGATTGACCATAAACATAACCATCATTGTTTTTACATTTATCATCATTCTTGCCAGCAAGGAACCACATATTATCTGATGTGTTTAAGCCACGATCAGCTACCACAATAATTTTATCGATATTGTGTGTGGCTTTGGTTTTATTAATAATAGGACGTAATTGAGTTTTTTCTGCATCATTCCCGGGGAATATTTTGTATGAAGCTGGCAATATTTTATTGTCTAAAAGTAATCCCATTTCAACAATAGGGTCAGGTCTATGGTTTTTTTCAGGACCTCTTTTACGATAGCCTTTTTCTAAGACATTTCCTTCTTCATCTAACAAATCTTCATCATTACAATCTATTTCGAAATAGTAATTTGTACAATCGAAGAACCCGGTTGATAAATTTCTCTGATATTTATCTTTTGTATTTTCCCACATTACTTTTTGAATGTCCTCTTTAAATTCATCAAAAAAATCAAGGGCTCTATATATATCTTTTAAGGAAAAGTCAAATTTTTCAAAAAATTTATTTTTATTTTGAAAATTGTCTTTTTTAGAACCGGGATATAAAATGCGGCATATAACAAGAAGAAGTAGTATTTCATTTAAATCATAATCTATATTTAACTTTTTTTGTTTATCGTTTAAAAAGTCAGATATTCCTAATTCAGAATACACTTTTTTAAGAAGATAGTATCCAATATTTTTTTCCTCATCTGAATTATTAAAATCATCAAAAGAAGGATCTTTGTTAATATCTTTAAGAGTTAATTCACTAATATTTTCTTTTTGTAATTCTTTTAATTCGTTTTCAATAACGGAAAGAGGATTATCATATATTTTATTAAGTTCATCTAAGTATCCATAAGTTTTGATTGTTTTATGTTTAACTTTGTTTTCTTCATCTCTATATCCATGAACAATAGATAAGTAAATTCTATCCTTTCTTTTCTCTTTTCTAATGTACATAACCATATCAACTACCTTCCAATAACATTATAACACGAAAGTCAACAAAACACAACAAGAAAATCACGTTTTCTTGACAAAACAAAAGCCTTACAATATAAAGGCTAAACTAACGTTTTGAAAAATAGCAACTGTCAAACTCGGGGGATGATAAATATTCTAGTCTTTGTAAAGAACAAAATATAAAACAATATAAAGATGTTTCTTTTGATTTGCCAATGCCAGAAATTAAAGATTAACTAGAGATTACCTCTAGTTTTTATTTACAATAATTTATAAAGCCCTTAAAAACTATTGACAATATCGATTATTTAGTGTAGAATGGTGGGTAAGATAATTATAATACGCCGTAGGCTATTAATAGGAGGTCATATGGAAGAAGAAATAAAGCACTTATCATATACACTTGATAAGTATAATGAAGTAATTGATGATTCAAAACTAAAACTAAATAATTTAAAGAATCTATACAAAAATGATTACGATGCAATGCTGGAAGAAAAATTCAAATTAGAAGGTGAAATCAAATCTATTGAAAGAGCAAAAAACTCACCATATTTTGCTAGAATAGACTTTGAAAGTAAGACAAATAAAGATGTTTGCTATATAGGTAAACTTGGAGTAAGTGACTATGATAACAATTTAATAACAGTAGACTGGAGAGCACCTATATCAAGTCTATATTATGATTCAAATGTAGGGAATGCTAAATACAACTCTCCAGATGGAATAATATCTGGTAAATTACTTTTAAAAAGGCAGTACACTATAGAAAACAGTAAACTTATAAATTATAACGATGTAGATACAGTATCTAACGATGAATTATTAAAACCATATTTAAGTGTAAATGCTGATACAAGACTTAAAAATATAGTATCTACTATACAAAGTGAACAAAATAAAATAATAAGAGAACCTATTACAAAAAACTTAATAGTACAGGGTGTTGCCGGAAGTGGTAAAACCACAGTCGCACTACATAGAATTGCCTATCTAGTTTATAATTATAGAGACTTATACAAGCCTAGTGATTATATGGTAATAGGTCCTAATAAATTCTTTGTAAGCTATATATCAGGAATACTACCTGATTTAGATGTAAATGGTGTTAGTGAATACACCACTTTAGAACTCGCTCTAAACTATATAGAAGAACCATTTAAAGTAAATAATTCATTAGATATATTAAAAGTTAAAGATGACATATCTAAATTTAAAACATCCATGAGTATGAAAAATAAAATAGATACATATTTTAATTCACTTGAGATATTGCCAAATACTGACTTTACTATAAGAGGAGTTAAAATATTAAGTAAAAGTTTAATAAAAAGCCTTTATGAAGAAATAAATAAAAATATATATAAGAGTATTAAAAGTAGGGTAGATAGATTAATATTACTTATAGATAAATATATTGAAGAGAATAATGATTTAATACTATCCCGTTTAATTAAAGATAAAACAGATAAAAAAGTAATAGATGATTATAAAAATAGTATAAATATTTATTTAAAAAGATACTTTACAGTATTAAATATAAAAGTTAAAGATATTTATATGGAGATATTAAATGATAACAATATAGATACTAAAAATATTAATATAAACGAAATAGATATAGAAGATATATACCCTCTTATGTATATTAAATATAAAATGGTTGGAAGTAATTTTGATAACTATAAACATATTGTAATCGATGAAGCACAAGATTATGGAGAGTTTAATTTCTATATATTAAAAAAATTATTTAAAAATGCAACATTTAGTATATATGGAGATTTAGCCCAAAGTCTATACTCATATAGAAGTATAACTGCTTGGGAGAGTTTATTAGATATATTTAAAAATGCAGAAATACTTAAATTAAATAAAAGTTATAGAACTACAATAGAAATAATGAATGAGGCAAATAAAATTAATGAAAGACTTAATCTTGATGTAGCAACTCCTGTAATTAGACATGGTGATGAAGTAGAATATACTAATAAAGATATATTAGATATAATAAATGAATTAAAAGAAAAATATAAGTCAGTTGCTATTATAACTAAAGATTCTTTAGAAGCTCAAGCACTCTATACAAAATTAAATAGCAAGATAGATATAAACTTAATAGATAAAGATAATATCAATTTTGATAATAATATAAATATACTTCCTAGTTATTTATCTAAAGGACTTGAATTTGATGCAGTAGTAATAGTAAATAGAAATAACTTTAAAGATAATATATTAGATTTAAAACTTCTATATGTTTCAATGACAAGAGCCTTACATAAACTTGTAATAATTAACTAAATAGTAATAAAGCAAGCAATTGCTTTTTTTCTGATATAATGTTATAATTATTAAGCATTAAATCTAAAGAAAGGAGGGAAATATGAGCAAGATTAGAATATTTGCTTTAGGTGGTCAAAACGAAGTAGGAAAGAATATGTATGTAGTTGAGGTTGATAAGAATATATATGTATTTGAAGCAGGTTTAAAACACGCTGATGATAAATTATTGGGAGTTGACTATATAATTCCAAATTATGACTATCTAAAAGAAAATAAAGAAAGAATTAAAGGTTTATTTATCACGCATGGTCATGATGAACAAATGGGTGCGATTTCAGATATATTAGTTGATTTGCCTGATATAAATATATATGGAGGTAAATTTACTTTAGAAATAATTAAACAAGACCTAGAAGAAAGTGGGATAAAAAGTGCTAATTTAATTGAAATTAAAGCTAATAAAAAAATAGACTTTAAAACCGAAAGTGTATTTCCAATACAAATCTCACACTCTATACCAGATAGTTATTTATATGTATTAAATACTAAAGATGGTTCAATTGTATTTACAGGCAATTACTTATTTGACCCATCTATGATGGGACCATATGCTACTGATATAGGCAAACTTGCATATATTGGTAAACAAAATGTACTCTGTTTAATGAATGAATCACTATATGCAGATAAAAAAGGATTTACAAGTCCAAAACATAGGACAACTTTGATGGTTAGAGATATATTAAGTGATAACGAAGGTAGACTATTTTTCAATATATTTGAAAATCAAATATATAGAATTCAAGAAGTATTTGATGAAATATCTAAAACTGATAGAAATGTAGTAATAATGGGTAAATCCTTAGAAAGTATTATATTAAAAGGAATAGAATTAAACTATATAAAATTCGATAAAGAAAGAATAAAACCTATAACTCATGTAACAGATGAAAATATTATAGTAATAATATCTAATGAAAGAGAAAAACCATATTCTAGTTTAAAAAGGATACTTAGAAATTCAGATAAGTTTGTTACTTTAAAGGAAACTGATACAATAGTTATTTTATCACCTCTATATGCAGGAAGTGAGATTACAGCAACTAAAGTATTCAATAAAATATCTAAAGTTGGGGCAAATCTAATGATATTATCTAAGCAATTACTATCTCCTCATGCATCTAGTGAGGATATAATGCTTATGATAAACTTAATGAAACCTAAATACTATTTTCCAGTTACTGGAGAATATAAAGACCAAGTTGAAAATGCTATAATAGCAACTGAATTAAATATACCAAAGGATAATATAATATTAAACTTAAACGGTGAAGTTGCTACATTTGTAGATGGAAAACTTATAGATAACTCTGATAAAATACCTGTTGATGATATACTAATAGATGGTAAAACTGCAGGTGACATTGGTGATTTAGTGCTAAAAGATAGAGAGATGTTATCTGATAGTGGTATTGTTATAGTAAATGCTAATATAGATAAAAAAACAAGAACAATTATTAATAAACCTAATATATCTACAAAAGGATTTATATATGTAAAAGATAATATAGATATAATTAAAGAGGCTGAGACTATAGTAAGTTCAGTAATTCAAGAAAATGTTAAAGAAAACTATATAGATTATAATAAGTTAAAATTAGATATAAGAGATAAGCTTGGTAAATACTTTTATAAAGAAACAGAGTGTAATCCAATGATAGTAATAGTTGTACAAGAAGTATAAATTTAAAAATTGCAAAAAAATGCAATTTTTTTTGTTTAGAAGAAGGAAATTTGAGTTTTGCGAAGTATGATATATATAGAACATCTGGTAAAAGTCAATAGGTAAAATTAAAAAGTTTTAGATATATTTTTAATATATTTAGATAAATTAGCCCATGCTAAAAAGATTTCAACGGGAATTGAAACAAACGTTTGCCTAATCAAGACAAACTAAATGTTCTTTGAATTTTG
>CANQAT010000067.1 GCA_947588925.1 uncultured Bacilli bacterium | reverse complement strand
GGGAATGTCCGAATTGTTCGAGTTTAAATGATAGAGATATAAGTGCGAGTATAAATATAATGTTTGAAGGTTTAAAATTATATATGAAGAGTGGACTTGGAACTGCAAGTCAATAAAATTTTGACGGAACAAGAAAATAAGTAGGGTAGCGACTATCCGAAACTGGTCTATGGAGAGGCATAGTCTTGATGAAGTAGAAAGAAATGCCAGCGATGGCATTTGGGTCAAAATTTATTTTGACTTTTGTTCCATACACTAAAAATGAGATATAATCTATTCGGATTTAGATGTATCTCCACATTAATGTGTTAGCGCCTAATTACAGGTGCTTTTGTTTATTCTTACTAATTTTTTATTACTCATCTGCACTTTTTCTAAATGGATAATATTATACGATGATTTGGATTATAGGCGCCGTTAGTTTATATGATCTATACCATTAAATTCCTTTACACTCTTTTTCCTCTTAATTTATAACGTTAAATCTGAAAACGAGATATTAATCCATTTACTGGATTTATTTTTTTCAATTTCTGTGATATAATGTCATAAGAATGAGGAGGTAAAAAATGACATTCGATTCAGTTGTTTATATTACAAAAAGTATAATAGATATATTACTTTTATGTCTTGCGATATATTATATATTAAAAAGTTTAAGTAAAAATGTTAAGATGGTTTTAATCTTTAAAGGTATCATAGTAGTAGTAGTATTGAAACTACTTAGTGATATATTTAATTTAGTTACGATAGGTTTCCTACTTGACTATGTAATAGAGTGGGGTATTTTAGCTTTAATAGTTATATTTCAACCAGAAATTAGAAATGTATTAGAGCAGATAGGTAGAAGTCAGTTACTAGGTAGACATAAAACTCTTACAGTAGATGAAAGAGAAAGAATGGTTTATGAAATAGTTAGTGCGATGGATTCACTTAGAAAAAGTAGAATAGGTGCGTTAATAGTAATCGAAAGAGATAACAGTCTTAACGATTATATTCAAAAATCAAAGAAGATATATGCGGATATATCAAGTGACTTACTTATGTCAATATTCTTCCCAAATAATCCGTTGCACGATGGTGGTGTGATAATACAGGGAGATAAGATAACTTGTGCGAGAAGTGTTTTCCCAACAAGTGAAAATTCTAAAATAATAAAAAGGCTTGGTACTAGACATAGAGCAGCTTTAGGAATAACAGAGATTACAGATTGTATATCATTAGTCGTTTCAGAAGAAACAGGTAGACTTTCTATGGCAATAGGTGGGGAGTTAAGGTATAACTTAACACCAGAAGAAATAAGAGTTATGTTATTAGAAGAGTTAAGCCCTAAGAAAAACTTAATGATTGAAGAGGAGGCTGATTCTGATGAAAAAGATAACTAATTTTTTCAAACACATATTCAACTTCTTTGATAGATTTATAATTTTGCCTATTACTAGATTAGTATATAAGATTAATAAAAGACTGAGTGTACCTAATAAAAAATTTGAATCTTGGCTTTCTAAGCAGACAACACTTTTATTCTTATCACTTTTTATATCAATAGCGATATTTATAATTGTAGATCAAAAGATTATTAATTTCTCTTCTCAGAATGCAGAAGTATTAAAAGATCAAAAGGTTAATGTTAACTATGATAGTGAGTTATATGTAGTAGAAGGATTACCAGAGACTGTAGATGTAACGCTTATTGGAAGTAAAGCAGATTTGTATATTGCAAAACAATCTACAAATAATGGCGTTACTGTTAATCTAAAGGGATTAAAGCCTGGGACTCATAGAGTTAATATAGAGTATGATAGAGGTAATAATTCAATAGAATATAGTGTTAACCCAAGTGTGGCAACAGTTATTATACATAAAAAAATATCAGACATAAGACAGTTATCATATGATGTTATAAATGACGATAGACTTGATAATACTCTTATAGTAAATAGTGTAAAATTAAGTACAGAGCAAGTTACAATAAGAGGTGCGGAATATAAAATTAAACAAGTCGCAACTGTAAAAGCACTCATCGATTTGAATAACTTATCTGTTAAAGAAGCTGGAGTTCAAAAACTTAATGATGTGGTTTTAAAAGCATATGATAGTGAAGGTAATGTAGTTGATGTAGAGATAGTTCCAGTAAATCCTCCAACTACAGTATCAGCTGAAGTTGATTTAGCCTCTCCAAGCAAGAAGGTAGCCCTTAACTTTGTACCTAAAGGTAATTTAGTAACAGGTAAAGCTATAGCAGGCTATACTTTCAGTCAAAACGAAGTTACAATTTATGGAGATAGCGATGTCTTATCTAAAATAAATAGCTTGGATGTTGAAGTTGATGTTTCTAATATTACATCAAATACATCATTTAGAGCAGAGATAAAAAGACCATCAGGTGTTAAATCAATTAGTACTAATTATATAACAGTTGATTTAACAGTTACAGATTCATCTTCTGAGCCAGTTAGATTTACAATAGCTCTTACGGGTATTAATTTAGCTGATGGTTTGATCGCACAACCAATAGATAATAACAATGGATTTATCACAGTAGAAGTTCAAGGCGCTAGTTCAGTATTATCATCAATTAGTGAATCTGATATAACAGTATATGTAGATTTAAGTGGTCTTGGTGAAGGTAGACATACTAAAGAAGTAATAGTAAGAGGAAGTAATCCACTTGTAAGTTATAGAGCTCTTAGAACAGAGGCAACAGTAAATATAACTAAAAAATAAAAAATTCCCTAGTCAAATTGATTAGGGTTTTTTCTTATTTTGTGTCTATATGATTAAATAATATTCCAATATTTATTAATCCACAAATACCAACTATAATATAAACTATACGCGAGATAATTGAGTCTCCAAAAATCCAAGTAACTAGATTAAAGTCAAAAAATCCAATTAATCCCCAAACGATTGCGCCTATTATAGTGAAAACTAAGCAAACTTTTTGTAGCGCTTCCATAATCTCATCCTTTCTATCATTTTTATTTTAAACACATTTAACTAAATTATTCATAATTGTTATTTTGTTCCATATAATTAATTGAAAAATGAGGTGAAATATGAAAAAATTATTTATTTTTTTAGGAGCGGTTTTACTACTTAGTGGATGTGGAAAGAATGACGATAAGGCTCTTGTTAAAGATCTAAATAAACTAGTGAGTGATACTAAGTCGTACCACATGTCAGCTACTTTAGAAATCTATAGGAATGAAGAAAAATATACTTATAGTGTGGATTCATCATATAAAGATGGGAATTTATTTAAAGTAAATTTAATTAATCAAAACAATAATCACGAACAAATAATTTTAAAAAATGAGGAAGGAGTATATGTTATAACTCACCAAAGTACGCAACTTTAAAAAATTAAATAAGTTTGAGGTTATATCAATAATTAGTATCTTACATAAACAATGAGAATATGCAAAAAAAAACATATTCTTTTTATTTTTAAGAAAGAGAGGATGTGGAATATTTAGAAGTTAACCAATAATGACTATCAATGATTTAGCGCATATAGGATACACAACAAAAGAGAAAAGAAAGCATATAAAAGTAATAAAGATATTAAGTTAGAATTAACAAAGAAAAATGTAGAATTAGTACCCTTAACAAAAAAGTATGTTAAGGGTTTAAATTGAAAGTAAAAGATTACGAAAAAAGATGATTATGAGATTAGTGTATAAGCTAATAAAAGAAACTATTTTTATTTTATAGAACATGTTATAATATTATGTGAAAAGAATTTTTTTGAAAATAATTCAAAATAGGCATAATTGTAAGAAATCTATGATAAGAGCTTGCAAAAATATTATTAGCGCTAATTGAAATAAAAAGAATAATATGAGGAGATGTATAAAATGAATTTAAGAGATGAAATTGCAAAGGCAAAAGAAAACGAGAAAAAAAGAAGGGAAGAAGCTCAAAAATTAGTAGCAAGTGAAGAATATAAAATTCGAATATCTTTCATAAAATTTTGCAATGGAAATGAAATTGAAGATAGTTATAAAGAAAAAATATTAGATGAATTACAAAAGTGTATAGATAATAGGACAATTAAAGATTCTATTTTGGAAAATAATATTACAATAGAATTCGATAAGAAAAATTTACCTGTAGAATTAAAAGTAGCGCTTAAAATAATAAAAGAAAATGAAATTATTAGGAAAAATTTGGGTGAGATAAACGAATTTTTTAAAAGTAATGAAATTAGTGAACTTAATTTTGATTATACAATCGAAGATATTGAAGATAGAGTTATACAGTATATTTTAAAGGAAGTTGAAAAACATACACCAGTGGGTATTATATTTCTTACAGAAAACGATGAACAAGGTAGTTCTTATTATGATTTAAACAATCTTAATCTAGATAGATTATTTTATGAAGAAAAAAGAACTATAGAAAACTTAATTATATTAAAAAATAAAGATTACTATTTATTAGAAAATGATAGATTAATAGATAATTGGTGTTTAATATTGTATATTAAGAATTTGTTAAAAAATAAAAAAATAATATATAAAAAGAATTTAACTAAAATTCCAATTAATTATGAATTGGAGGATTTAGGCAAATATGGTATAAATTATATTACGCCTGATGATCCTACGACTAAAGAAGAAAAAGAAGCTAGATTAGAACCTGTAGGGCATTTTTTTAAAAGTCTCAAAGATAATCCTCCAACTTTAGCTAAAATGTATCAAAATGAAGCAAATAGAGAGAAAAATTTTAAAAGTGTAAATGAAGGTGAATTTTTTAATACATTAAAGGAGAATATCAATAATAAATATACAGGTGTTTTTTATGATAAAGCAGATTTAGAAGAGGCTATACAAGAGTATAATAGGGATAAGAATTTTAATAATAATCTATGTGAATATATGAAAAAAGATATTTATTTGATAATATCAAGTATAATGAAGATATCTTTACGAAACAAAGATAAATATAATGAAGATGTAAAACAAGCATTAGACGAAATTCAAGCTAGGTTAAATGATATCAAAATGTATTATAAATATAGTTCTCAGGATATTGAAATATTGATAATTAAAAATAATATTGTATTGACATTTACTATTGATATAAAAATAAATGATAATTCAATTGATATTGGAAACTGTAAATGCCCAAAAATTGGTATTATTTCCGAGAAAGATAGAATAATTATTGATAAGGACCACGTAACTTACAAAAAAAAGGATACAGTTGGTTATCCTCCAAGGTTTTCCTCAATTCAGAAGAAGCAACATAGTGTTATTGGAAGAGCTGTTGCTGGAGCAATTATTGCCGGTCCTGCTGGTGGAGTAATCGGTGCAATTTCTGCGGTAGATAAAAATATATCATCTAAGCAAGCGAATAGTTATGAGAATGTAAAAGTTGAACCTATAGTTATAGAATATGATCGTTCTTATGATAGAATTAACTTTATTTTTCATTTAAATGAATCTTCTTTTCAATTAATCTGTTGGAATACTTATGTAGATGATGACGATGATAGTGATTTAATTGATGTGTTAATTGATACTTTTCTACCAGAAAATTTATTAAAAGGAAAAATATTATCTGAATATATGTATAATAGTAATAATTTTAAACTTGAGGATGTTGATATGTATTTGAAAAATACTTTATCAGAAATTAAAAAGCATAGAAAAGAATTATATTGGAAAGAACATAAGGAAGAGAAATCAGAATTAGAAATTAAATTAAACGAATTAAAAAATAACGCTATGTTGTAGTTTTTGAGGGATGGAATTTATAATCCTTATATATCTCAAAGAAATCAAAAATACTATAATT
>CANQAT010000066.1 GCA_947588925.1 uncultured Bacilli bacterium | reverse complement strand
AACAACAATAATGCTAATAATACCAACGGCGTAGCTCCAGATTTCTGTATAAAAAGCAGAACAGGTTAAATAAAGATGTTCTAATAACACTTTAAACTGCTTTAAAAAGAAAGGATCAATTTTCCTTAAGATATATTAATATAAATATATTTTAAATGTGATTAATGATGTACTTGTTCGGACGCTTCTTGCATGGTTTAAGGTTTGAATATTTACTTAAATTTCATGGACAAGACTATGTAACTAGTTAAATATTTAATATTGTTATACATTAATCTTAGGCTGTAAAAATTTTTTACAGCCTTTTTATATTATTTTTAATTAGTGAAAGGATTTGTATTAAAATGAATAGTATAGAAAGAAAAGAATTAAGATATCAAAGAAGAAAGAATAAAAGACTTGAAAGAGTTAAGGAAGTTAGTAAAGAGTTTGCTAATTTAAATAAGGCTTTTTGTTTTCACAAAGCTATGTATTATGGAGATAAATGTACTAGGGGTGTTGGGTATAAGAAATCAACTCAAAACTTTAAATTACATGAGTTTACAATAATATCTAATGTATGTAGAGATATTAAAAGTGATAGTTATAAAGTAGGGGATACTTATAGTTTTATAATTAATGAAAGGGGTAAAACTAGAAAAATAGACGCACCTCATATTAAAGATAGATTAGTACATAAAATTCTTTCTAATGAAATAATAGATCCTATATATAAAAGACATTTAATATATGATAATGGAGCTAGTATGAAAGGTAAAGGCTTTAAGTTTAGTATAGATAGACTAAAGAAGTTATTGCGCTCTTGGTATTTAAAAAATGGATTAAATGGATATGTTATTTTAATAGACTTTTCTAAATTCTTTGAAAACTGTTCTCATGATGTAATACATAATATACATGATAGATATATAATAGATAAAAGAACAATTAAGGTTATTGAAGACTATTTATTCATAAGTAAAGGAATAGCTTTGGGCGTTGAAATCGCACAAAAAGAAGCTATAATAATACCTAATATGTTGGACCACTCCTTTCAAAATAATAATAAAATAATTAGATATATGGATGATACTATAATACTTGTTAAAGATTATGAATATGGTGAATATATATTAAATAAATATAAAGAATTAGCGAGTATATTAAATATAAAAATAAATGATAAAAAAAGTTATATAACTAAAATAGATAACTTTAAGTATTGTAAATGGAGATATAAGTTATTAAGTAGTGGTAAGGTTATAATAATACCTGTTATTGATACTCTTAGAAGAGAAAGAAATAAGTTAAAGAAAATGATTAATTTAAATCTATCTAAAGAAGAGATAGATATGACTAGAAACTCATATAAAGCATATTTATCTATAGGTAATACATTTAGATATATAAAAAAATTATAATACTTGTATGAGTATTATTTTTTCTCAAAATGTAAAATAAAAATTGCTTTTTTTGCAAAGTGATGATATAATTAACTTATAAAAAGGAGGCTTATTATGAGTTATTTACCAAGAGTTGTTGATAAAGAAATAGATGAACTTATGGAAATTATGGGAGCTGTGCTTATAGAAGGGTGTAAATGGTGCGGTAAATCTACTACTGGTCTTAATCATGCAAAAAGTGTAATTGAATTTCAAAATCCAGATAGAAAACAAGAATATGAAGAAATTAAAAATACTAAACCATCATTATTTTTAAATGGTGAAAAACCTAGAATGTTCGATGAATGGCAAATGTATCCAGTTGTATGGGATTCAATTAGAACTGATGTCGATCATTCTGGAAAGAAGGGTGAGTATATTCTTACTGGTTCAGCTAGACCAAGTGAGGGTGAAACAATGCATACTGGAACTGGCAGAATATCAAGAGTATTAATGAGACCAATGAGTTTGTTTGAGTCAAGTGAGTCTACAGGAGAGGTAAAGTTTTCTGATATTATAGAGGGAAAAGATATTTCTGGAGTATCTAAATTATCACTAGAAGATTTAGCAAGTATCATAGTTAGAGGTGGATGGCCTGCTTCAATTGAAGTTAAAAGTGATTCCAAATATAGATTTGCTAAAGAATATGTTAAATCATTATTACACGAAGATGTAAAATTTGATGGTGTAGAGAGAAATCCTGAAAAAATGTTAAATGTTTTAAGAAGTCTTGCAAGAAACATTTCAACTCCTGTTGCTAATTCAACTATAGAAGGGGATGTTAAAAATAATTTTGATGATGATATTTCAAGACCAACTTTGACAGATTATTTAAATACACTAGAAAAATTATTTGTAATTGAAGATGTTAATGTTACTAATTTGAATTTTAGAAGTAGATATGCTCTTCGTACTAAACCAAAAAAATATTTTGTAGATCCATCAATTGCAACAGCTATACTAGAAATAAAACCTAATGATTTAATTAGAGATTTGAATACATTTGGATTCTTATTTGAATCACTTTGTATGAGGGATTTAAAGATTTATACCCAAAGTTATGGTGGGGATATAACTTTTTATCGCGATGAGAAAGATTTTGAAATAGACGCAATACTTAGAACAAGTAGTGGCAAATGGGGAGCAATAGAGATAAAACTTGGTGCGGGATATATCGATGAAGCAGCAAACAATCTTTTAAAATTTAAAGAACGTGTGGACACTAACAAATGCGGTGAACCTGCCTTTTTAGTTGTACTAACAGGGGCAAATTATTCTTATAAAAGAGAAGATGGAGTTTATGTTGTATCTATTGGCACATTAAGAAATTAGAAAAGAATTTGTATATTAACGCTATACAAATTCTTTTTCAAACTCATAAACTTAGTTATTAGATAGTAAATCCTTCTTTAATTTATCAATATCTTTGTATCCTTTTGCTTTCACTTTTCCTTTTAATATGTCTTCAGTCTCTTTTAGTGCTTCTAGTGTTTCTTTACTAGGCTTATGACCTTTTACAATATTAGACATCTAATCACCTTTCCATTAATAATAATATCACATATATAAACAAAAACCAACATATTTATGAAAAAATGATTTTGACTTTATAAACCATTTTTAGTATAATTTGTTTGGTGATATTATGAAGAAGTTAAAAGTATTATTATTAGTTTTAATTATAGTAGTATTAACTGCTTGTTCTAGCAATAAAGAACCATTAACTTTAGATGAGTTTAAATCTATAATGAGGGATAATGACTATTATATGGTAAACGCAATAAGCCAGTTTAGTGATTATGGTTATATAAATGATGCATATATTGCAAGAAAAACAGGTGAAGATTATCAAATAGAATTTTATGAGTTAGAAGATGATTCTTATGCAATATCATTTTATAATACTAATAAAGAAATATTTGAAGCTTCTAAAACTAATGATAGTATTTATACAAGTATTGATTTAAAAGATACTAATAAATATACTTTATTAAACGAAAATAGTTATAAAGTATTATCTAGAATAGAAGATACTGTGTTATACATAGACGTTGATAAGAAATATAAAAATGAAGTAAACAGTATTATAAAAAAGTTAGGGTATTAAAAAGAAATAAAATATGATATAATTTTCTTGGGTGATTTAATGGATTCTTATATAAATATAACAGTTTTAAAAGATATAGTAACTTTTATAAAGATACAACAAAATGAAAATTATAAAGAAAGATTAATAGAAGCGTATTATGAATTACAAAACTATAATATAAATAGTGCTAAAGAACTTGAAAATAGTAATACTGGAATAGGTGCGTTTACTTACGCAGAACTTACTATATTTGATAGATTAGCGGATGAAGAATATTATAGAATTATCTCTTCATTTATAATAGAGTTAAATTCTGCTCTAAATATCCCTGAGGATTACGGTGATATACTTGCTAGTTATGGAACTATAGGGGATACACCATACAGGGAAGAATATATAAAAAAGGGTTTTATAAAAACTAATAAAAGTAAAAAGAAAAATAAAAAGTAGATTATACTTTTTTTGTAAAGGAGAATATTATGGAATTAAATAAATATATAGATCATACTAATTTAAAGAACACGGCAACACTCAAAGATATAGAAAATCTTTGTAATGAGGCTATAAAGTATAAGTTTGCAAGTGTATGTGTATATCCGTACTATGTACCTTTAGTATCTAAACTACTTAAAGGTAGTAATGTAGAAGTATGTACTGTAATTGGATTTCCTAGTGGTATGACAAGCAAGGAAACTAAAGTATATGAGGCAATAGACGCAGTTGAAAAAGGTGCGACTGAAATAGATATGGTTATAAATATTGCAGCTTTAAAAAATAAAGATTACGACTATGTAAAAGAAGAAATAGAAGAGATTAGAGACGCAGTAGATGGTAAAGTTTTAAAAGTTATAATTGAGACATGCTTACTAACTAAAGATGAAATAATTAAGATGACTGAAATATGTAATGAGACTTTTGTAAATTTCATTAAAACTTCAACTGGATTTAGTGAATATGGCGCAAGAGTTGAGGATGTAAAACTTATAAGTGAACATAAAAGTGATGTTTTAGAAATTAAAGCTAGTGGTGGGATTAAAGACTTAAAAACTATGGAAGATATGATAAATGCTGGAGCTACTAGAATTGGGACTAGTAGTGGCGTTAAGATAATGAATGAGGAGGATAAATAATGACTTTATTTGAGGATTTAAAATGGAGAGGACTTATAAAAGATATAAGCTCTAATGAGTTAGAAAAAAAACTAAACGAAGAAAAATTAACATTTTATATAGGTACTGATCCTACTGCAGATTCTATGCATATAGGTCATTTCTCATCATTCTTAATTGCAACTCGTCTTGCTAAATATGGACATAAACCAATTTTATTAATTGGAGGCGCAACAGGACTTATTGGAGATCCTAAACCATCAAAAGAACGTCAAATGATATCAAAGGAAGAAGTTAAAAAGAATGTAGAAGGATTAACTCGTCAAGCTAAAGAAATATTTGGCTTTGAAGTAGTTAATAACTATGACTGGACTAAAGATATAAATATAATAGATTTTTTAAGAGATTATGGTAAATATATTAATGTCAATTACATGCTTGATAAAGATATTATAAATAGAAGACTAGAGTCAGGTATAACTTTTTGTGAGTTTGCATACACTTTACTTCAAGGAATGGATTTTGTACACTTAAATGAGACTAAAGGAGTAACTTTACAAGTAGCTGGATCTGATCAATGGGGAAATATTACAACTGGTATAGAACTTGCACGTAAGAAAAATGATGTAGAGTTATTTGGTATGACTATGCCACTTGTATTAGACGCAAATGGAGTAAAATTTGGTAAAACTGAAGGTAATGCATTATGGCTTGATAAAGAAAAAACTTCTAGTTATGAGTTATATCAATATTTAATTAATACGAGTGATGAAGTTATAATAGACTATTTAAAGAAACTAACTTTTTTAACCCGTGAAGAAATAGAGAGTATAGAGCGTGAACATTTTGAATGTCCAGAGAAAAGACTTGCTCAAAAAACACTTGCAAAAGAGGTAATAACCTTCTTACATGGAAATGAAGAGTATTTAAAAGCATTCAAAATGAGTGAAGTATTATTTAGTGGGGATGTGAGTGATTTAACTAGTAGTGAAATAGAAATATGCTTTAAGGGTGTTCCTACATTTGATATAATAGGTGAGACTACTTTAATAGACGCACTTGTTAATAATAATATTGCTACATCTAAAAGAGAGGCAAGAGAGTTTATAAATGCAAATGCAATTAGTGTAAATGGTCGTGCTATAAACGATGAGAACATGATTATAAATAGTCTTGCAATAGATGGTAGAGTTATAGTAATAAGAAGAGGTAAGAAAAAATATTTCTTAGGATTAATAAAATAAATTAAGAGAGTATATCAGTGAATTATAGAATATTTTAAAAGGACTTAAGTCCTTTTTTTGTGAAAATTTTGTGTATTTTTTGTGAAATTTTCACTTTTTTTAAACTTTTTTCGAGAAAAAAAAGGAAATTCGAAAGTTTTGTAGAATGATATATATAGGGAGGTGCTAAAAATGATTTTTAGTTTAGGATGAGTAGATTTGAAAGTAAAAGAATAAAAAGAAATTTAGAAAGGAGTATATATATGGTA
>CANQAT010000065.1 GCA_947588925.1 uncultured Bacilli bacterium | reverse complement strand
ATCAATCCAAATTTTTTGATTTTCATCAGTATTCATAAAAAAACTCCCTTCGATTAACCAAAGAGAGAAATAAACCTTTACATTTAAGAAAAACGGAGTATAATAATAAATGTGTTGGATTTATTATCTTTCTTTGGTCAGAAACTATAATACTCCAACACTTTTTATTTTGCAATATATTTTTACAAATTAATTGATGTATACTGACTTTTCGTTAGAAATTTGGTACAATTGATGTAGGTGATACAATGCAAAAAGAAATATATACATCAACAGAAAATAAAAAAATTAAAAACATAAAAAAACTTTATACAAAAAAATATAGAGATGAGTTAGATGAATTTATAATAGAAGGAGAACATCTAGTTTTAGAAGCAAATAAAAATGGGTATTTAAAATATGTAATAATCGATAAAAATACTACCATAGATATTGATGTAGATAAAATATATGTTACAGCTAATGTACTAAAATATATAAGTGAGCTAGACACGCCACCTAAGATTATTGGAGTCTGTTCTAAATTAAAGGAAAAGGAAATAGGCAGTAAAATACTATTGTTAGATGGAATTCAAGATCCCGGAAATCTTGGAACAATAATTAGAAGTTGTGTTGCATTCAATATAGATACTATAGTTTTAAGTGAAGATACAGTTGATTTATATAATCCAAAAGTACTTAGGGCAACTCAAGGTATGATATTTAATATAAATATAACAAAAAGAAATCTAACTACTTTAATATCTGATTTGAAATCAAATAATTATAAAATTTTTGGAACAAAAGTAAATGGTGGAAAAAACATAAAAACTATTGAAAAGTGTCAAAAATTTGCTATAATAATGGGTAATGAAGGAAATGGTGTTAAAGATATACTTTTGGATATGTGTAGCGACTATATTTATATAAACATGAATAAAAAATGTGAAAGTTTAAATGTCGCAATTGCTACAAGCATCATTTTATATGAATTAGATAGTAGGTAGTTATGTTAATATATTTAGGTAAAATAGTTAATACACATGGTATTAAAGGCGAGATAAGAATAATTAGTGATTTTAAATATAAAAAAGATGTATTTAAAATAGATAATAAGTTATATATAGATAATAATACATATATAATTAATTCATATCGCCCTCATAAATCTTATGATATGGTTACGCTAAATGGTATTAATGATATAAATGCTGCTATTAAATTAAAAGGGCTAGATGTATACATAAATAAAGAAGATTATAACTTTGGTTACTTAAATGAAGATTTAATAGGTTTAGATGTCTATGATGATAATATATATAAAGGTAAAATAGTTGATATAGTTAAATCTAAAAAATATGATTTATTCGTAGTAGATGGTATTAAGAGGCATATGGTACCTTATATAAAAGAATTCATAAAAGATATAGATATCGATAAAAAACGTATATATGTTAATTATATAAGAGGTTTAGATAATGAAAATTGATATACTTACTTTATTTCCAGATATGTTTAATGGATTTATTAATGAATCTATTATAAAAAGAGCAATAGACTTTAAAAAAGTAGAAATAAATATATATAATATAAGAGATTATTCAAAAGATCCACATAAAAAAGTAGATGATTATGGCTTTGGTGGAGGGAAGGGAATGGTTCTTAAAATTGAACCTATATATGACGCTTTAGAATCTATTAAAACGAATGATTCCAAGGTAATACTTATGACTCCTCAAGGAATTAAATATAATCAAGCTAAGGCATATGAATTATCCTCACTAAAACATATAATAATAATATGTGGTCATTATGAAGGCTATGATGAAAGAATAAGAAGCCTTGTAGATATCGAACTAAGCATAGGAGATTATGTACTTACTGGTGGGGAGATACCTGCAATGGCAGTATGTGATAGCGTTATAAGATTAATCGATGGTGTGATAGAAAAAGAATCACATGAGAAAGATTCGTTTAATGAAAATTTACTAGATTATCCAGTATATACACATCCAAAAGAATTTAAGGGTATGAAAGTTCCAGATGTATTACTTTCGGGACACCATGCAAATATAGCTAAATGGAGAAGGGAAGAACAAATAAAAAGGACAAAAGATAGAAGACCGGATTTATTAGAAAAGAGCTGATTTTATGAATGAGAAACATTATTATTTATGTAAAAAAGGTAATACTAAAGAAATCGTTTATCTTGATTACAATAAATTAAGAGGATTTGATTTTGAACCTAAAAATAATATTAAATATGATGGAATTATCGTTAATAAAATGGTTATAATAAAACCTTCAATGATAGAAAAAGTATTAAAAAGAAAGATAAAAAGAAAACTAGATTTATATTTAAAACTAATTATTAATTTTATCGAGAGCGATGATAGTGATAATGGTACTGCCCTTATGGAAGCTTTAAATGATTTATCAAAATATAAAAGTATTGTAAATTACAAATATAAAAAGTATTTAGATGAAAAATATTTAAACATTTTAAATAAAAAGATATCTATACTTGAATATGAATTAAATTCAAAATTAATTGATTATAAATATTTAGAAGATGAATTAACTGAAGAAAAAACATCCAATAGGAGGAGATAATATGCCAAACTATAAGCTTGGAATTGGGACTAAAGAAAATGCAAGAGTAATTGAATTAGATAATCCAAGTCTAAAAGAATTAAAAAATTTGGATACTTTTACAATGGAGAGTTCAAATGCAGACGAATTAAAAGCGTATTTATTAGCAAAAGGTTTAATAGATATAAAAGAGTTAAAGAAAAACTTATGGATTGTTTATAGACACGTTGAAGTAAAAAGTATTAAAGTTGTTTATCGTGATATGAAGAAGTATTTAGATCCATCTTATTTAAGGGCAAGACTGAAAAGTTTATCTAGCGATATAAAATTTTTAGAAAAACTAGCTAATTATTACAGCGTAGGAAGTTATAAATTTAATCCTCAAGCAGTAAATGTATCTGCGATTAGACTTTATATAATCGATGTTAGAAGTAATGGCGGCCGTCCATTTTACTCTAAATCTTTAGATATCGCACTAGATGGCTTAATCGAAAGAGCGATAACTAGACAAGATGGATTCAGTGAACAAAATTTAAAAGAAAACTATAGAGGATTAAGAGATTTAGCTATTTTAGTTCACGATTATGAATTAAATACTAAAAAACTTGAACGAAAAACAGAAAATGAAGAAATTCAAAATAATTATAGCAATATTCCAAGAGAGTACTACGTTGATGGTGAACCAATGTTCCCACCAAATTCTGAAGAGGAAGCAAATTACTTTAGAACTTTAGAAGAATTAGGCGAAATGGATATAGAAGATCATCCACATTTCAATAGATAAGATTTTTCTTATCTTTTTGTTTACAAAAGAATTAATTCATGTTACAATATAAATGTATTCATAGAAAAGAGTGATAGAATGAATGATACTAAAATATATGATTCAAATGAATTTCAAAGTGAATATGTATCTAGTGTAGTTAAAGAAGTTGCGGAAATATTATTAGAGCGTGGATATAATCCAGTTAATCAAATAGTTGGTTATTTGATGAGTGGGGATCCGGGGTACATTTCTAGCCATAAAGAAGCTAGAAACAAGATAACGCTTTTTGATAGGACAAAAATTCTAGAAATTTTAGTTGAAGAATTCTTAAACAAAAAATGAGATATTTAGGATTAGACCTTGGAACGCGAACTTTAGGCATTTCTATAAGTGATACTACAAAAACTATTGCAAATACCTTAAAAACAATTAGATTTAATGAAAATGACTATGATTCAGTAATACCTGAGTTAAAAGAAATAATCGATGAATACGAAATATCTAAAATTGTATTAGGGTTGCCAAAAAATATGAATAATACACTGGGAGATAGATGTACTACAACTATAGAGTTTAAACAAAAACTCTTAGATACATTTAATATAGAAGTAGTACTACAAGATGAGAGACTTTCAACAAAGGAAGCAACAACTTATATGCTCAAAGCGGATTTATCTAGAAAAAAAAGAAAGAAAAAGATAGATAGTTTAGCTGCGAACATTATTCTTCAAACATATTTAGATAGGGAAAAAGGAGGAAATTTATGAAAGAAGAAACAATGACATTTAAAGTTATTAATGATGAAGGAAAGGAAATAGATTGTGAGGTATTATTTACTTTTGAATCCGATGAAACTAAGAAAAATTATATAGTATATACTGATAATACAATAGATGAAGAGGGTAATACTAAAGTATATGCTTCAATATATAATCCCGGTGAGGATGAGACCAAACTACTTCCAATCGAAACTGAAAAGGAATGGAAAATAATTGAAACTATTTTAGATGAATTACAAAATGAAGTTACAAATGGAGATAAAGAGTAATTTAATTACTTTCTTATTTTATGAAGAAAATAGTAGTAATTAGTATAAGTTCAATTGTAATTGGACTATTGGTTGTAATTTTAGGATTTATAGTGTTTTATAATATAAATTTAAAAGCTGTTAGTAGTAATTCAGATGAAGTAGAATTTATGGTTGAAAGTGGTAGCACATATAATAATGTTATATCTAAGTTAAAGCAAGAGGGCTTAATAAGAAATGAATTATGCTTTAAACTTTATATAAAATTTAATAAAATTAATAAAATAGAAGCTGGTAAATATGTATTAAAAAGAAATATGGATGTTAAAGACATAGTAGAAGTTTTTTCTAAAGGAAATACATATAATCCAGATGCAGTTGTAATAACATTTAAAGAGGGAAAACATATGAGAAGTATTGCTAGTACTATTTCAAAATATACTAACAATATTGAAAATGATGTTTTTGATCTCCTTAAAGATGAAAAATACTTAGATAGTCTTATAAATGATTACTGGTTTATAGATAGTAGTATAAAGAAAAGTGGTATATACTATTCTTTAGAAGGATATTTATATCCTAATACATATGAGTTTAAAAATAAAGATGTTACAGTAGAGGAAATATTCAAAGTAATGTTAGATGAGATGGAGAAAGTTTTAACACCTTATAAGAGTGACATTGAAAAAAGTAAGTTTAATGTACATGAAATTCTAACACTCGCATCTATAGTAGAACTAGAAGGAGCAAGTAGCGATGATAGAGCAGGAATAGCTCAAGTATTTTATAATAGATTGAATGCTAATTGGAGTTTGGGTAGCGATGTCACTACTTATTATGCAGAAAAAATAGAACTTACTGATAGAGATTTATATAAATCAGAAATAGATGAAGCAAACGATTATAATACTCGTAGTAGTTACTTAGCTGGTAAACTTCCAATAGGACCTATTTGTAATCCGAGTGTTGAATCAATAAAAGCTGTTTTATATCCTGATAGTTCTAATGACAATTTTTATTTTGTAGCAGATAAGAATGGTGAGACATATTTTTCTAAGACATATGAGGAACACATAGAAACACGCGATAGATTGATAAATGAAGGTTTATGGAACACATACGAATAGAGACCTTAGAAGAATTTGCAAAAGCAAATAGTGTTCCCATAATGCAAAAAGAAGGAATAGATTTCCTAACTAATTATATAAAAGAAAATAATATTAAAAATATACTTGAGATTGGTACTGCTATTGGATATTCTGCAATAAAAATGGCAAGTGTATGTGATGATATTAAGGTAACTACAATTGAAAAAGATAAATCTAGATTTGATCTCGCAGTAGAAAATATAGATAAATTTAATTTGAGTGATAGAATAAATGTGATATATTCGGACGCCCTTACAGTAGATTTAACTGATACATTTGATTTAATATTCATAGACGCAGCTAAAAGTCAGTATATTAAATTCTTTGAAAAGTTCGATAAAAACTTAAAAATTAACGGGGTTGTTGTAAGCGATAACTTATCATTTCATGGGCTTGTAGAGGATGATAGTAAAACTAATAATAGAAACACAAAACAGTTAGTGAAGAAAATAAGAAAATATATAGACTTCTTAAAAGAGAATAAGAATTATAAAACAATTTTCTATAAATTGGGTGACGGAATTGCATTATCTACAAAAATAATAGTGACCTCTCAAAGTAAATGCAACAAGCAAAGCCAGTAATTATAAGTCTCAAATAAAAAACAACAAAAAAATTA
>CANQAT010000064.1 GCA_947588925.1 uncultured Bacilli bacterium | reverse complement strand
AAAATAGAATAAAAATAAAATAGTTGATGTAAGAAAAATATATACAATTTATTTCTTACAAAAACTATTATACGAGGAGGTATTTGAAGTGAATGAAATAGAAGAAGTAAAAATAGAAAATCTAATATATGAAATAAGAGGGAAACAAGTAATGTTGGATAGTGATTTAGCAAAACTTTATGGCTGTAAAAATGGTACTAAATCTGTTAATTTAGCTGTAAAAAGACATATTACAAAATTTCCAGAAAGGTTTATGTTTAAATTAACAAATGAAGAATTAAAAAGTATTCGGTTTCAAATTGAAACCAAAAATGAATTAATTGAAACAAGAGGAGGAAAATATACCAATCCTTACGTTTTTACTGAAGAAGGGGTGGCCATGCTTGCAACAGTTTTAAGAACTTCAATTGCAGAAACTATTAGTATACGAATAATGGATGCTTTTGTAGCAATGAGAAAGTTCATAAATGAAAACAAAGATATATTTAGAAAAATAAATAATATAGAAATAAAAATGTTAGAACATGACTCAAAGATTGATGAATTGTTTGACGCCTTAGAACCTAAAAGAATAGAAAAACAAAAGATATTCTTTAATGGAGAAATATATGACGCTTACAGTCTAATAATAGAATTAATAAAAGAAGCTACAATTAGAATAATCATAATAGATAATTACATAGATAAAAGCATATTAGATATGTTAACCTGTAAGAAAAAGACTGTAGATGTAACACTCGTTACAAGTAGTAACTATCTAACTAAATTAGATATAGACAAATTTAATAAACAATATCCAAATTTAAAAGTAAAGTACTCAAATGTATTTCATGATAGATTTATGATTGTAGATGATACATTGTACCACATAGGAGCGTCTTTAAAAGATCTAGGTAAAAAATGTTTTGGAATAACTAAGATAGAAGATAAAGAATATCTAAAAAAGATAATAGAGGTGGTTAAATGAATGAGATAGAAGAGATAAAAATAGAAAATCTAATATATGAAGTAAGAGGGAAACAAGTAATGTTAGATAGTGATGTTGCAAAGGCTTTTGGGTATACTACTAAAGATTTGAATAGAAATGTAAGGAATAATATTAATAGATTTCCAGAAGATTATTGTTTTAAATTAACTGAAGAAGAATATAAAAACTTGAGGTGCAAAAATTTCACCTCAAGTAATAACTATGGTGGTAGAAGATATCTACCTTATGTATTTACAGAACACGGGATTACTATGCTATCTGGCATTTTAAAAAGTGAAGTAGCCGTTAAGGCGAGTATTAAAATAGTTAATACATTTATCTCAATGAGAAAATTCATAAATGAAAATAAGGATATATTTAGAAAAATAAATAATATAGAAATAAAAATGTTGGAACACGACTCCAAGATAGATGAATTGTTTGACGCCCTAGAACCTAAAAGAATAGAAAGTCAAAAGATATTCTTTAATGGAGAGATATATGATTCTTATAGTCTAATAATAGAATTAATAAAAGAGGCTATAAAAAGGATAATTATAGTAGATAATTATATAGATAAAAGTATATTAGATATGTTAGTTTATAAGCAAAAGAATGTAGACGTATCACTCGTTACAAGTAGTCACTATCTAACTAAATTAGATATAGACAAGTTTAATAAACAATATCCAAACTTAAAATTAAAGTATTCAAATGTATTTCATGACAGATTTATGGTAATAGATGATACATTGTACCACATAGGAGCTTCATTAAAAGATTTAGGTAAGAAGTGTTTTGGAATAACTAAGATTGAAGATAAAACTATATTGAAAACAATGCTAAAAACAATTGAATTTTAGAAAATATTCTTAAAAAATCCAGTATTTTTAGGAAAAGTAAAAAATGTTTTTACTTTTTTTACTTTTTATAGTATAATTATTATAGATTGTAGGAGATGATATGATGAAACATATTTATACAAGTCTTGATATCGGTTCAGATACAATAAAAATAGTGGTGTGTGAACTATATCAAAATAAGTTAAATTTACTTGCAGCATCTTCATATAAATCTAAAGGAATAAAAAAAGGATTAATAACAGACGTAGACCTTGCTAAAGAGTCTATTAAAAGTGCATTTGATGAAGTAGAAGAAATGCTCGGTATAAAAATAAACAAAGTAATTACATCAGTTCCTTCATTTAATGCAGAATATAATATTATAAAAGGCAACGTTAAAATAACTAACGAAGGTCATATAGTTACAAGTGATGACATAATAAAAGTATTAGAAATTGCTGCCAAAGCAAATCCATATAATTCAAGAGAAATGGTTACAATACTTCCTATAGATTATACTGTAGATGATAAAACACTTATTAAAAATCCAAAGGGCATGCCTTGTTCGGTACTCGGTTGCCGTGCGGTACTTGTAACCACACCTAAAAAGAATGTTTATTCTGTAGTAAGTTTACTTGAAAATATAGGCAAAGAAGTTGTAGATATAACACTCAATGACATTGGAGACCTTTACTCATTCAACAATAAACTATTTGAAGAAAAGGTTGGTGCGATAATCAATATCGGTAGCGAAATAACTAACGTATCCTTATATAATAAAAGCGTACTAGTTAAAAGTAGCATCGTAAATATGGGTGGTAAAAATATAGATAGTGATATATCTTATATGTATAAAGTAGATATAAAAACTGCCTGTAACTTAAAGTTAAAATTCGCTTTAGCTCACAAAAAAAATGCTAGTGTAAATGACATGATAGAAGTTAAAAACGCAAATGGAGAAGTTATAAATATAAACCAATTTGAACTATCCGAAATAGTTATGTCAAGGCTAGAAGAAATATTAAATGAGGCAAAAAAAGAGATAAATCTCTTGACAAGTAGGAAAATTGATTATATTATAATAACAGGTGGTACTAGCAATATGGTCGGATTTGAATATGTCGTAAGAGACGTATTTGGAGATGGCGCTAATATTGGAAATGTTAAAATGCTAGGAATAAGAGACAATACTTATTCATCATGCATAGGTAATATAGTATATTTTATAAGTAAATTGAAACTAAAGGGAAAAGATTATAGTATGATAAGTGATAATGAAGTTTATCAAATGACAGCTGTAAATTCCAGAAAATTAAGTACATCAGATTCAATGCTAGGGAAAATATTTGGATTTTTCTTTAGTGAATAGAGGAGGAAAATATGTTTGGATTAGAAATGGATCAAGTTGCTAAAATAAAAGTTATTGGAGTTGGTGGAGGTGGAAATAACGCTGTAAACCGAATGATAGAATCAGGAGTAAAAGGTGTTGAATTCATAGTTGCTAATACCGATTTACAAGTTTTAAATGTATCTAAAGCTCCAACAAAAATACAAATAGGAGAGAATTTAACAGGTGGTAGAGGAGCTGGTGCTAAACCTGAAATAGGAAGAGAAGCCGCACTCGAAAGTAAAAAAGAAATAGAAGAAGCCCTAGCTGGAGCTGACATGGTATTTGTTACTTGTGGTATGGGTGGTGGAACTGGTACAGGTGCTGCCCCAGTAATTGCAAATATCGCACAAGAGCTAGGAGCGCTCACTGTTGGTATAGTTACAAAACCATTCTCATTTGAAGGTAAAAAAAGAATGGAACAAGCTATAATAGGTATTGAAGAATTAAAGAAAAATGTAGATACTCTAATAGTTATACCAAATGATAAATTAAGAGAGATTATTGATAAGTCCACACCACTTCTAGAATCATTTAAAGAAGTAGATAATGTATTAAGAAGAGGTGTACAATCTATATCAGATTTAATTGCTGTTGCAGGTTTAATCAACCTAGACTTTGCAGATGTTAAAACTGTTATGGAAAAGCGTGGTACTGCTTTAATTGGTATCGGTATTGGTGTTGGTGAAAATAGAGCAAAAGAAGCTGCCGAACAAGCAATATCTAGTCCACTTCTTGAAACTAGTATCGATGGAGCAACTGATGCTATAATAAATGTTACAGGTGGTAATAGCTTGACATTATTTGAAGTAGAAGAGGCTGCTGATATAATTAGAAAGAGTGCTAAAACTGATATGAATACAATATTCGGTGCAGTTATCAATGAAAACCTTAATGACGAAATTATAGTTACTGTAATTGCTACTGGATTTGATGATGATAAAAAAACACTTGAACAAACTCCTAGAGTAGAAAGTAGAGAAGATAATAGTTCTAATCTTAACTTTAGAAGCACTCCTACTCAAGATGACTCAGATGATTCTGATGATATAATACCATCATTCTTAAGAAGACGAGGATTTTAAATAAGGAATAGATTTTTCTATTCTTTTTTAGTATAATTATATTGGTGATTCAAATGACTGATATAGAAATAAGTAAAAATTCAAATATGTTAAATATTAAAGATGTAGCTAGTAAGTTAAATATAAGTGAAGATAATCTAGAATATTATGGAAAATACAAAGCAAAATTAAATATAGATGTAAATGACTTAAATAAAGATTTAGGTAAATTAATACTTGTAACATCTATTAATCCTACACCTTTTGGAGAAGGTAAAACAACTGTTAGTATAGGTATTAATGACGCATTAAATAAACTTGGTAAAAAATCAGTTGTTGTATTAAGAGAACCTTCACTAGGACCTGTATTTGGAATTAAAGGAGGGGCAACAGGTGGGGGATACTCTCAAGTAGTACCTATGGAAGATATTAATTTGCACTTCACAGGAGATATACATGCAATAGAAGCTGCAAACAATCTTTTATGTGCTATAATTGATAATCATATATATCAAGGAAATGAACTTGGTATAGATAAAGTTGTATTCAACAGATGTGTAGATTTAAACGATAGAGCCTTAAGAAATGTAGTAATAAAGTATGATAATAAAGGGTTAGAAAGACTTGATAACTACCAAATTACAGTTGCAAGTGAAATAATGGCAATACTTTGTTTATCTAAGAATTTAGAGGATTTAAAAAGTAGAATTGGAAATATTTTAATAGGATATACTAAAGATAATAAAATGATATTTGCTCGTGATTTAAATTGTGTAGGGGCTATTGCTTTACTGCTTAAGGATGCGATAAAACCAAATTTAGTTCAAACACTTGAAAATAATCCTGCAATAATACACGGAGGTCCATTTGCTAATATCGCACATGGATGTAATTCAATAATCGCAACAACTTTAGGTTTAAAACTATCTAATTATGTAGTAACTGAAGCTGGATTTGGAGCTGATTTAGGGGCTGAAAAGTTTTTAGATATAAAGTGTCAAATAGGTAATTTAAAACCTAACTGTGTAGTTATAAATGCTACTATAAGGAGTTTAAAATATAATGGTGGTGTATCTAAAGAATTAGTTAATACTCCAAATATTAATGCTTTAAAAGAAGGTATAGTAAACCTTAAAAGACATATAGAAAATATAAGTAAATATACTAAGAATATAGTAGTTGTAATAAATAAATTTGAAACTGATACTAATGATGAGATAAATTACGTAAAAGATTATGTAGAAAATATGGGATATAATATTAGCGTATGTACATCTTTTAAAGATGGAAGTAGTGGCGCTATAGAAGTTGCAAAAAAGGTACTAGATGTATGTAATAATGATGTAGATTTTAAACCTTTATATAATTTTAATGATAAAATAATTGATAAAATAAATAAAATATCTAAAGAAATATATAGAGCAGATCGAGTAATAATAAGTGATGAAATAAAAGATAAAATAAACTATCTAGAAGAAAATGGATTTGGTAATCTACCTATATGTATTGCTAAAACACAGTATTCTTTTACAGATGATCCGAAGCATTTGGGCGCACCATCAAACTTTAATATGACAGTTAGAGATATCAAACTCTCTAGTGGGGCTGGATTTATTGTAGTATTAATGGGAAGTATTATGACCATGCCGGGATTAGGTAAAAATAGTGCTTATTTAAATATGGATATAGATAGTAATGGTAATATAACTGGTTTATTTTAATGTATTTATTATAGTGATAAAAAGTTTGCAAAAAGTTAAAATAATTTGCAAATTTTTAAAAAATGTAAAGCAAACAAATGTTCCTCTTGACAGGGGGGGGGGGGGGCAATGAGATAATATAGATAGATTAATATGGGAGGAATAGATTTATGAAAAACGAGGGATTTAC
>CANQAT010000063.1 GCA_947588925.1 uncultured Bacilli bacterium | reverse complement strand
GTGAGTACAGTAGGATTAAATAAAAATACAATAAAACATTATATACAAAATCAAGATTTGGAAGATAAAATAAAAGATCAAAGAAGTTTGAAGGAATATAAAGACCCGTTTACGGGTAAGTAATAGTGGCAAAGGCAATTGGCAGACCAAAAAAGCTACCAAATGGTAGCTGCCAGTGTCAAGCCTTACAGGCTTCAGAGAAAAACCACCCTTTTTAAGGGTGGATTTTTACTTTGGTAATATTCTTGAGTGAAAATCATATTTTCTTTTTAAATTATCTAATAATTATTTTTTTTGCTTCTTATTGTATATTGACAAAGATACCTTGTGAAAGATAGAATATAGATATAAAATAGAGGGTATATAAGTATGAAGAGTAAAAAAGGATTTACATTAATAGAAATGTTAGTAGTTATTATCTTGATAGGAATTATTTTAGCAATCGTTCTACCAAGTGTAACGAAATTATCTAATAATAGAAGTAAAAAAATGTATGAAACTCATTTGGATGTAGTGGTAGAAAGTGCAGTAGATTTATATACAGATCAATATAAAGGGGAATTAGCAGATGAAAATGCTGAATGTTTTAATATTAATTATCAAACTCTTTTAAAAGATGGTTTAGTTGATGAGACTGATGTATTTTGTGATGGAAATATCATTATTAGAGACAACAAAAGTACCAATAGTTTAGAAAATAGTTATTATTTAACTTGTAGAGATAGTAAAGGAAACGAAATTAATAAAAGTGAAAAGGTACCATCAGGTTGTCGAGGATTTAATGGAAAATTTAAAATGGAATATGCTATATATACAGATAGTGCAAAGACTAAACCTTATGATGGTACTTATTATGTGAAAGATGCTTATGTTGTTTTTACTAGTACAAGTCCTTATTCTTTTGCGATTGATCATTATGAATATTCAATTAAATTAGATGGTAATTGGAAAACAATTCCATCAGGTAGTAATTTAGGAAGTATTGCTGATATTAAAAATTTAGATGGTATTTTAAATGTAAGAGCAGTAGATCAAGATAACAATGAAAGTAGTAGTGTCAGAATACCAGTTAAATTAGATAATACAGGTCCAACATTTACAACCAGTATGACAGGAGGATGGTTAGAAAAAACTGTAACTATATCGGAAGCAACTGATAAACAAGTAGGTACACTTGCGGAATTACCATATTCCTTTGATGGAGGACAAAATTGGCAAAAAGAACCAACAAAAAATTATATAGAAAATAAGAAAATAAATATCTGTGTTAGAGATAGTTTAGATAATAAGACATGTAAAGATTTCGAAATTAGTGGAATTGATAGAGTAAAACCAGATGCACCAACCATAACAATAAGTGATAAAATAGGAAGTGGAAGTTGGCATAAAGAAAACTTTACTTTAACATTAAGTGGAGCTAGTAATTTAAGTGGAAATACTTATTATTATGGAGAAACCAATCCACCAAAAACAACGGGAACTACTATTTCTGTTTCAGAAGATACTACTTCTAAAGTATATTATCTGCAAGTATGCAGTGGAGCAGGACTTTGTAGTGATGTAGTAAATTATGAAGTAAAATTAGATAAATCAACACCAAAAGCACCAACTTTAGCAGCAACAGATGGAAAGGCAAGTGGAAGTTGGCATAAGGCAGATACGATTTTAACAGCAAGTGGAAGTAGTGCATCAAGTGGAATTACATATTATTTAGATAAAAACAGTAATCCAACAACGGTAGTAACAAATGGTAGTATAACGATTGCAGATAATACAGAATCTACCAAATATTATGCTAAAGCATGTAGTGGAGCAGGAAAATGTAGTAGTGTTGCAAGTTATGAATTAAAATTAGATAAATCAACACCAAAAGCGCCAACTTTAGCAGCAACAGATGGAATTGGAAGTGGAAGTTGGCATAGAACAGATACAACTTTTACGGCCAGTGGAAGTAATGCGTTAAGTGGAATTACTTATTATTTAGATAAAAATAGTGATCCAACAACAGTGGCAACAAATGGTAGTGTAACCATTACTGAAAATACTGCTTCTACTAAATATTATGCAAAAGCATGTAGTGGTTCTGGAATTTGTAGTGATATTGTTAGTTATGAATTAAAACTTGATAAAGCTACACCCCAATGTAGTATTGTAGCAACAGGAACAGCAGGAAGTGGTGGATGGTATACGAGTGATGTTACTTTAACATTACAAGTGACAGAAACGATTAGTAAAGTAGCATCGCAATTCATTAGTTTAGATAAAATAACAGACAATACAGTAGGTCAAGTAATAACGGGTAATGTAACGAGTACAGCAGGAATCATAGGAAACTGTACGGCTACTATTAACATCGATAAAGTAACACCATCAGCACCAACAATAGCAGCAAGTGATGGAATCGGAAGTGGAAGTTGGCATAAAGAAAACTTTAATTTAACATTAGGTGGAGCTAACAATTTAAGTGGAAATACTTATTATTATGGAACAACCGAAAGTCCAACGATAGTAGGAGCTAGTACGACGATTAATCAAAATAGCCCAACGAGTAGTGGAACAACTTATTATGCAAAAGTATGTAGTGGAGCAGGGTCATGTAGTGATAATAGTACCTATGTTGCGAAGTTAGATAAGATATCTCCACAATGTAGTATTCAAGTAATATCGGGGACAATAGGAAATGATAATTGGTATGTTAGTGATGTTAACTTTGAAATCAGTGTTACTCAAACAGTTAGCGGGGTATCTTCTAAGTCTCTGAATATAGATAAAATTACAGAAAACACTAATGGAACAACCATAACTGGGCGCGTAATGAGTAATGCAGGAATATCAGAATCTTGTAGTATAGCGGTAAAAGTAGATAAAACACCACCAACAGCACCAGTAATTCGTGGTGGAAATAGCAGTTTAGTATCTTCCCCACTAACAATTAGTGTTCAAACTGCCGGTGTTGCATTTAGTGGAATAAAAAATTACGAGTATTATATATCTACAGTAAGTAGTACTCCTAATAGTAATATAGCAGCAACTGGAATAACAACAGGCAATGTAGAAATCAATACGCAAGGAATCAATTATATATGGTATAGAACAGTATCTAATAGCGGCTTAAAAAGTGCTTGGAGTAATCCACAAGTATCAAATTATAATGCTAATGCAACAGGTACATTAATATGTATAGGGTATGATTCCTATGTAGGTTCATTTTGGCAATATAAAGAAACAATTACAAAAATAGTTTTTCAGAATAAATTAAATCCGATGACTGGATTATTAAGTTGGGATATTTCTGAAGAAAAAAATGGAAGTATTATGGCTTATTATGATTCATCTACTAATACAGTATATATTCAGGGAAATGGAAAAATAATTGCTAATAGTAATAGTTCTTATTTATTTTATAATTTTCGTCATTTAACTACGATTGAAGGATTACAGTACTTAGATACTACGAATGTTACAAATATGAGGTACATGTTTAGTGGTTGCCCATATTTAACAACATTAGATTTAAATAGTTGGAATACTTCTAAAGTAACTTCTATGTCTTATATGTTTTTTGGTAGTGGTATCCAATCTTTAAATTTAAGCCAATGGGATACTTCAAGTGTTAGTTCTATGGAATGGTTGTTTTCTAATTGTGATCAATTAACAGATTTAGATCTAAGTGGATGGAATGTTTCAAAAGTTTATAGTATGGATTATTTGTTTAATGGGTGCGAAAGTTTAACAACTATTAAAGGTTTAAGTCAATGGAATGTATCAGGGGTACATAGTATGCGCAGTATGTTTGCAAAATGTTCTTCTTTGACAACATTAGATTTAAATAGTTGGAATACTTCCAACGTAACTTATATGGAAAGTATGTTTCAAAATTGTTATCATTTAAAAACTTTATATATAAATAAGTGGAAGACTTCCAATGTTCAATTTATGAGTGATATGTTTCAAGGATGTCAAGCATTAACCACTTTAGATCTTGGTCAATGGAATACTTCCAAAGTAATGAAAATGGATTTCTTGTTTAATGATTGTGTTAATTTAGAAAATCTTGATTTAAGTGGATGGGATTTATCTAAAGTAACTGACATGAGTTATATGTTTGGTGATTGCCGTAAAATAATAACAACAATTAATATTCTTTCAAATCGTTCTACTATTCTTTATAGTGGAATGTTTAGTAATGCTGCATTAAAAACTGGTTTTAATAAGACTCAAATAACTATTAATTATACTACTGCTACTTCTAATTTAGTCGATAAGATGATAAAAACAGGAAATGGTAGTACCTCCAATATCGTAAAAGGTACTTTAATTCAATAATAAACACCTCCAATTTTGATTGGAGGTGTTTATTTTTTCATGATTTTTTAATTTTGGTAATATTCTTGCGCTAGAGAAACGACATTAGAAGTAATAATATAAGATTTATCCATAATATCATTACTTAGACTTGATTTCACATTTTCATATAAGTTTGGACTATCAATATCTCCCATCATAATATAACGATTATTATTCATTTGTTTTTTGATATATTTGCTGCATTCATTGATATCTGCATGTTGAATAGATACTGAATAAAAATCTAAATTTAAATCCCAAAAATAAGGTTCTGTATTCATAATCACAGCACCAATTTTGGCTTTATTTTCGGTTCCTTTCATATCTAATACAATTTCCTTACAAGAACTTTTGATATAAATATTATCATTAGGATATTGATCAATTAAATTAAAAATTGTCTTTGTAAAAATAGAATTATTTTCTCCGTGGTTATTGAGATTTAAAACTAACATTTTCGTAGTTGTTTCAAAAAGTTTTAATACATCTTCTAAGGTAATAATCCAATGCTTTTTGACTTTACTTCCTAAATTGAATTTTTGTAGTTCTGTATAAGTTAAGTCTGATATTTTATAGTTAGGATGATTATCAATAGCATCTGTTTGGTAAACAATAATTTTTCCATCTTTCGTCATATTTAAGTTCATTTCAACACCAGCAATATAATCTGTATGAATTGCTAGTAATAAAGAATCATATGTATCTGTTGGTGTATTTTTAGAACTAGGTCCATTTCTAGTAATTAAATTCATAATTCACCTCTTATCGTTATTTTATGATTCGAAATAAAATATATGATAAGTGACAAGTTTTGTATAGTTTACTTTGGTATCTATTGAATGAAAATGGATAAAATTATATAATGAAATTAGAAAGGATAGATGATTATGAAAGTAGCAATTAATGGTTTTGGTAGAATTGGAAGACTTGCTTTTAGACAGATGTTTCATAAAGAGGGAATTGAAGTAGTAGCAATTAACGATTTAACTTCTCCTGAGATGTTAGCTTATTTACTAAAATATGATTCTGCTCAAAAGAAATATGAATTAGCAGATACAATTCAGTATACAGAAGATTCTATTATTGTAGATCAAGAAAAGATTAAAATTTATAAGGAACCAGATCCTATTCATTTACCTTGGAAAGAATTAGGAGTAGATGTCGTATTAGAATGTACTGGTTTTTTTACAACGAAAGAAAAGGCTAATGCCCATATAGAAGCAGGAGCCAAAAAAGTAATTATTTCAGCACCTGCTGGAGATGATGTCAAAACTATCGTATATGGTGTTAATGAAGATACTTTAACGAAAGAGGATACCATTATTTCAGCAGCATCTTGTACTACAAATTGCCTTGCTCCTATGGCTAAAGTACTTAATGATTATGCTAAGATAGAATCTGGTATTATGACTACCATTCATGCTTATACAGGAGATCAAATGTTATTAGATGGACCGCATCGAAAGGGAAATTTACGAAGAGCAAGAGCTGCTGCCGTTAATATTGTTCCAAATTCAACAGGGGCTGCTAAGGCTATTGGACTTGTCATTCCTGAACTTGATAAAAAATTAATTGGTAGTGCAGAAAGAGTACCAGTAACTGATGGATCTTTAACTCTTTTAGATGCTGTAGTAGAAAAGGTAGTTACGAAGGAAGAAATTAATGAAGTTATGAAATCTAAACAGAGTGATTCTTTTGGATATACAGAAGAAGATATCGTATCTAGTGATATTGTTGGTGATACGCATGGTTCTGTTTTTGATGCTACACAAACCAAAGTAATTGCTTTACCAGAAAATAGGACAATGGTACAAGTTGTTGCTTGGTATGATAATGAAAATTCCTATACTTCACAAATGGTTAGAACGGCTAAATATTTAATGAAATTAATGTAATTTTATAGAATCATTGACTACGAAAAGCATTTTCCACTATAATATAGATATGTAAAAAGTAGTTAAGTATTGTACTTAGAATAATAAAATATTGTTTTAGAATCTTATTGGATATAGGTATTCTAAAATGATATTTTTTTATTTTTGAAATCAGTATCTTTCATTTTTTTTATTTTTACTTTATTATTTAAGACAAATTTTCTATCCAAATAGTTTTTAAGTACAATATTTAAAAACTAGGAGGAAGTTATGAATAAAAAGAAAATCATTTATATAAGTTTATTGATTTTAACAGTATTGTTAGTA
>CANQAT010000062.1 GCA_947588925.1 uncultured Bacilli bacterium | reverse complement strand
CCCCCCCCCTGTCAAGAGGAACATTTGTTTGCTTTACATTTTTTGCATAGAAATACTATGCATTTACCTTTTAAATTAAAGAATAACTAGTATAGTTATTCCCTAATTTTTAACATGTATTCATTTATAATTATTTTTCTTTTGAACTATATAAATTTAATATTTTATTATATATACCGGGCTCTATTTTATTTAGAACATTTACAGTAAGTTCAAATGACTTTTTATATTCCCCACTAAAGAACAATTTTTCAGACATATTCAAACTTTCATTCAACTCTGAATTACTACTTCTATATCTATTTCCATAAACAATAGCCTTTTCTGCAAACATTGCATTTTTCATAAGCTCTTTAGTCTTAGTATATAATTTTAAAACTAAATCACGAGCAGTATCAACTCTAGTATTTAATACTTCTATTGTAATAGGTTTTTTATCTAGTTCTTTTACTATCTCTTTAATAGCAACATTAGCCTCATTAAGTTCAACGTAATAATAATCTGGTATTATTGGCAATTTATAATCCCTCATCTGTAGTTTTGAATCCTTAAGTACTAACTTTATCTCTTCTAATTGTTGTCTTGCTCTTACCTCATCATCGTGCATATTACCAATTACATTTAATACTTTATCTAATTTTTCCTCAGTATGAGATAGATTATTAGATAAACCCTCTATTTCACTTACTAGTTTTGAATAAGCAAAAGTATTATTAAATTTTGTATGATCTTGTAAAACCTTAAAATTAGTGTTTAAATCATTTAATTCACTTCTTATTTGTTCTAATACAACCATATCATCTTGTTTTAAATTGTAAATATTTTTTATATCGTTTAAACTATTATATATATCATCTACAACGCCATTTATTTTTGTTAACTTTGTACTAAATGATAAAACCTTCTCTTCATAAGTTTTTCTATCTAATTTCTCTTTTTCAAAGTCTTTAAATACATTATCGAAATATTCACCTAAAACCTTTAATTCAACAAGGCTTTGATTCATATCTAATTTTTTTGTTCTTGAAGCAATCTCTTCTACTTTGTTACTTATCTCTTTTAAATTGTATTCTACATTTAAATAGTCAAGTGGATATCCTTCTTTAATCATCTCATTATATGTATCTTCTACTTCTTTAATACTTTTTGGTATTACACTATCTATCATGAGAACAATAGATGGAACCTCTTCTATAACAACTGTCATATGATTTAACAGTTCATCTATTATATTTAATATTTTATCTACCTCTGTATACTCACTGTTATCCATAATAGTCTCAAAATCTTCAAATCTTTTTGCAATTACTTCAAACTGAGTACTTATTACATCAGCGTATCCTCCAAACTCTTGCTTTGAGTCATTAAACTTTTGATATAGAGCTCTATAACGTGCTTTATAACTAGTTATTACAGTCCTACTACGTTCCTCACTAGATGTTAAATCCTTTATCTCTCCAAATAAGAAATCAGAATTAGTACGAACTTTATATAGCTCCATTTCTAGTTTTGCTATCTTATACATAGTACTTTTATAATCCATTTGAGATAGTGAGTATTCTGCGTCTAAAATCATATCAGATAATTTTGGTATTTGTACTTCTTTTATCTGCTTTAATCTATTTGACCATTCGTCATATAAAGCCTTTAATTTATCATTATTTAAGTAACTTTCAACTTTAGCTAACTCTGGTACAATTGGTGAAGTTGCAAGCTCATTTTTTTCTACTTCTAACTTTTCTAAAGTCTTTTTTATCTTTTTATTTTTCTTACTTTGTACAAAATTCAAAACACCTATAATTAGCCCTGCTCCTATTAAAAACAACGTAAACATAATAAGTGTTAAATTATCCATTGTCATCACCCTATTATAATTATATCATACTTTTTGATAAATTCGACAATATTTTCGCAGTAAAAAAGGATTACTTCATCCTTTTATATAAAACGTGTGTAAACTCTATTCCATTTTGAGAGGAACTATATAGCTCTTCCCTAGTCCAATCCTCTTTATTAAACCTAGGATAAAATACATCCGCACTTTTATCTTCTGCATTTATTTCAGTTAGATACATCTTGCTTGCAAAGTTTATAAATAATTTATATATGGACTCCCCTCCAATTATAAATATTTCATCATTATAATTTTTATATCTATCTAAAAATGATTGAAAAGATGAATGTACTTCTATTTCTTTATTTTCTATTTTTTTAGAACTTAAAACAATATTTTTTCTTCCATGTAATACTTTAGGCAAAGATTCAAAAGTCTTTCTTCCCATAACAACTGGATGATTCATAGTTGTGTCTTTAAAGAATTTCATATCTTCTTTAAATCTCCATATTAAATTGTTATCTTTACCTAATTCATTATTTTTGCCTATTGCGGCTATCATACTTATTTGCACACTCATCACCTACTGAGCTACCTTAAAAGGTATTTTTCCCATGTGTTTATACTGTTTAACTTTAATATCTTTTAACTCATTTGAATTATCAAATTTATAGAAATCTTTAATATCAGGATTAACCCATAAATAAGGCTTTAGAGATGTTTGTAATATATCAATAGCTCTTAATTTACTTTCATTTTCCTCTGTAATTTCACCTTCAAATTGCTCATCTTCTAGTTTTTGCTTTAATTCTTTTAACTCAGAAACTGATAATTTACTTAATGAATTTAGTATTTCTTCCCTTTTTAGTTGCAGTTTTATTCCCTCTACATGATTTACATATATGTGTGCGTCTTTAATAGACCAATCAAGAGTTCCAGCCTCAAGCCCAGATACACTTGCAAAAAGAGTTAATAAAGTTGCATATTGCGTTACATTAAAAGGTAGTCCAAGCGCAACATCCGCACTTCTTTGATGAACTAAAGCATTTAATTTTCCATCTGTAACATCCCACTCACTTGACCATACACATGATGGTAGAACTGCGCTATCTAACCATTCATTTTGCCAAAGAGACATAACCATTCTTCTATCTGTTTTATTATTTTTTATACTATTTAATATATAGTCTGTGAGGTTGTAGCGATTTACAATCCAGCCATATGCAGTTCCTATAGTCCCTGCAAATTCCTTACCAAATTCTTTTTCACTTTTTAAAATCTTTTTACCATCCTTTTCTTCATATGTTCTATATATTCCATCACTATCTATAACCCATTCATCCCATACATGGTTATTGCGTGCGCGCAACCAAGAAACATCATTACTTTTAGCCTGATAAATCCAAAGTATTTCCGTAATAGCATTTTTAAAAAACAACTGTTTAGTCTGTAATATTGGAAATTCCTCACTCAAATCAAAATGGAAATTATGACTAGGTACTTTAATTGAATTAATACCAGTCCTATTTTCTACTTCCTTTCCTTCTGTTAGTATTCTTCTGCACAACTTTAAATATTCTTTATCCCAATTACTCATAAAAACCTCCTAATTTAATTTTATATTAAACTGATATTTATTGTCAATACTTTATTTTTTCACATTTTTATATACTTTTTGCATAATTAGCCTTGACAATAAATATAATTAATAATATAATTATACTTGCGAATTAAGCAATCTTAGATGTTTATAACGTGTTTGTTGCTTAAGTGTTATTAGTAGCTAAAGCTTATTAGTGAAAATATTAAAACAAACACCCTATAATTAGGCTTGGATTCTTTTCGTAAGAAAGGAGAATTTTATGTCAAGATACACAGACTCAAGTTATCGTGTAAGTCGTCGTTTAGGTTTTTCTACTTTAGAAACAGGCAAAGAGCTTGCTAAAAAGCCTTTCGCACCCGGTATTCATGGAAGTAAAAAAGCAAAAAAATTATCTAACTACGGTGTTCAATTACAAGAAAAACAAAAAGTTAGATTTATGTATGGACTAAACGAAAAACAATTCAGAAAAACATTTGAAGAAGCTGGAAAAATGAAAGGTGTTCATGGCGAAAACCTATTCAAATTACTTGAAAGCAGATTGGATAACTTAGTATATCGTATTGGATTTGCAACTACTAGAAAAGGTGCGAGACAACTAGTTAATCATGGACATATAACTGTTAATGGTAGAAAAGTTGATATCCCTTCATATAGGTGTAAACCAAATGACGTTATAGCTATAAAGGAATCTGATAAAGAACTTGCAATCGTTAAAAGTTCATTAGAATCTATTTCTAAGAGAGTTGCATTCATAAATTACGATGAAGCTAAAATGCAAGCAACTTATGTTAGATATCCAGAAAGATCTGAATTAAACGGTGAGATTAACGACTCATTAATTGTAGAATTCTACAACAGATAAAAGACTTTGGTCTTTTTTCTTTTCGACTAGACAAACTTTAATTTTAATAGTATAATTGTATAGTCGAAAAAAACTTTAGAAAGGAGGAAAACTTTGAAAATAACGAACAATATAAATGATACAAAAATTTTCGCTTTAGGCGGACTTGGAGAAGTAGGAAAAAATATGTATTGTGTTATGACAGGCAATGAGATTATTATTACTGATGTTGGAATTACTTTTCCATCTGATGATTTGCCGGGAGTTGACTACATCATTCCAGACTTTACTTTTTTAAAGAAAAACGAAAGTAAAATTAAAGCCTTAATAATAACACATGGACATGAAGATCACATTGGCGGTATACCATTTTTACTTCAAACAGTTAATGTTCCATATATATATTCCCCTAACCAAGCTGCGGGTCTTATAAGAAAGAAATTAGAAGATAGAAATATAAATTATAAAAACTTATATGTATATGATGAAAATACGAAAATTAAATTTAAAACTATGTCTGTTGAATTCTTTAGAACTACACACTCTATTCCAGATTCTCATGGAATTGTAATTCACACTCCAAATGGAACTATAGTAACAACAGGAGACTTTAAATTCGACTTAACTCCTATTGGACCTATGGCAAACCTACATAAAATGGCAAGGATTGGTGAAGAGGGAGTATCTTTACTTTTAAGTGATAGTACAAATGCTCTTAACGAAGGTATGAGTATAAGTGAATCTAAAGTAGACGCCGCATTATCACATATATTTTCACAAACTAAAAGTAGAATTATAATAGCTACATTTGCGTCTAATATTTATAGATTAAAACACATAGTTGATACTTGTAAGAGAAATAATAGAAAAATTGCAATATTTGGAAGAAGCATGGAAAATAATATTGAGATTTCTTTAGAGTCTGGATATATAAAGCATAAAGAGCTTTTCATAACTCCAGAAGAGGCTAATGCCCTACCACCTAATGAAGTTTGTTTACTTTGTACAGGCTCACAGGGCGAACCGCTCGCAGCTTTATCACGTATAGCTAATAATTCACATAGACAAATTAAATTACAAGATGATGATGTAGTTATATTCTCATCATCTGCTATACCCGGAAATGCATTAAGCATATCAAGGATCATTAATAAACTATATTTACAAGGTGTTAAAGTATATACTAATACATCGCTAAACGATGTACATACATCAGGACACGGAAATAAAGAAGAATTAAAATTAATGCTTAGACTAATTAAGCCTAAATATTTTATGCCTTTTCACGGTGAATATATGATGCTTAAAAGTCACGCTGATTTAGCAGTTTTATGTGGTATACCAAAAGAAAATACTTTTGTACTTGAAAATGGTGAGGTTTTATCATTATATAAAGGAGTTATCAAAAAGGATAAAAATGTACAATCTGGAGATGTTTACGTAGATGGAAACCGTATCGGCGAAATAGGAAACGCTGTTATGCGAGAGAGAAAAATTATGTCTAGTGATGGAATTGTTGTAATAATTGCAAATATAAATACACAGATGAGAAAATTAGTTATTCCACCTAATATAACTACAAGAGGATTTGTACTAATTCAAGAAAATATTGAACTGCTTAAATCTATTGAAAACGAAGCAAGCAATATAATAAATAATAAATTAAAGTTTAATTGTATATTTAGTGATATTAAATCAGAATTAATAACAAATATTTCTTCATTTATATATGAAAAAACTGGTAGATATCCTATAATTTTACCAATATTAAACGATATTTCAAGAAAGAAAAAAGAAGACTAGACAATCTTCTTTTTTGATTTTAATATTAATACTATACCTGTTATAATTGATACTATAGGAAATAATCTATGATAGTCAGTTTTATGTGTATCTGGTACATTTACTACTAAAATTTGACTTTCATCATATAAATCAAATACATAATCTTTCTTACTATCAACAGTAATGTTAAATGTTTCAACGTATGAATAATCCGGTTTGCCTTTTATTTGAACAACATAATACTTTCCATAATCCAACTCTAAATTAATTACTCCACTAGCAGTTTCATAACTTCCAATTAAATTTTCAAACATATCATATATTTCAAATATAGCCCCGTTCTCATACTCATAGTTTCCATTTTGTCCATAATATTTATTTAATACTACGTTGCCCTTTATTACATTCTCATATGATTTAATTGTAATATCTCTTGTATCTTTTGTTATTTCAAATTCATAAGTATTAGTATCTAGTTCATAACCTGTACTTGGAGTTATCTCTTTTACATAATATTTTCCATATGGTAGATTATCTAAATAAGCTATCCCATTTTCATCTGTTTCGATAGTTTGAATTAAATATCCATCTTGATATATTCCGTATACCGCTCCTTTTAAGGTTGCGTACTTCCTATCAAGACCTTCACTATCGAATTTATTTAAAGTTATTTTTCCTTTTATTACATTCTCATATGATTTAATTGTAATATCTCTTGTATCTTTTGTTATCTCAAATTCATAAGTATTAGTATCTAGTTCATATCCTGTGCTTGGGGTTATCTCTTTTACATAATACTTCCCATATGGTAGATTATCTAAATAAGCTATTCCAAATTCATTTGTTTTGATAGTTTGAATTAAATCTCCATCCTGATATATTCCGTATACCGCTCCTTTTAAGGTTGCGTATTTTCTATCAAGTCCTTCACTATCAATTTTATTTAAAGTAATTTTTCCTTTTATTACATTCTCATATGATTTAATTGTAATATCTTTTGTATCCTTTGTTATTTCAAATTCATAAGTTT
>CANQAT010000061.1 GCA_947588925.1 uncultured Bacilli bacterium | reverse complement strand
AAGTAATACAAAAACGGGTTATTTTTCCCGCTAATGTTAAAAAAATTTTAAGACATTTTCAAAAATTATTGACATACTACTCACAAACATTTTCATCTAAAAAGTCTATCAATTTTTCTTTTCCTATCTTGTATTCTTCTTTAGATTTATTATCTTTTATAGTAATAATACCAGATTTTACTTCCTCTTCTCCTATAATAATTACAAATTTAGTATTTAATCTATCTGCCTGTTTAAAATTATTTTTAAGATTTCTATTATTATAGTCAATTTCAGTTATAAATCCATTAAGTCTTAAATCCATAGCTAGATTTAAAGAGTATCCTTTTTCATTTTCACTCATTGGAATTACATAACAATCTATATCATTTATTATAGGAAATTCTATATTTTCATATTCTAGTGCGGTCATAAGACGTTCCATACCAAGAGCAAATCCTACACCACTCGTTTTAGGGCCATCCAGAGTTTCAACTAAATTATCGTATCTTCCCCCGCCACATAGAACATTTTGACTACCAAAGCCTTCCACACTTGCTTCAACTTCAAATACTGTATGAGTATAATAATCAAGTCCTCTAACTAAATTAGTATCAACCTTATATTCAATACCCATTGAATCCAAAAACTTTTTTACTTCTTCAAAGTGTTTCTTACTAGCTTCATTTAAGTAATCTATTGTTTTAGGCGCACCTTTCATAATAGGATTATCTTTATCTACTTTGCAGTCTAATATTCTAAGAGGATTTTTTAAAAATCTTTCCTTACAATCCTCGCAAAGTTCATCTATATGAGGTTTAAAATACTCTATTAAAGCCTCTCTATAAAGAGCTCTTGATTCACTATCACCTAGTGTATTTATATTAACCTTTATTCCTTTAAGTCCAAGTAATTTTAATAGATTAACTGGTATACTTATAACCTCTGCATCTGCAAGTGAATCCTCACTTCCAAATACTTCAACCCCGTACTGATAGAACTCTCTAAATCTACCAGACTGAGGGCGTTCATATCTAAACATAGGTCCACAATACCACGCTTTTACAGGCACAGTGTGATTACCATACATCTTATTTTCTATATAACTTCTAACTATACCTGCAGTCCCCTCAGGGCGCAAAGTCATATCTCTATTTCCTCTATCTTTAAAGTCATATGTCTCTTTAGTAACTATATCAGTAGTCTCTCCTACACCTCTATGAAATAAATTACTAGATTCAAATATAGGTGTTCTAAAGTATTCATAATTATATTTTTCCATAAGTCCTTCGATTAATTCTTCTATATATAGTAATTTTTTACCATACTCTCCAAATACATCGTAAGTTCCCTTTGCTTTTTGTATCATTTTATCACGTCCTTTTTATAGTATACAATTTATTTATAATTTTATCAATCTTTACTAGCTATTTTTCTTATATTGTGTGCGATGTCATCCTTAAAATACTTATATGTAGTCATAGCTATTATTGCAAGTGGGAATGATATAAATACTCCCATTATACCAAATAGTATACCACCTGCAAATAAGGCAATTATAGTAACCAATGGATGTATTGAATTTGTCTTACCATACACAGTTGGATTTATTACATAACTATCTACTGAACTAAGTATTGCAAATGCAATTACAGTTCTAATAAGTAGTGATGGGCTTACTACAAATGCAGTTATCGCAGCTATAATATTTACTGCAATACCTCCAAAATAAGGTATTAAATTAGCAACTGCTGCAAGAAATCCTAAAAGTATGGCATTAGGATGTCCAATTATAGTATAAACTAAAGTATATTCAACTAGTGTGATTAAGATTATTTGAACTAAACCACTTAAATATTTTTTCATCTCATGGTCTAGTGATTTTACATATCTATATACTTTTTTACTTCTTTTGCTAAAGAAAAACTTAATTTCTTCTCTTATACTATCCATATCTATTAAGAAATATATAAATGAGGCAAATATTATAAATACTTGAGATAGTATACCTAGTGAGGATCCTATTATATTGATTGCTCCATTTGATACATAAGTTCCAAGATTAGTAAGTATTGTATCAAATGAGGCACTTAAACTCTTTTCAAGTCCTGCTAAATTAAAATCAAAGTTTGTTTTTTGCAAAGATGAAATAAACGATGTAATACTTTCAAATAAACTTGATACTTGACTTAACATAACTGTAGTTATCAAATATATTGTAAGAGCTGCAAGTGCGAGTATTAAGGCAATTATTATAACTACTCCAAGTCCTTTAGGTATCTTTTTTTCTTGCATTTTCTTTAAGAATGGATGAAGTGCATAAGCAAAAGCAAATGCGAATAAGAATGGCATTGCTATTTCAAGTACTTTATTTGTTATTCCCATCCATAAATGTCCTGTTTGATATAACAAGAATACTATTAAAACTATTAAAGCTGCATTTACTAATTTATAATTTAATTTATTTTTTAACATATTATTACCTACTTTCTAACATTATTGTTATTGGCCCATCGTTTGTTATAGATACTTTCATATCTGCGCCAAATATACCTTTTTCAACATTTACAAAACTTTTTAATTTATCATTAAATTCTTCGTATAATTTAATAGCACAATCCCCGCTCATTGCATTTACATAACTAGGTCTATTACCTTTTTTAGTATCTGCATAAAGAGTAAACTGAGATATACTAAGTATACTACCACCTACTTCTAATATAGATTTATTCATAACACCATTTTCATCATCAAATATTCTTAAATTTACTATTTTTTTAACTAAGTAATCTATATCTTTACTGGTATCTGTATTTGTAAATCCAACAAGTATTACTAAACCACTATTTATTTTACCTACTATTCTTTTATCCACACTTACACTTGAATTTAAACTTCTTTGTACTAATACTCTCACTTTAATCACCAAATAATTTCTTAATATATTTATTATACTTTTCTATTTTTATATTTTCTTTTTCTATTTCTTCTAATAAATGATAGGCTCTATTTTGTACTTTTTTATATCTATTTCCTAGTAAATCAGATATATAATAAGCCATTTCTCTTTTTCTATATTCTCTATTTTTCATACCAGATAGTATTTCATTAGAAATCTCTAATAAATTATATTTCTTTTTATTTACTTCATATTTAATTTTTTTTATATTAACTTTATATTTTTTTATTATGTAATCTAAAAGTTCTATATTATAGGTATTAAGGGTTACTATAATAATACTTTCTAAAGCATTTTTTATATCTTTCTTATCAAAGTATTTTTCAAAATATTTAAACGTATCTAAGTCTCTTATGAATATCATAACACATAAATCTTTTCTACCACACTTATATTTTTTATTTATATCCATTCCAAGACTTCTTAATTTCTTTATTACATCTATATTTCCATATCTAGTTGAGGTCTCTATAAAATCACTACCATAACTATCTGTGTAATCTAAATTTATATCAAATTTATCTAATATGTAACTAGATAAGTAGTTATTATTAAGCTTTATTGAACACATCAATACTTCTTCTTTATTTAATTTACCCCTTTTTATTAATCTTATTATTTTAGATGTTTTATATTTTTTTAGCACTTCAATTGTTTCCATTACTTTATTAACCTCTCTACACTCGTAATTGTATCCATCATCTCAAGATCATTAATAAACTTTAATAAACTTTCTTTATTATTAACTAGTAGAGTTACATCAAACATATTATCATCATCAGTATTAATCATATTTATACTTTGTATTACAACATCTCTTGCAGATGTTTTAGATATTATATCGATAAGTATATTCTTATTAGTATTAATTTTTAATGTATGTATGAGTATACTAGTAGAATATTTTTTATCTATATTCTTATTCCATGAAACGCTTATTAGTCTTTCATCTAAATCACTTACATTAGGACATACACTTCTATGTACGCTAATTCCATTACCCTTAGTAATATAGCCTACTATTCTATCTCCCGGAATAGGTTTACAACAAGCTGCAATATTAACTTTAATCTCATCTATTCCATCTACTATTATATCATTTTTTACATTGATTTTAGTATCTTGATTACTGTTTACCTTAGATAGTATTAATTCTTCTTTAGATACTTCTTCACTACTAATTATATTAACGACAGATGTTGGACTAAATTTATTATTCCCTACATTTATATAAAGCTCTGTTAAATCAGATACGTGAAGTTCATCTAATATTTTATCGATATTTTCTTCCTTATAAAATTCACTATTAGATATTTTCTTTCTTCTAAGTTCTTTTAATAATAACTCTTCACCTTTTTTTAAGTTTTCTTCTTTATCTATTCTATTAAAGAAAGCCTTTATTTTATTTTTAGCTTGAGCTGTATATGCCATAGCTATCCACTCACGTGATGGCGTGGATGTTTTATTAGTATTAATTTTTACTATGTCGTTATCTTGAAGTTTATAATCTAGTGGGACTATATTACCGTTTACTATAGCGCCTACCATAGAATCTCCTACTTTACTGTGTACCCGATATGCAAAATCTATTGGAGTTGAACCAAGTGGAAGCTCTATTACATCACCTTTTGGTGTGAATACATATATTATATTTTTAAGTACATCCTCTTTAACACTATTTATAAACTCTTCATCGCTTTCTTCTTTAGATAATTCTATAATAGATCTAAAGAATTGCAATTTCTCTTCCATAGCAGATTGCATCATAGTCTTGCCTTTTTCTTTATAAGACCAATGTGAGGCAATACCGTGCTCCGCAACCTGATCCATCTCATAAGTTCTTATTTGTATCTCATATAACTGTCCATTTTCTCCAAATACTGTTGTGTGAAGGGATTGATACCCATTTTCTTTAGGCATTGCAATATAGTCTTTAAATCTTTTTGGGATTGGTCTATATTTAGAATGTATTATACCTAGTGTTTGATAACAGTCTTGCTCTGTATCTACAAATATTCTTAAAGCGAGTAAATCATATATATCGCTAAATCTTCTACCAGTATCTAGTTTTTTATAGATACTATATATACTTTTTGCTCTACCTTTAATCTTATGTTTTATCCCGTGACTATTAAGTAAACTTGTTAATGATTCTTTCATGAGTTCTACATTGTTGTTTCTCTCAACTTTAGATTGATTTAATTTTTCTACTATTGAAAAATATACATCTGGCTTTGAATATCTAAGTGACAAATCCTCTAGTTCACTTTTTATTTTATTCATACCAAGTCTATGTGCGATAGGTACTAATATCTCTAAAGTTTCTTTAGCATTTTCTTTCTGACTTTTCTCACTTAGTATCCAAAGTGTTCTCATATTGTGAAGCCTATCTGCAAGTTTAATTATAATAACTCTAACATCTTCAGTAAGGCCTACTAAAATCTTTCTATGATTTGCTAGTATTGCCTCGTTATCACCACTGAAATTAAGTCTATTTATCTTAGTAACCCCGTCTACAAGGTTTGCTATTTCAACACTAAATTCATTTGCAATCTCTTCTTTAGTAGCATTAGAATCTTCAATTGTATCATGCATGAGTGCCGCACATATTGTTTGATAATCTGCATTTACATCAGCTAGGATATAAGCTACATTTAAAGGGTGTACTATGTAATCTTCACCTGTATGTCTTTTTTGACCAAAGTGTTTCTCAAAAGCAAAAAGATAAGCTTTTGTTATCATTTTTTTATCTTTATCATTTGTTATATAAGTTGATACTTTCTCAAATAATTCATCAAAAGTAATATTAGGTTTGTCTTTTCTCATGTTACCACCATATTAATTATACTATAAAACGTAAAAAAAAGATATAAATTATATCCTTTTATTAAATATCTTCTACATATGTGAAAGTTCCATTAAAACCTGTACTACTTTTCAGTTCATTCCATTTATTTCCTTTTACTTTAACTTCTTTTAAGTTAGTACAACCGCGAAACATATTTCCAAGATTTGTTATATTACTTATATCAAAACTTGTTAAATCTAATGAAGTTAAACTACTACATCCATCAAACATACCTCCCATATCTGTTGCAATAGATGTATTAAAATATTCAAGTCCTACTATCTCACTTAAATTTGTACAATTTCTAAACATATCTCTCATATAAGTTAATTTTTCAAACGTACAATTTTCACCAAATTTTATACTTTTTAAATTTGTACAGTTTTGAAATATACTACCACCAGTATTATAGTGATTTATGCTGGTTACACTTCTTGTATCCCAATTACTTAAATCTAAATATTCTAAACTTGAACATGAATTAAACATTCCTTCCATACCAGTTACATTTGATGTATTAAAATTTTCTATACCTTTTATCTCTTTTAAACTACTACAACTTTTAAACATGGCCCATAATGATCCTGTTAAAGATGATGTATCCCACTTAGTTAAATCAAGACTTGTTAAACTACTACAACCGTCAAACATACCTGCCATATCTGTTACTTTACCTGTATCAAAGTGACTTACATCAAGTCCTGTTAGACTACTACAATTACTAAACATACTATTCATACTTGTTGCTTCACTTGTACTAAATTTTTCTATTCCTTTTATTTCTTTTAAATTTGTACAACCAGCAAACATAGACGCCATCGATGACACCTTGGATGTGTTCCACTTACTTAAGTCTAAGTTTGTTAAACTACTACAACGGGAAAACATTCCACCTCCATACCAGGAAACTATATTAGTTGCCTGTCTCATATCCCATTTAACTAAGTCAAGACTTTTTAAATTGGAGCAACCACTAAACATACTTCCAAATGATTTTACCTGTGATGTATCAAAATTCTCTATACCTTTTATTTCTTTTAAATTGGTACAATTTGTAAACATTCCACCGTTCCAATTACCCATTTCTGTTACTTTGGATGTATTAAAATTACTTAAATCTAAATATTCTAAGCTACTACAATCATTAAACATAAAATACATTTTTGTTACTTCAGACGTTTCAAGTCCAAGTAAATTAATACTTTTTAATGAACTACATGCAGCAAACATACTCTCCATTATTGTTACTTTACTAGTATCAATTAAATTTAATTCTATTTCTTCTACTTCTCCAAAATTTTTAAACATAGAAGAAAGACTTGCAGGGCAACTTATATATCCATCACTATATACATATATTGTGCCTGTTTTATCATCATAATATCCTTTTATACTTCCATCATTTTTTGATGATAAATCTGTATATTTAAACGTTCCTAATTCTTCTTTTGTTAAACTTTCAGGAAGTACATTATCTTGTAAAAAGATTATCTTCTTTACTTTTGTATCTACTACATTTAATAAGGAATTACCTTCTGGTATTGTATCTCCAACTAATTCTTTTACCTTTTTATTAAAGTCTTGACCACTAACTAAAGTACTTTCGTTTAAATTTTTTAGTATCTCTATATCTTCATCTGTTACTCTTGCATAGTAATCATCTATTAGTCCTTTTAATACTCTTGTTACTTTTGAGTTCTCTATTAGAAGTAATCCACTTTTAAGTCCTCTTCCATCATAATTTATAAATACCTCTTTATCTCCTAGTACTATTTTCTTTCCATTATCAGTAATAGTATATAATCCATCTTTTACATTATTAAATACTTCTTCATTTATAAGAGACGTATTTACTGCTCTTATATATTCACTTGTACTTATCTTTAATGATTTTATCTTTGCTTCTGTTATTATATTTAATACTATTGGTACTGCTATTATTGCTATAAATGATAATATTAATATTACTGCTAGTAACTCTACCAATGTAAATCCCT
>CANQAT010000060.1 GCA_947588925.1 uncultured Bacilli bacterium | reverse complement strand
ATTTTGATGTCCGATAGGAGAGCCAACGCTCGAAGCAGGTCGAACTGTCTTTGATTTCTCACGTTGTATGTTATCTTGAATGTTCGTTTTACTATCTGATTGTACTTTTCTATTAGCTCTGATGATAGTGGTATCTGTTTTTCTATCTCCTTGAGTATCAGTTTCATCTCCTTCGTTAGTCTCGTCATCATCTTGGTTACCATTTTCTCCAAATCTTGCCATCTGTGCATCTAACTCTTTCTCCTTTCTACTTTGTTCTGTAGCAAAGTCATAACCTAATTTTTCAAGTATAGTTTCTTCACTTAATATACCATCTAATCTTAACATCTGGTCTATATTCTCATCTGTCATTGATGGTAAGTTAGTATTTATAGTTATACGAATATTATTTACATCATAATTTGTTTTAGCCTTTGTATTTATTCTGTCTAGGAACATTTTAAATCTCTGTCTAATAAGTTTTTCCATACCTTCTCTTAAATTAGATGTAACTATATTCATAATATAAAATTTTCTATCAATAGCTGAAGCATTAAGGTCTGTTGAATTAAATGCTAAATCTGTAGTGTTTGGTATACCAGCTAACTGGAATATTGTGTCAATATAGAATTTCATCATAGTTGTAACATCTTGTGCTTGAACTGGTTTTGTTAACCAATTGGCATCTCCACCTTCTTGAACATAAAATGTTTTACCAGCTAATACCGCATCGTCTTCCAATATTCTGGCTGGATTTAATACCATACGTGGGTTTTGATTACTTTCAGGTTTAGTTTCATCAAAGTTTTCATTAGGTATAGTTATTGGGTTTTGTGGTCTATAACCAGCTATTTTCATTTTACAATCTTCTGCATTGTATTTATATGTATTTCTAACATTATTTAATAATGTCTCGTATGCAGATATTACAGACTCACATTTGTCAAGTATTGAGAACTGGCTCTCATATACTACGACTGGTACCTCATTCCACTCATGTGATGTTCCCCTATTTTCTTCTTTCTTTATAATGTCTTTGTTTTGTTCTTTTGATTTAGTCTCACGAGAATATATTTCTATCTTTTTAGGTAAATATACTCTATATAGAAATCTTTTATTTGTACTATTACTTTCTTCATCAATATATGCTTGAATTACAGCTATTAGTTTAGGGTTTACATCATCTGACCATACTGCAACTGTATTTAGTGCATCCAAATAATAGTATTTGTACCCATCAGCATCTGTGTCAATAATTCTCTCATAGCAAGACCCATATAGTAATAAGTTGTTGAACAATTGTGTCAATTCAGTCACGTCATAATTATTTTTTGTAATTGTGTCAACTATATATCTTAATTCTAATGCTTCGTCTGGTGTTACAGGTTCTTTATTGAACACCAACTTAGATACTTTAGCTTGTATCTCATCTGTTGTATCTACATCATAAGTTACTTTACCAGACAAGTATCCAGCCGCAATATCTACAATAAATTTTTCTAACAGTATGCGTAAATGTGTATCATCAGTAGATGATATGTTAGCTGCCTCATAATGCACTTCACCAGTTGATACAAAGTCTATACCCCTAGAGTATCTGTTCCAAAGTATATTTCTTTTAGTTAATACTTTGTCTACAAGTGTAAAAATTCTCAACCTGTCATTGTCGTCCATATCGTCCCATTTCTTGTATGCGATTATGCGCTCCATTACAGGTTTCATAGTAGAACTAGAATTTGTCATAGTTTTAATCTCCTTTCTATATTATAAATAAATTATATCACACCTAGTCATTATTGTCACTAGGTAAGTTACCTATTTTTTGACCGGGAAATAATATAATTTGTCCCGGTTTTGACATTTTCTTGGGATTGTCTTTCGTACAATCTTCTGGATATGCCGCCTCCAATATTTGTCCTGTACCTATTGTATACCCCTTAATATTACAGTTAGGACAGTATAAGTCCTTGAACCAAACCTTTTCGTTCCATGTACCAATATAGCGATAGCCACAGTTTAGACATATTAGTTCACCTGTGAGGTGTGGGTCATTACAGTCTATATCAATTATTTTACCCATTTAATAACTCCTTCTTACTATCATTTATTTCTTTTAATAGTTTACAATAATCTTCAACGTAAATCGCCATAAAGTCAGCAACTATCTCATCGGTCCATTCTACTTGTAGAAAGCCATAGGTATCCATCATAGCATGTACCAATTCGTGTTGTATAGTATATTTGAAACTATCATTGTTTAAATTTTTATTTATGTATATCTCTTTTGTTTTAAAGTCTGTCACCCCACTATGATATAATTCATCTGGCATAAGCAATCTGTCGTCATCGGCATCAACGAAAACAATTCTATATGTGCAATTATGTATGACAATGTCCATTAAATATTCCTCCTTTTACTTGTAGAGAATAGTGATAAATTGTTCCAATACTCTTCAGTAGCGTAACGGCATGAGTCAATTGTGTGGTCATCACCATCAGGTATTTTAGTTGTGACATTACCAAATTTGTCCCTAGCATATTCAGCAGATGTAAACTCTCTCCAAGTATTAGGACACCTTAGTGGGTCTATAAATATGTGATTTAGTTCTTGTAACCATTTTATGCCGTAATTCACGAGAGTTAGCTCCTTTTTTTGCCTCCCAACAATATAGGCCAGCTTCATTTAGTTCTTGTATTATTCTCTTGTCTATATCACAAGTTATTGGACCGTATGAGTGCCATACTTTTGTTACCATAGTGTATATCTGTCTTGCTGATAGTCTGTAATCATACCCCTCGTTCAGACAGAATAAGTCATTATGTAACTTGTCGTAATGCCAATCTGTATATGCTGTTGGGTCTGGTGTGAACCCAAAGTCTAGGCCACGCAGAATATTGTCAAAGTATGAGTGTTCTCCATTCGGTTCATAAGTGTAGCGGTATACATTTGGGAACATTACAGCATCTGGGTCTCCTGGTTGACCGAGTATAGTATGCTTAAATTCTTTGGGTCTATGTAGTCGCATGTCATTTATCTCGTACCAAATTTCATCAGGTATAATCTGTGGTGGTAGGTCGTATACGGATGTATGTTGATAGTAATAGTTCTTTCTTGTACCCCATTCGACATTTAGCGGATGTTCTGCACTGAACGGTGTATTAAATGTATATATAACCTTAAAGTCTTGTCCGGTTACGGAATAAAGATAATAGTACTTGTCTTACCGCCTTATCATCTATAAACTCATCGGCTTCCTCGAACCAAATGTATGCAAAGTATGACTTTACCAATTTTATAGATTTAATTTTCCTGAAGTCATCTGGCTGGTTTAGCATTGCAAACTGTATCACCTGATTAGAGTTTTTACGTACTATGCGTAGTGGATTGTATTTGGGTATAAATTCATTTTCTACCCCTAGGTCGTATATGGCATTTACCAATTCAGTAAATACCGACCCTTGTAGAGTGTTCCCGAAAGCGACGGAAACATATAGCAGATTTGGACTTATCTTGAAGTAGTCCTAAAATAATATATCGTGCAGTTTCTACACTCTTACCAGAATATCTACCGACCGCGGAGATATATTCTTGAGTATGGAAACTTATCTCGTGGTTGATGTAGATTATAATATATTGGTAATATCAGTTTGTTTAGTGGTTGTTGTACTATCGCCATTAGTTATCACCATCCTCAGCAGAAGGTTCAACTAACTTTAAACTGTAATGGTTTTCTGGTGGAGCTTCAGGAGCATCCAAATTAGGCTTAGGTATTGTGACATCACCACCAACTATATTATTTATAAATTGAACTGTAGCTTGTTTGTTCTCGTCATCAGCATCATCTTGTAACATTTTTATAGCTTGTATTCTTTCAGTAAAGCTAGGTTCAATAGTTACAGGTGCACCATTTTTGAAGTCATAATCTTGTCTAGTTAATTTGCCAAGAGCAATATTCTCCAATATTGTACGTAAGTCACCTTTAGATAGGTGACGTTTAGGTTCATAATATTGTTTACATTTATTTAGTACATTTAATACATCTGGGTCATTTAACAATATATATTGTTCTTGTGTATACTCAAAATCTGGTGACTGGTCATCAAAGTCTTTGTCACGCCACATCTCCAATAATTCGGTAACTGCTTGCAAATCCTCAGGATTTTCGTTAGTAAATCCCAATTCAGCAAATGTTTTTGTCACCAATTCTAGTGGTGTTAAAGGCTCTTGTAAAGATGTATTTTCTTCTTCGTCCATAAGGTTCTCCTTCCTTATAATATATCTAATTTTATTATAAACCAATTTATTCTGTGATGTCAACCAATTTTAATGAAATTATATAAGAGTTTTTATAGATTTTTACGCCGGATTTTTGGAATGGGACGGCCGGTGTAAAACAGGCGGCGTAAATTTTTGGAAGCTGGCGTATTTTACGGCGTGTGTAGAGTGAGACTAGACAACCTCAAATATATTGACAAGATTGAATTTATATGATATAATATATATAGAAGATGAGAAAAGAATACTAGAGGTCAATACATATCTTCTAATGAACCTTGAAAAATGAATATTCCACTAATGATAAAATAATTTTTGACAGTAAAAATATTCTAATTATTTCTGGTAATAACATAACTTTAAGTTATGATATTATAAATATATTATAAGGAGGTATTCGATATGAATACAAAAAATGAAAAGTCAGTAAAGACTGAAAAAACAGAAGTAATTATGAAAGGAGAAGATATTACAGTATATGTAATTCCTAGGTTAGCAAAATCTTACGCTAATTCTATCAAAAAAGTTGAAAAACTAGGTAAAGACTATATCATAACATTCAATGATGAATATACAGCGTTTCAACAAAAATCAAGAAAATGTAAAGATATACCAGGAATTATGTGGTACTCAAAAATATCTACCCTAGAGAAACAAAATGGTTATAACTTCGAAGAATGGTCAAAATGGTTAAATAAGAACAAAATAATATGGGACGGAAAGAATATACCAGAATTTATATGGACCAAAGAACAATATGAAAAATACCATGTTGAACTACCAAAATTCTCTAAATAATTACATACAGGGCCCCGGACAGGGGTCCTAATTTTTACAGCCGCCGGCTACCAACTTTTCCATATTACTTTTACAACTCCTCCTCAAGCCAAACTCCTCCTTTTCCAAAATAATTCTGCAAAGTTTTCCGCCAAACAAAGTTTTACGAGTGCGGCGTCCCAAGGCGCAAAAAATAAGGACCATATTTCAGGTCCCTATTTCAATTATTTGTTTTCAGCTTTTGGAGCTTTAGATTTTTCAGTTCTAGCTTTAACTTGTTCTTCTGTTTCAATGTATTCAGGAATATTTTGTCCATCCCATACAACTTTATTTTCTTTAAAGTATTTTTCCCATTTAGCCATATCAAATTTGCCTTCTTCTTTTTCCTCTGTTGCAATTCTACTATACCACATTATACCAGGTATATTTCTTGCCTTTCTTTCTTTTTGACCAAATATTGTATATCCTTCTGCAAATGTAATTGTGTATACACTTCCTTGTTTCATTACCTTTCCTATAGCATTAACATATTTCTTTGCTAATCTTGGTAATACGTCCTTTGTAACATCCTCAATTTTTACTTCTTTTGTTTTTACGCTTTTAGCGTCTGCGTTTAAATTCTCCATCTAAACTTCCTCCTTTAAAAATTTTATTTATATTATCAGGTTACCCTGTTAATATCTGGTTTATTATTTATTATATATTTATTATATCATAGAGTTATCTATTTGTAAATACATTTCTTAAAATTATGGTCCAAATCTTACCTTGGCGGCGTATCTACACCATATCACGTAGTATATCATACTCTTTGAAATAACACTTATTGTATAATTGGTCAAGTAATTCCAATATTTCATCGTCTGACATTTCACGAATAATTCTTTTACATACCTGACTAGCACATATTTCTCTTGCTCTACCATTTTCCATGTCATACTCACTTGACACATCTTGATAAATACTCATAAACTTATCCCACATATTCATTACCTCTTTTCTTTATCTTATATATTCATTATATCATATCGGTATAATAAATTCAACCCTTTTGATTAAATTGTGGTCCAACACTTATTTTATACCTGCTTTTTCATATTTTTCTGGACTCCAATTTGTTCACCAAAATCGTAGGAAAAGTGAATAATTTTTCGGTAAAATAATTTTACCAATTTCTCCAAAAATTATCCGAGGGTAAAAAAGTAAAAGAAGTTTCAACAGTTGGAAAAAACTTTTTCCGGTAAAATTAAATAAATATAAAAATAAATTCAACTTTTTTACCTGTCAAAATCAAAATTTTACCATAAAAATTTTACTCAAAAACTATGAGTTCTGCAAGTCTTACGGGGAGAGACTTTCAAGACTTATATTTATTATATATTTATTTTATTTTTATATAAAAAAGTAAAAAAGTAAAAGAGGTTATATTATAAAATAGAAATGGAAAAATAGGTTATATATAGACAAATATAAATTCGATTATAAAGTCTTTGAAATTTTACCAATTTTTACCGAAAGTCCTTACTTGTATAACACCAATAGCCACAAAATAACCTATTTTGCAGCAACGTTTCAAATATACTCCCATTTTAATTCACCTTAGTTATCTATTACCCGAACTAAATCTACTGTAAGTACCGAATAATTCATACGTATTTTAAAATTTTATCGTTGGTATCATACTTATTTAAAATTTCATATAAACCAATATAATTTCTACTAGGCCAAATCATATATAAATAGATGTTTAAGTACACTAAATATAAATCAATGGGTGTTCAATTTTATATTGACTATATTGGACAAAGATTACAATATGTGATAATCTTCAACCATTGGTACCTCAAATATTTGGTAGGTATTTTAGCCAGTTAGCTCATTACATATCATTACTGATAAGGGTCATCGCATGTTCTGGACCTCCATGTCAAAGAATATTGTTTTGGAATTTCTAATATTATTATATAACAAGTTTATACATTTGTAAACACTTTTTTATACTTTTTTTATACTTTTTTAATTTATTTCTCTCACAAGCTCTTTAAATTCGTTTCCATAGAACAATACTCTTTCACCTAAGTCTTTACAACTATCACCAAGTATAATTCTTCTTTCCATATTATTGGTGCATTTCAGACCTATTCTTGTTGGAATATTGGCTCTCAACTGACCACTTAATATTGTAGCATCAGGTCTTTGTGTACCCAATATCAAATGGATGCCAGCAGCTCTACCTAATGTGGCTATTTTAATTAACATACTTTCCATCATACCTCGTATTGGTCCTCTAAGTTTGTCCCTATCCGCATAGATTAAATCTGCTAACTCGTCAATAAATAATACTATTCTCTTATTACCCCATAATGGACTATCATAACTCTCACTCTCACACTCTAATACTTCTGCCCATTGGACATAACCTTGTGTCTTCATATAATTGTATCTATTTCGCATTTCCTTAACTAAACTCATAAGCATTCGTAGGACAGTATTATCACTAATACTATCTGCATCATACATACTTATACCTCGCATAGACCACAGATTTTTTAATTTTATACCATAACTTATATCTGGTTCAAAATTCTTGCCAGTCCTCAAAAATTGGTAGTCCACACATTTTGGGTCTACAACCACTACATTACATTCAGGACTTTCTAAAACATTTCGTAACATACACTTCATAAGATATGACTTACCTGAACCAGTACTACCACCAACAAGTATATGTGGACACTTAATCAAATCAATGGC
>CANQAT010000059.1 GCA_947588925.1 uncultured Bacilli bacterium | reverse complement strand
ACCTTGATTTATATAGGAAAAGAAGGACTATAAGAAATATTAAAAACATTTTTTAAAAGAGTGTCAAAACTCAACAAGCAAAAAACGTGCATTCCCTTTAAATATAAGGCTTTGCACGTTTTTACTGTCAAACTCAAGATTCTACGCTAAATAATCGATATTGTCAATAGTTTTTAAGGGTTTTATAGATTATTGTATATAAAAACTAGAGATAATCTCTAGTTAATCTTTAATTTCAGGCATTGGCAAATCAAAAGAAACTTCTTTATACTGCTTTATATTTTGTTCTTTACAAAGACTAGAATATTTATCATCCCATGATAATCTATATGCACTATCAATATTTAAACCCAAAATATCAGTCCATTTTCTGACTATTAAAGAAGCATCTTTATCCTTACTTTTATTTTCTATTTCAAGTGCGATTCCAAAAGGATATTCGTCAACTGAAATCTCAACTTCATCATTTTCAAATGTCGTTCTATATCTTTCATAACTTTCTATAAACTTCATTTTTAATACATTATTTATTAAGAACATCAAATTATCGTATTCTTCATAATTAATATTTAGTTCTACTTCCTCTTCTTTATTTACATCAGTTTTAGTTGTGTTAGATAAACGCTTTTTCCAACTTATTTTACACTTAGAATTAGAACTAGACTTTGTAACTCTAATCCTAAATCTTCCATCAATATCTTTAGAGTAAAAACTCATATTACTGTTTGGATGGTCATATTGCAAAGTTTTCTCATAAGACCTTTCATTCATTTTAAGTTCTTTTATGCCTTTTAATTTTGATATAATATTTTCTAATTTTTTCTTTGAAAAATAAAATCTTACTTCATATTCCATATCAATCTATCCTAAGTACTTATCAATTATATTAGCAACTCTATTATATTCATTTAATAATTCAGTGTAGTGTTCTAAAACATAATCAGAGTTATTTTCTTTAGATTTCATCTCATGGTCATATGAAAGACTAGCAAGTTTTTTAAATCCTAAATATTTACTATCACTCTTTAAAGCATGTACATCAATACTATAATCTTTCATATTTTTATCTTTTTTATTTTTTTCTATTCTAGGCATTCTTTCTTTAGATTCTTCTTTAAATGTCTTAAGTGTATCGTTATACATCTCAATATCACCAAGTAGTTCTAGTGCTGCATCTACATCTATATCATTCTCTTTTAAGTAGTCTATATTGCCTTTATATTCACTAGAAGTATTATCTTTCATACTCTCTAGTTTTTTATTTAATACTTCTATATCTTCATCAGTTATAGGATTTATTTTTGCTTTAGTAGTTTCTTTAGATTCATTTACTTCTATTCCATTTAAACATTTATTTAAAACTCTTTTTAATTCATCTTTTTGTATTGGTTTAGATAAATAATCATTAAAGCCTACTTCTATATATTTAGTTGATTTACCTTCCATTACATCTGCTGTAAGAGCAACTACTTTAGTATTAAAGCTTTCTATTTCTTTTAATTTTTTTAGTGTTTCAACACCGCTCATATGAGGCATCATGATATCCATTAGTATTAAATCATAATTATTTTCTTTAACTTTATTAATACATTCTTCCCCACTAAACGCACTATCTATAATTAGATTAAATTCTTTTAATGTTTTAGATGCTACTTTAATATTTAAGTTATTATCATCTACTACTAATACTTTCTTATTATCAAATGTAATAATCTCTTCTATTTCTTCTTTATTTACTACTCCATTTGATATTTTTTGACCTACAAATACAGTAAATTTAGAGCCTTCACCATATACTGAGTCAACTACTATATTACCACCCATTAATTCTACTAATGATTTAGTAATAGCAAGTCCAAGTCCTGTTCCTTCTATTGTAGTATTCATATCTTCTTCAAGTCTATTAAATTTAGTAAATAATTTATCCATTTGCTCTTTTTTAATACCTCTACCTGTATCCGCAACTGTTATTTTTAATTTACACAAATCTTTTTCATTTATAGAACTAACACTAAAATCTATATATCCTTTTTCCGTATATTTAACTGCATTTGTAAGTAAATTAGTTATTATTTGTTTAATTTTACCTTTATCACCATATAAATTTTGAGGTAGGTCACTTGCAAAATTACATCTTAATTCTAACTCTTTTTCACCTATTCTAACCTCTGTTAATTTCTTTAATTCGTTTAACTCATCAAGTAAATTATAGTCAGTTTCTACAACTTCCATTTTATCTGCTTCTATCTTACTTATATCTAATATTCCATTTACTATTTCAAGTAAGTTTTGAGATGCCATTACTACATCTGTTGCATCCTCGTGTATCTCATCTATATCATTACTTGTCTTAATTACCTCAGATAATCCTACTATGGCATTAAGAGGTGTCCTTATCTCATGAGACATACTACTTAAGAAATCACTTTTAGCACGATTTGCTTTTTCTGCTTGATTCTTAGCAAGTTCTAGCTCATTTATCATTTTTACATCTGGGTTTTCAATAGTAAAATACATTAAAAATGTTACAATTGAATGACAAGTTAATAATAAAGTTATTTCAGGGTTATATTTTTGAATTACAATAGAAATTATTGTTATAAAAAGTAAAACAAATATTGGAGAATACTTTTTAAATAATATTTTTTTTAAATTTTTAAGTACACAAAAAATATTAAATACAATGAATATACCTGATATCAGATAAACCAAATTTACAGCAAATCCTTCTGAATATGCATAATTTTTATTAACACTTATATTAATAGGTAAAATTATAATTAAAATTGAAAATATAATATAAAATATTAAAAATATAGATTTGTATTTCAATTTATTGTTTTTGTTAAGAGATGATATACTGTAAACATACAATGTGATTATAAATCCCCAACTAAAATAGTACAATAAATATAAATGAGAAATTAACAAATTGATAAATGAATTAGGAGAATAAACGTTTAAAAAATAATATCCTACTATATCTATAACAAGCCCTAAAAGATTGACTATAAGCAAAATTGAATATAATTTATTCTCTAAACTATTAATTCTTTTTTTAGAAAAGTAAAAAATAATAATGAAACTAATAAAAATCAAACAACTTATTGAAAAAATGAAACTAACCATTATACACACCTACCATCTATTAATATTATATATCAAAAAAAAGAATGAATCAAGTAATTCACTCATTTCTTTAGTTTTAACACTTTAACAGTCTCATTTTCATTTGGTTTAGTTGAATAATCGATATTTGAAACGCTTCTTAATATATTTGTATCAATTTTTCCACCTAAATTATGAGGTAAATCATCAACTATAACCCAATCAAACGGAATTGACATTTCTTCTAAATTATCAAAACATTTTTTCTTAATATCATCAATTATTAATTCTTTATTTCCACTAAATTCATCAATTAATGATATAAATGCCACAGGAACAGTTTGTTGATCAGGATGTTCAAATCCAATAACAGCAGATTCTTTTACATAAGGTAATGAATTAATATATTCTGTTATTTTTGAAGGATGAACATTAAATCCATTTCTCATAAAAATATTTTTAATTCTATCAGTTATGTATACTTGACCATCTTCATCTATTCTACCTAAATCTGCTAAATGTAACCATATCTTCCCATCTTTATGTAGTTTTAAAACATTATCTGTTTCTTTTGGATTATTTAAATACTGTTTCATTACAGTAGGACCACTTATACATATCTCACCTTCTTCATTATACTTTAATTCGTTATCTGTTCCAGGTTCAAATATTGCAAAGGTATCAAGCGGTAAAGGTATTCCTACACCACCAAACTTGTACGCTCCTGCTTTAGCATAAGCTCCACATCCGCCATTTTCAGTTGCTCCAAATCCTTGTCTTACTAAAATTCTAGGATCCTCTCCATTTTCAACAAAATCATCACTTACATTATTTAATTTTCTTTCAATCTTTTTGTCTAGTGTTGCTCCTCCAGAAACTAAATTCCTTAATTTAGGAATTTGATTATTTAAAAATTCTTTGCTTTTAACTAAATATTGACAATGAACTGGACCACCTGTAAAATGATCAGGTTTTATTTTACAAAGTACTTCTGGAAATTTATCAGTTAATAACTCTGGAATTAATATGTTTTTAAGACCGTAAAATGTTGAATAATGCATAGTAGAAATACCGTATCCAATAGATTGAATTAAGGCATCTAAAACAACTTCTTCCTCACTCAAAATACCACTCAATCCATGTTGAATAGCAATTGCATTTAAATTATCATCAGTTAAACAAACACCTTTAGGTACTCCTGTTGTTCCACTAGTACCAACGACTACTGCAACATGATCTTTGTCATAATATGGAACTAACTCATCTTTATAATATTTTTTTAGTTTTGAAAATTCATCCCAAAATATAACATTTTCTTTTAACAAGGCATTTTGATTTTTTATATTATTTTTATGCTTATTTAATATTTGTAAAATTTGTGGAACTGATTCCATACCAGTAATATATAAAACACTATTTAAATTTTTGTTATTTATTACAGATGCAAATTTTTCATAAAATCCAGAAAAAATAGCAATATTTTTTATATCAGCATCTGATATAATTGATTCTAATTGGCTTGCAGATACCATTGGAGATACTGGATAAACTGTCACACCTAAAATATTTAATCCGTATATAAGCATCCTACTTTCTGGTATATTTGGCAAGATAGTTATTAAAATGTCATTTGGTTTTAATCCTAATGTAGAATAAGAACGAGCAATATCTTCCATTCTTTTAAAGTATTTATCATAAGTTATTTTTATACCACTTTTGTAATCATTCGAACTGCTACGAAAATCAATTGCAATTTTATCAAGTCTTTTTTGATTACTCTCTTTTACCATTTGATATATTGATTTATTTGGTATAGTAGTTTTATCTACCCCTTGTTCGTAATACTTTAACCAAGGTTTATCTATACTTGCATATCCAGTCAATTCACCTTTCATTATAGGTTCTTTTTGAAGTGATACTTTATTTAATTTTTCTTCCATTTTTATTCCCCCTAATTTTAACTATTTAAAATCCGATAATTTATATCCCAATTTACTAAGTTCCTTATATACTCTACTTATTGGCATACCTAAAATATTGTAATAATCACCATTTATCTTAGGTATATAGATTGCAGATTTTCCTGCTATTGAATAGCCACATCTTTCAAATATATATTGCTCGTTTTCTATATACCAATCAATTTCCTCATCTGTGAGCTCACCAAAATAAACTTCTGTAGTTTCGTTTAGTGTTATAGATTTATTCTGGTATAAGTCAATAATTGTTACCCCAGTAACAGCATAATTAATTCTACCAGATAATTTTTTTAGCATTTCTTTAGCTTGTTCTTTAGTCTTTGGTTTTTCTAATTTTTTGTCATCAATGTAAATAATAGAATCTGCTGAAAGTATAACACCTTCTTTTAAATTCTTAGATACAGCCTCCGCTTTCTGCCTTGATAAATCCATTACATATTCAGCGGGATCCGTTTTACTTGAATGTTCTTCGATATTACTTGGAATAACATCATAAATTAGACCTACTTTGTCTAATACCTCTTTTCTTGTTCTTGAATTTGAAGCCAAAATTAATTTCATATTTTTTCATCCTTTCTTTTATATCATTATAACATTTTTATTGTTTTTTTTCATTAGTTTAATCTTATTTAATGTTCTTAGTTTTTTCAAAATTTTTATCGCAATATTCGTATAACGGGCAAATCAAGCATGCAGGATCAGTGGGACGACACAATTCTCTGCCGAGTGTCCAAAATGCTGTTGTCAATCTACCCGGAAATTCTGGATGCAATTTTCTTGCCTCATTGAGAATTTGTTCCTGTGAGTCCTCATCAACTAAACCTATTCTTAAAAATAGTCTTCTAATGTGAATATCATATGCAATATCAATATTTTCTTTATCCAAAATATTAGCATCTAAATCCCTTACTAAAATTAATGTGCCTAGTGATGCTTTTTTATGACTTATACCCTTAAATTTTTCAAAAGATTCAACTATCTCCTGAGCAGTCTTATTTTCCCATATATTTTCTGATTTTCCATCATATAATTCAACAATATCTTTCATAGCACTATAAATATAATTTGCCATACGTGCTGGATATCGATGTAATGATGGATATTGTTTAATTATATTTTCTAAACTTATTACATCAAAATTGTTTAATATTTTATCAAAATCAAAATAACCAATTCTACTAAACAATTTGTATGGTAAACTCCATGCGATTTCTGCTTTAACAGATTGATCTGAAATTAATCCTATCACAAATGCATTTAAGTTATTTAATATAAATTGCTTTTCTTCGTCTTTTAATAAATTTCCTCGTAAAATACTGTTCTCATCCTCTACATCATTTAAATAATTTAAAATAACTCTTAATATGTTTAATTCTTTTTTTGTTACTTCTTGAACTTTCATCTATTACCACCTCTATTCTATTTTAACACTTTTCTTATAATTATGTCTTCTTTTGTTGTTAAAGACCATTTATTATTTTGATTATATTTTGGTACCAATGCCTCATCCCAACCAACCAGTTCAATAGTTTTATCATTTAAATATTTATTTAAATAATATATTTCTGCTAATGAATATGGATCTAAATTGCTTAAATCCTCAGATAAGTTATTTCTATCTATAAAAAGTAATACTTTAGAAGCTCTATTTAATAATTCTAATCGTGATTTTAAATATTCTGTTTCTTTACCTTCATAAAAATGAAGCGGCAGAATATTTTGTGGACTAATAGGACAAAGATTATGCTTATAGCAATAACATCTTGCCCAATCAATATGTTTAAAATTTGCCATATTAGCTATTATATATGCACTTTGATGTGTCTCGTCATTATAACTTGATAATAAATTATTAAAAAGTTCAAATTTTATCATAGGATCTATTTTAGTTAAATATTCTTTCAGTTCTAATTTGCTTAATTTATTAATACTAGAATTTGATAAATGAGTCACACCTTCTACAATATCAATACCATTTTCCTTTTTTGAATCCCATAATAACATCTCTGCTAATATTCCTTCAGATAACTGCCTATCCTCTTTTTTATAAACACTCATTTTATCAGAAAGCATCTCTAGTGTTAAACAGTCTTTCATAACATCTCTCTTTTTCCCACCTAATGAAACAGTAGATATATAATATCCTAATGATGTTTCTGGATTTAATGGGATGTTTCCTCTTGAAATTTCATAATCACAAATATTATATAGATAATGCATATCATCTCCATCAAAAGAAGTATAAATGACATTCTTCTTTTGATTATCATTTACAAAACTATCAACGATTTTTTTAAAATTTTCTTCAATTTTTACTTTCATTGATGGAAGTTGTGGATTATATTTATTAGATAACTCATTAATTTTCAACAATAATTGTTTTATAAATTCTTCTATACTATTCATATCATAATTATTTGTTACAATAATATCAAAATTGGCAGATGATGGATTATTAAAAAAGTCTATCTCTTTTTTTATATCGCTTAATCTTTTATTTAATTCCTCGTAACTTGTATTACGAGATTTCAATTCATCAATAGTTTTACTAATATCATTTGGTAATATATATACACTTATAGTGTTTGGATGTTCTTTTTTAAAGTCAGAAACTTCCTTATAATACAATTCCGTAATTAAGTTTATTCCATTTTCGGTTTTATCAATATCACTTTTGTAATATCCATACATATTTCCAAAAACATTATTAACTGTACACATTTGTCCTTCTTTATTTTTTTTATCAAACTCTTCAAGACTAAGAAAAATCTTATCAACACCATCTATTTCATCTTTCCTTATTTTTCTTGTTGTTACAGCCTTTAATTTTTCAAAATTATTAAACCTATCTACAATACTTTTTATAAAATGAGACTTACCAGCACCTGAAATTCCTGATAAAGTAATGATTAAACCTTTCTTCATAACAACCCTCCTTTAAATTATAAAGAAAAGGGACTTTTAGGGGGCAAACATCCCTAAAAATTCCTTATATTTAATATTGATAAAAATAGATTTTTTTGCTTAAATTTCATAACCATAATTATCACCACTCAAAATTTGTTATTTATATTATCACTTTATATACTGTTTGTCAACTACCCTGCACTTAAAGTGCAGGGCTTGATTTTACTGCTAAAAGCAGTTTTATCGACTAAAAGTCATTTT
>CANQAT010000058.1 GCA_947588925.1 uncultured Bacilli bacterium | reverse complement strand
TTTCAAAGGATTTCATAAGAAAAGTTATCCACACTTTTTTGTAGATAACTTGTTATTTTTTTTGTATATTTCTATTTGTTTATTTAAATCGGCTGTGAATAGTAACACATAATATCTATATTATATTAATTATCAATTTAAGCAAATATGGCGCTATAAAGGCCTCATATAAACTAGTAATAGTGATTAACACTATAACGAATATAGATGTATATAAATATTTATTAAAATAATGCCTCATATTTACTTCTTTTTTCTTAATGATACTTGTAGTCATAGTTATAGATAACTTTAAAGTAAACGCTGTTAAAATAGAAAATATAAGTATATTAAGTATTAAATGTGGGAATATATATACTATACTTAATAACAATCCTTTTATTTTTAAAGTTAATATAAATGAAGACATACTAAATCCTATAATAAATGCTTTATAAAATAATATTAATATATTTATAGGAGCTAGTATGTATGTAAAACCTAATATTGTTATTATAACTATAATTATATAATTAATTAGTATTGTGTTTTTAAATGTATCTATATAGTTAAAACTGCTATTTTTAATGTTATCTATAAAATTAGTAATATATTCTATAACTAAACTTTTATCAGTGCTATTTAATATTACTATGAATAAAGAACCAGATATTATACCTATTATAACTAAAACCATACAAAATAGTACGTATTTTTTATCAAATCTTATTGTATTTAATAGTTTGTCCATTACCTTTTTCATTATATCACCTAATTAATACTATTAAGTAAATATATTTTTATTCCATTTTTACTTAAAATATATTATAATTGTATTAGAGGTGTTAATAGTGGGAGAAAAAGTACAGAAAATAGTTATTATAGTATTAATACTTGCTATGGTAGCAAGTGGTATTTTAGCAATTTTTGCAAGATAAAAGCAACTACTTAGTTTTAGTTGCTTTTTTGTTTTCTGACTTTAGTAAGTCTCTTATCTCTTCTAGTAATATAACTTCATCTTTCTTAGGTGGGACTGGAGGTTTTTCCTCTTCTTTTTTATGTATTAATTTATTAAATATTCTAATTGCCATGAATATACAGAAAGCTATTATCAAGAAGTTTACTATATTTTGAATAAATAGGCCATATTCTACTTTGGCACTTCCAATAGTCCATGATAATTTTGAAAAGTCAATTCCACCTATTATCATACCTACAAGTGGCATTATAATATTATCAACAAGTGAAGATACTATATTACCAAAAGCGCCACCGATAACAACACCTACAGCAAGATCTACAACATTACCTCTTGAGATAAATTTTTTAAACTCTTTTAACATACTACTCCTCCACGTCCATTATAGCACATTCTCTAATTTTTTTAAACTAATTGATTTTAATTTTATTATTTACTTCTTTTACTATCTGATATATTTCATTTATAAATGGACTTCTATGTTTTGGATTATTATTAACTAGAAGAAATACATTATTTTTGGTTCTAGTAAGAGCTACATAAAATAATCTTCTCTCTTCTGCAAATTCAATAGGTTCATCTAAAGTAATTGGTCTAAATAGCTTAATAAACCAATATGGAGTTCTATTAGAAGGGAATGTATTATCTAATCCTATTAAAATAACCTCATCACTGGTTAGTCCTTTTGATTTATGCATAGTCATACCATCTATGTCCAAATCTTTATATCCTACAAATTTTATCTTAGTATTAACTCCATTTTTTAAATCTTTATCCATAAAACATTTGTTAATTAATCTATTTTTACGTGCTAAAATCATTATTTTATGATTTGGTTTATGTTTATGTATTTGTAAAATTAGTTCTTTTAATACCTGATATTCTAATCCATCGTCAAATGGTACAAATTTTATTGGATTTTTGATACTTTTATTTGATACTAAATCTTTTTTAATTTGTTTATTATTCTTCATAATAAACTCTCCAGAATAATTTATTAATTCTTGACTATTTCTATATGTTCTATTTATTTTAAATAATTTTGCTCCATTAAAATATTTTTGAAAGTTATAGATATATTGTATTTTTGAACCTGCAAAAGCAAATATTGATTGCCAGTCATCCCCTACTGCAACAACTTTAGCTCCATTAATATTTGAAATACTTTTTGTAAGCTCATATCTATCCTGTGAGATATCTTGATATTCGTCTATTATTATATATTTAAAATTCAAAGTACCGTTTGAATTTACTGTATTTATATATTTATTAGCGTAATAAATCATATCACTGAAATCAAAGCCGTATTCATTTGTACCAAATATACTATTTTGATAGTATTTATAAAAATCATTAATGTATTTAAATTGAATATTTTTACTTTCTTTATCTTCTTTTAATGTATTTATATACGAATTAACTATATTTTTATATTCTGACCTGTTTGGATAAGATTTTATTGTATCTATACAGTCATATACCAGATCTTTAAATTTATTTATAGGAGTTAATTGATTACTACCAAGTAAAGCATAAAATATTTCTTCATTGCTTTTTGGCTTTAAAGTAAATCCCATTTTTAATAATTCAGTTTTTAATTTTTTTAATATACTTTCATTTTTATCGTAATCTAAAGCTATGAATTTTGTATGGTGTTCCCTATGATAATCTTCCTTCATTTTTCTTATCTTATCATATCTATTGAGTGTTGATTTATTGTAATTAGATAATCCAAAATACTCTATATATACTTTATCTCCAGCAAGTTCTAGAGTAAAATCTGGTTTATATACTCTATTATCATTCATTAATTCTCTATATACGTGTTCGTATGAGTACTCTATATTATTACAAAATAAGAAATTCGCAATAAGGGCTTCCCCTTTAGATTTCATAAACTCATTTTTGATTGATATAGGTATTTCATTATTTAATCTATTATTTATTCTATCATATATCTCTTTACGTAAGTCTTTTACTTCCTTTAGTTTGCACTTTTTATAATAGTTAAAATATCTATCATATGTACTAAAATATTCATAATTTTGGGTAAAATGTTTCCCTATAACATTTTCAGTTGAATCTTCAGTGTTAAAACACTCTATAATTTCTTTTACTTTTTCTTTATATGGAAATATGTTTTCTTTAAAATACTTTAAAAATATTTCATCTCTTTTATTATCGTCAACTACATTACATTTATTATTTTTAAATATCTCTCTTATATACATCATACCAAGAGAGTGAAATGTAGTTACTCTAGCAGGAATACCAAAATCAAGTGTGATTCTTTTTTCTAATTCCTCTGTTGCTTTTTTAGTATAACTCATTACAAGTATTTTAGAAGGAGCGACTTTTTTAATATCTACTAAATATTTTACTTTAGACGCCATTGTAGTTGTTTTACCTGTTCCAGCACCTGCTATTATTAATGAGTAATCTTCATCAGCTAAAATTGCTTTAATTTGATCCTTATCAAGTTTAATATTAGGATCTACACCATTATACATAGAATCAAAATAATCTTTATAACGTATATATTCCTTCTCAAGTACCCTATTATTATACCTTTCAATATCAAATTCTTTAGGAATTAGTTCATTATAACTTATTTTAATACTATTAAAAAGAGTTAATGGTATATACTCATTATTATTTAATTTACTTAAAAACTCCTCTTTCATTCTTCCACCTATTATAAGTATAGCACATTACTTAATTTTTTTCTATAAATTTACAGTGTTTGCACATTTCTTCACATTTTTTGTTATTCTTGAAATTATCAATCATATCAATTACTCTTTTACTATTTAATATTTCATCTAAATTTGTATTATATATATTCCCTAAATTTATAACTCCCATACTATCAAGACAACAAGGAACTACAGTACCATCTACAAGTATTCCTATATGATCTATTAATCCATAACAAGTCCCATTTGAATCAAAGGTTGAATTACTTAAATCAGGCCATATAAACTCATGAAAGTTATTTATAAATAAGTAATCGTTTATTTTAAAATTTTCAAGATTATAAGGTATACAAGTTTTATATCTATTATTTATATAATCTATTATTTCACTACTATATTTATTTTTTACCCATAATCTTAAAGAAATATAAGTATTGTTTTTGATTAATGTATCTATGCTGTCAAATATATTATTTAAGTAATCATTTAAACTCATTTTATATTTTAAATTGAAACTATGAAGTGAAATATTTAACTGTCTTATATTCTTATTATCCTTAATTTTATCTATTAAATATCCGTTTGTTGTAATATTGATATTAAAATCACGACTTGCAATATCAATTAATTCATTTATCTTTGGATGAAGTAATGGTTCTCCAAGTACATGAAAATATAAATAATTAGTATATGGTTTAACTTTACTTAATAATTTTTTAAATTCAGAAATGCTTATATATTTTACTTTTCTTGAGTTTTTAATACAAAAATCACATGATAAGTTACAGGCATTAGTTATTTCTACATAAATCCTTTTAAATCTCATAAATATCACATAAAGATTATAACATTAATTAGAAAATAAAACTAGAATTACTTCTAGTTAAATAGTATTTTGAACATTTTTTTCTTTTTCGTTTTCAACAAATAAGTAATATTCTAAAATTAATTTTATTTGTTGCATACGTGTTAAATTTAATTTTTTAGTAACTTGGGATATATAAATAATATTGTCACTAGGAATATTATATAAACTTGCAAAATCCTGCAATTTAGCCATTGAAAATGGTTCTCTACCCTTTTCAATGCTGCACACGTATGATTGTTTAAGTTTTAATTTTTCACATACATCTTTAATTGATAAATCATTAATAAATCTTAATATTCTTAAAATATTTCCTAAAACTGTTTGATCTTCTTTTGTCATAAAATCCCCCTAACAAGTATGTATTTTAACATAAAGTTAATTAAAAGTCAAAAAAACTAGACAAACTAGTTTTCTGCTTCTTCTAACATATTAGTAATTAATATTCCATAACCTCTGTGTGGATCTTCTACAACTACATGCGTAACCGCACCGACGATAAAGTTATTTTGTATTATTGGACTTCCACTCATTCCTTGAACTATTCCATTAGTTTTCTCAAGTAATTTTTCATCTGTTATTTCAAATTGTATGTTTTTAAGTTTATCCTTTGTTTCATTTACTGATGTAATTTTAATTGAAAACTCTTCTACATCTGTACCATTAAGTACAGTAAGAATTTTTGCCTCTCCTAGTTTAATATCACTTGCTTTAGCAACATCATATAACTTAAAATTACTTATTTCACTTGTATATTTTCCAAAAACACCTTTATTAGTATTTTCAAATACTTCACCAGTTACTTTATCACTATAAAGTATTGCATTCTTTTCACCAGGTTTACCTTTATCACTTCTAACTATACCAGTTATTTTAGAACCAAATATTGTTCCATCTTTTATATCTATAATATCGCCAGTATTTACATCAGTTATCTCATGACCTAGTACTCCAAATAACTTCGTTTCAGGATCTATGAATGTAAGAGTACCAACACCTGATATAGAATCTTTAACGTAAAGTCCAGTTTTTAATACGCCATTATCATCATATAAATTTAGTGTAGTATTTTTTAACTTATCATCCCTCATGTATGAAACTTTAATGCTTTCACAGTTACATGTGCTTATTATATTAGCCATTTCTTCAACTGTATAGACCTCTTTACTATTTATTTGGTTTATTATATCACCAGTTTTAAGTCCTGCTTCTATAAGTGAATTATGACCTTTAATTTCATATGAGCCTACTATTAGTATTCCATCAGTATTAAGTTTTATACCAACAGTCTCACCACTAGCAATTATTTTATCTGAATAAGCTAAAAGAGATTGTGGAATAATAAAGAGTGTCAGAAGAAAAAATAGAGTTTTGTCTTTTAATTTTTTAAAAAACATAAAAACAACTCCTTTTAGACTACCATTTATATTATGAAAAAATTTAATTAAAATATAAACGTAAAAAAATACCAAATTTTTTGGTATTTTATATATAAGATTTAATTTTTTCTTTATACCTAGAATTTCTAATTTTTCTTAAAGCTTTTGTCTCGATTTGTCTTATGCGCTCCCTTGTTACACCAAACATTTGACCAATTTCTTCTAGTGTTTTTTGCTCCTCACCTTGAAGTCCAAATCTATATGTTAAAATTTTAACTTCTTTTTTCGATAAGTTACACATCTTAAAAACTTTTTGAATAGCGCTAGGCAAATCCTTATAAAAAACAATATCATCGATTGAACTATCTTCATTAGGAATAAAATCACTTAATTGTGAATCATCCTCACCTACTGGAGTTTCCAAACTAACAGTACCCTGTCCTAATATGAATAACTCACGGACTCTGTCAACGCTTATATTCATTTCCCGAGCAAGATCTTCATTTGTTGGTTCATGACCTAACTCTATAGTAAGCTTTCTTTGAATACTATGAAGTTTATTCATTGATTCAAGTGTATGCACAGGTATATTTATTGCATTTATATTCCCGTGAAAAGAACGCTTTATAGTTTGCCTAATCCACCAAATCGCATACGTGGAGAATTTATATCCCTTAGTTACATCAAATCTTTCAACTGCTTTCATAAGGCCAATATTTCCTTCTTGTATTAAATCAAGTAGCGAAACTCCACTGCCTAAATATCTTCTTGCAATACTTACAACTAATTTTAAATTACTTTCTATTAAAGTTTTTCTTGCTTCTTGTGACCCATTCATAACTTGTAGCGCGACTTCCTTTTCTTGTTCTAAAGAAAGTAATGGAATTCTTTTTATTTCATTGAAATAAAGATTTATATCATCACTCATATATGAATCTGGTACTGAATCATAATCAACATCATAATCTTCTTGTTTTTCAATCTCAATATTATTTATGACACAGTATGTCTCTATAGCTGATGTTAATAAACTATTATTAAAAATTCTATCTAAATTTTTAAGTATAATATCTTTATTATAGTGTTCGTATATAAGTTTAATCATATCATTAAAAATAGAATTGTCATTTATTAAATCCGCTAGCAAATCAAAATCATATGTTATTTCATTATTGAAAAAAAATTTCTTTAAATCTTCAAAATATTTTAAAGCGTCATTATAATTATTTAAATTACAAAAATTTTGGTTAATATAATCACTTATAGAAACATTATTTAACATAATTATACCTCCAAACAACACGTTTTATATGTTATCACTTATACTATAAAAAGTCAAATAAAATAATACCAAAGATTGCGTTTCCAAAGCCGGGAGATTTAAAAAAAATCCCTTTTAAACAAAATAAAAGTAGCTAATACCTAAAAATTGCTTTATAATTGAATTGTAACATACAATAGAAAGCAGGTACTAGCTATATGAATATTATATCATTAATTAACGATTTTACTAATAGTTTTAACGAAATTTTTAAAACTTCTTTATCTCCTCTTAATTTGGAAAGCAAAATTAAAGATGTCGGGGATAACTTTACATTAAAATTATATGAAAATTTATTAAATTTTATTGATGATAAATTTAAAAATTCTAATTATAGAAAAAATTTTTATAATATCAAAGAAACTACAAAAAGAACTTTAATTACTTCTATAGGCTATCTTACAGTTAATTCTACATCTTATTATACTAAAGATTCTAAGGAAAGATTTGTTTTGCTTAGAGAGATATTGCATCTTAAACCTTATCAAAGATTAACTAATGAAGCTGAACAGTGTTTAATTAAATATGCAATGGATGAAAATATGAGTCAAGCTGCTCATCACGCATTAAGAAATATTGAAGTACATAGAAGTACTGTTTCTAAAAAAATTAAGCTTCTTGATGGCTCTATTGAACAAAATATAACTAAATCTGATAATCAGCCAGATACTTTATATATTGAAATGGATGAAATCCATGCTAACTTACAAAAAGGTGGCAATAAAATATGTCCTTGCGCAATTGTCCATGAAGGGTATGAGGAATCTTTTGTTAAAAGAAAGAAACTTAAAAATGTTCACTACTTTGCTTCAGCAGAACTTTCTTATGAACAACTTTGGGAAGTAATTTTTGATTATGTTGACAAAAAATATGATATTGATAAATTTAAAAATATATTTGTATCCGGAGATGGGGCTTTTGGTATTAAAAACTATACCAACTGTTTCCCAAATGCTATATTTGTTTTAGATAAATATCATTATAAGGGAAAATATCTAAATTATATCTTTAAAAAAAATAATGATTTAAAAGTCTTAGCTGATAACTATTTAAGAAATGATAGAATTGATGATTTCAAAACACTTGTTGATAACCAAATAAAACTATATCCTAATCAAGAAAAATATATGAAAGAACATATGAATTATTTATTAAACAACTTAGAGGGAATTAAAAACCAAAAACATCCTGCATATAAATGTCCTTGTTCAATGGAAGGACATGTTAATCAAGCTTTCGCTAGATATATTACATCTTCACCTTATGGATTTTCTATAAAAGGATTAAATAATAAATTAAAATTACTTGTTTATAAAGCCAACAAAATAGATTTAACTATTGAAGATTATTATAAATTAAAATATGGAAGTGATTCTTATAAAGAAATAAATATTAAAATAAATAAACTAACAAATATTAAGTATGATCAAAAATTAACATCAACACTTCCTCTTGAATACAAAATAAATACATCTCTACCATTATTTGACTATGTTAAACCCCCGGTAACAGGCCACGCGCTTAAGCGCGTAAATTCTTTGAGAACTAGGAGACAAATTA
>CANQAT010000057.1 GCA_947588925.1 uncultured Bacilli bacterium | reverse complement strand
ATAGATTAATATGGGAGGAATAGAATATGAAAAACGAGGGATTTACATTAGTAGAGTTACTAGCAGTAATATTAATACTTGCATTTATAGCAATAATAGCAGTACCAATAGTATTAAATATAATAACAGAGGCAAAGATAAAATCATTAAAGATAAGTACAAGTGAATATATAAGAGCAGTAAATACGTCTCTTATAAATGAAGAAGTATTTAATAATGTAAAAGATGGATTATATACTATTACTGATAATGGAAAGAAAATAGTACTAGGAGATAAAGAGATATTTATAAACTATGATGGTAGAGGACTAAAAAGTGGATTACTTCTAATAGAAGATAGTAAAGTAGCAAGAGTACTAAAAGGACTAATAGATGATTATTATGCAAGAGTAACAGATGAAGATATAGAGATACTAAAAAACTTAAATGAAAGTACACTGGTAGACGGAAATACTTTTAATACAAAAATAAAAACGTTAGTCGGAGATATTGGGAATACAATAGATACGAAAGTAAAGACAATAATATTTTTACAAGATAGCATACTACCTGAGGGAATAACAAAAGAAGATTTATTTAAGTTACAATCAACAGACTTATCATCAAAAACCGATGGAAGCATAAAAGGATATTATGATTCAAAAACAGGAACAATATATGTATATAGTGATGCGTATATGAGTTGTCCTGCTAGTCTTGGTTATATGTTTCAAAATTTTCGAGGAGTAGAAAAGATAGAACTAAACTTAATAGACACAAGTAAAGTTATAAGCATGGGAAACATGTTTCAACTCTGTAGCAGTTTAACAGAGCTAGATTTAAATGGTTTTGATACGAGCAAAGTAACTAATATGGGTCAATTATTTAGAGAAAGTAAGAATTTAAAGAAAATTAAAGGACTTGATCAATTCAATACGTCAAATGTAACAAGTATGGCAGGAATGTTTTCTGATTGTAATAATTTAGAAGAGTTGGATGTAAGCCATTTTGATACTAGTAAAGTAGTAGCTATGGGAGATCCTTGGAACCTAGGTATGTTTCAAAGATGTTCAAAGTTAACAGAAATAAAAGGAATAGAAAATTTTGATACAAAGATTGTGACAAATATGGGAAATATATTTAATGGATGTAGTAGTTTAACAAACCTAGACTTAAGTAAGTGGGATACATCCAAAGTAGATTTCATGCAAGGTATGTTTTATAACTGTACGAACTTAAAAGAAATAAAATTTGGAAAGAAATTCGATACATCTTTAGTAACAAAAATGGGGAGTATGTTTGCAGGCTGTAGTAGTTTAACTTCAATAGATGTAATTAGTTTTAATACAGAAAAAGTAACAGAGATGGGAAGCATGTTTAGTGGATGTAGTAGTTTAAAATCACTTGATTTAAGTCATTTTGATACGTCAAACGTGACAAGTATAGGATCTATGTTTATTGGTTGTACCAATTTAAAAGAGATAAAAGGGCTAGGGATTTTAAATACTAGTAATGTAACAATTATGTATCGCGTGTTTGAAGGCTGTGGCAGTTTAGAAACTTTAGATTTAAGTGAATGGGATATATCTAGTGTAACAGATATGTCTAGAATGTTTTTAGGGTGTGGTAATTTAAGAGAAATAAAAGGATTAGAGAAGTTTGATACATCCCAAGTAACAAATATGGAATTAATGTTTGGCAACTGTAGTAGTTTAGAATACTTGGATTTAACCAGTTTTGATACATCTTTAGTAACAAAAATGGGTGGGATGTTTCAATATTGTAATAGTTTAACATCCGTGTCAGTAACAACTGGTAAATGGACATTAACATATGATAAAGTTGGATTAAGAGATGATATATTTGAATATGTTTAAGAGGATAATAAATTTATCTTCTTTTTGTATAAAAGTAAAAATTATTGTTCAATATTAAATAGGTGATAAAGTGAAAAAAGCAATAATTTTATTTATAGGAATAATATTAACATATATAGTAATAGGTAATGTGTTTGCTGAAGGAAATATAATTCCAGATGAAGCTATTAGAATAAGAGTAATAGCTAATTCAAATAGTGAATACGATCAAAATATGAAATTAAAAGTCAAAGAAAAAGTTGAAAAAGATATGTACATTTTACTTAAGGATACCAAAAATATAGAGGAAGCACGCTCTCTAATAAAAGATAACTTAAATGATGTAAAAAATGATATTGACATTACTTTACAGAGTGAAAACTATAAACTTCCATTTAATGTTAATTTTGGATTAAATTACTTTCCTAAAAAGGAATTTAAGGGTATTGTATATGACGAGGGATATTATGAATCTTTAGTAGTAACTCTTGGAGAAGGTTTAGGTGACAACTGGTGGTGCGTACTATTTCCACCCCTTTGCATGATTGAAGCAGAAGAGGCAACTGATGTTGAATATACTACTATGGTAAAAACTATAATAGATAAATATTTTTAAAATTTATGAGTATTATTTTATTGGTGATCCAATGAATATAATACTCATATTTTTTATTGCTGTAAGTTTAAGTATGGACGCATTTTCACTTTCTTTAGCATACGGTACAGTATCGCTCACTAAAAAAGAAATAAAGCTATTATCTTTTATAGTAGGTGTGTATCACTTCTTTATGCCTATAATTGGTATGCTTGTTGGTAGTTTTATAATAAAGATACTTCCTGTTAGTGAAGATATTATAACTTTAATAATATTCTTATTTATAGGTATAAACATGATTATAGAAACGTTTAAAAAAGAAGAAAATCTTAAAAAGATGAAGATAGGGGAAATGATATTATTTGGACTTGCAGTAAGCATAGATAGTTTCTCAGTAGGAATAGGAATAAATAGTATAAGTAATAACTTTTTGCTTTGTTCTTTTGTATTTTCTATTACTAGTTTAACATTTACATATATAGGTTTAATACTTGGAAATAAATTAAATGAATTAATAGGAAGGGTTGCGACAATATTAGGAGGTATAAGTTTAATACTACTTGGAATATTTTACTGTATTTAATTGGTGACAGTTGACACCAACATGAAAGTGATGTATAATGTAGCTAGGTGGTGATAAACTCTTGAATTCAACAATTGATTATAGTATAGTGGATAATTTTTTGAATATTGCCAAAAAAGAAATAAAAAAGGGAAATAGAGAGTTTATCAGTTATAGATTTATTAAATCAAATGGTAAAACAGTAACTACCAAACAGGCATTACTAGATATTGGTATTATTAATTCTAAAGAAATATGGAAATATATACTTGAACTAAAGCCTGACGAATGTTTTAAAATTAGCAAAGATTACGATAACAAAAGGGATTTTAATTCAGAAATGTTTGAGTTTATAAAATTAATAAATAAAAAACAAGTTTATATTAAACTTACAATTAATGATGTTAATTTAGTTTGTTTGTCGTTTCATATTGCAAATAAGGAGGTCTTTATGAAAAAAATTTATTGTTATAATTGTAATACTTATGTAGAGGCTAAACAAAAGAAAGAAAAAAATGTATATGAGTTTAGAGGTAAAAGCTTTGAAGTAGAAGAGACAATAGTATATTGTCCAAACTGTGACCTTGAATTATTGCCGGATGAAGTTTTAGATAATGAGATGAATAAAATTTATAACGCATACTTAAATCTTTTTGACTTATCATTTAAAAAAATAAAAGAAATAAGGAATAGGCTAAATATAAGTCAAGAAACAATGGCTAAAATACTTGGATGGTCTAAAAAAAGTATAGTTAGGTATGAAACCGGTGAATCTATACCACAAGGTGAATATTTAGAAACTTATATTTCACTACAAAAAGATCCTTTTTTAATAATAAAGCTTTTAGAAAAGAAGAAAAAAGATTTTAAAGAACAAGAATATTACAATATATTAAAAAAACTTCCATTTTACGAAGAATATAAAGCTATAAATGCAGTATTATATATTCTTGAAAACAATCCTATTTATGAGACAGCTCTAATGAAAAACATGTTTGCTGTAGATTTTAATCATGCCAAAAAATTTAAAATACCTATTACTGATTTAAAATATGTACATATGGATTTCGGACCAGTTATTCATAATAGAAATGACTTTTATAATTTAATGCTTAAAAACAGTTATATAGAATTAGAAATTGATGAAGATAAGACAAAGTTCCGCAGCGTTTATAAATCAGATAAAAATTTGTTTAGCAAAACTGAATTATCTACTTTAAAAGAAACGAAGAATATACTAGAGGGTCATACTGCAAAAGAGTTAAGCGATTGGTCTCATAAATTCAAGGGATGGGAAGCTACTAAAACCGGGGAATTTATTTCATATGAGTATGCTAAGTTTTTAGATTTTAATAAACTGTAGATACTTAAATTAATTTGTGTTATAATTGATATAGGCTACTTATACACCTATTTGGGTAGTAATCATAAAATATAGTAGTCTTGGAGGTATTATGAAACAAGTTAAAATAGATGGTGGGAGAATTCTTTCTGGAAAGATAACAATAAGTGGGGCTAAAAATAGTGCGGTTGCGCTCATACCTGCTTCAATATTATCAGATGACGTAGTAAAAATAGATAATATCCCAAACATTTCAGATATATATGCTTTAGATGAAATACTAAAATATTTAGGAGCTAAAGTAACTCTTAAAGATGGAATGATCACTATAGATCCAACAAACATAAAAAATAAAGAAATTCCAAAAGATATTTCTAGTAAGCTTAGAGCTTCGTATTATTTTATGTCCGCTTTACTTGGTAAATATAAATATGTAGAAATGTATTTCCCCGGTGGTTGTAAAATAGGTGCTCGCCCAATAGATCAAACCTTAAAAGGTTTTGAAGCACTCGGCGCTAAAGTCGTTGAAAAAGACAATAAATTTACAATAAGCGCAGAAGAATTAAAAGGTGGTCATGTATATTTAGACATGCCAAGTGTAGGCGCAACCATAAATACAATGCTTGTAGCAGTCAAAGCAAAAGGCTTAACTATAATTGAAAATGCTGCCAAAGAACCAGAAATAGTAAATGTAGCTACTTTCTTAAATAATATGGGAGCTAAAATAACGGGTGCGGGAACAAGTGAGATTAGAATAAAAGGCGTAGATAGTTTAAAAGGCTGTTTTGCAGAAGTAATTCCAGATAGAATAGAAACAGGTACTTATATAATAGCGGGTGCTTTACTTGGAGATAATTTAAGAATAGAAAACATTATTCCAGAACATGTAGAGTCATTAACACTCAAATTAAGTGAAATGGGTGTTAAAATGGAAATTGGGTCTAATTATATTGTTGTAAATCGTGTGGAAAAACCTAAACCAGTCAATTTAAAAACACTAGGATATCCGGGATTTCCTACAGATTTACAGCAGCCAATAACAACGCTTCTCACACAATGTAGAGGAACATCAGTTTTAGAAGAAACCATATACGAAAATAGATTTCAAAATGTTCCATATCTAAATAAAATGGGGGCTAATATTAAGATAACTGGTAAAAAGATTAAAGTTAAAGGGCCAACTGCTCTTAAAGGCGCAAAAGTAACTGCAACAGATCTTAGAGCAGGCGCATGTTTAATACTTGCAGCTTTAATTGCTAAGGGTAAAACCACTATTAAAGATGTTGACCATGTTTTAAGGGGATATGAGAATATAATAGAAAAATTAACTGATGTGGGTGCTAAAATAACAATAGAAGAAATATAAAAAAGTTGTTAGTATTGTGTTGTTAAAGAGGTATAGTATGAAAACAATAACAAGCTCTATTAATGTACAAGTAGACGCTAAAGATAAAGAGCAGGCTACTAATATACTTAAAGATTTAGGACTTAATATGAGTACTGCTATAAATATGTTTATAAAACAAATAATAAAAAGAGATGGACTACCTTTTTCTGTATCTAACCCACGCCCTAGAAAAGAATTACTTGAGGCATTAAAAGAAGGGGATAAAATAATCTCTGAACTTGAAAGTGGCAAAAGAAAAGAATATCATAATGTTAGGGAAATGTTTGAGGATATATTAAATGATAAAGACAGTGATACATTAAAAAGATAGATACGTTGTTCTAAACGCTTTTAAAATCAATATAATTAAGTAGCTATGCTACTTTTTTTGTGAGGTAATATGAAAAAAATAATACTTACTATATTAGTATTTCTTATAATATTTTTAATATATTCATTTAATATAAGTGAAGAGACTTATTACTTATCTATTGGAGATTATCTATCATATGGTATAAATAATTTAGATAAAGTAAATAATAATTATAGTGAAAATATAAAGACTTACTATCAAAAAAATCTAAAAAACTATGTAAATTACTCAAGTATAGATGATTATAGAGTAATGGACTTAATGAATGATATAAATGATAATAAAGAAATTGTATATAATAATAAAGATTATAACTTACAAAACTTACTGATTAAAGCAAATTTAATAACTATATCTATTGGTATGAATGATTTAATATATAAAAAAAATATCGATTATAATTATGTGGATGAACTATTAAGTGATATAGAAGAGTTACTGATATTAATAAGGAAATACAATAAAGACAAAATATACTTTTTAAGCTTTTACAATGTTATTGAGAATGAGGATATAATTAATTATGCCAATAAGAAGTTAGAAACTATTTGTAATAAAAATAATATAAATTATGTAGATATAAGTAAATTAAATAACTATATCTTAACAGGTATGTATCCAACTGAAAGTGGCTATACATATATTACTGACAAAATATTATCCTTTACTAAATAGTTAAAAAGTAGTATAATGAGTGTGGTGATAAAATGTTACAAGATAATAAAATATTTTCCAAAGTATTTCTTTGGATGTTTATAGGACTTGCGATTACATTTGGAGTAGGGTATTATGTATCTATAAATGAAAATATGTTATATAATGTGTTTTCTAAATACTATATATACTTAGCAATACTTGAGTTAGTTGTAGTAATAGTGTTAAGTTTAAGAATTAGAAAAATGAAGCCAATGACTGCTAAGATATTCTTCTGCTTATATTCATTCCTAACTGGACTTACATTTTCTTCAATATTTGTAGTATATAAAGTAACTTCAATAGTCTATGTATTTGGAATAACATCGATATTATTCTTAATATTTGCTTTAATAGGATACTTTACTAAGTTAGATTTAACTAAAATTGGTATTTATCTATTTATGGCTCTACTTGGAATTATAATATGTTCTATAATAAATATTTTTGTAGGTAGTGAGGTTTTTGATTTAGGTCTAACTATAATTTCTCTATTAGTATTTATAGTATATATCGCATATGATATACACGTTATAAAAAGAAACCTTTACGGAATAGAGGAAGAAGATAGCGCAGCTATATATGGCGCATTGCAACTATACTTAGACTTTATCAATATATTCTTAAGACTCTTACAATTATTTGGAAAAAACGATGATTAGTTGTTTTTTTCTTTTTCTACTTTTAGTATACCTAAATATTAAATATATGTGTTATAGTTAATATGAGGTGGATTATGGATCAAGAAAGTATTGGAAAATTTATATTTGAATTAAGACGTGAAAAAGGCTTAACTCAAATGGAACTTGCAGATAAATTAGGCGTTACTGATAAAGCTATTAGCAAATGGGAAAACGGCAGATGTATGCCAGATTTATCACTAATAAAACCACTTTGTGATATACTTGATATATCTATTAATGAACTTTTGAGTGGTAAAAGATTAACTAAAGAAGAGTATCAAAAAAAGTTAGAAGAAAATATAATAGAAATTAATTTAACTACTTTAAAAAGGAATGCAGTTAAAACTGTAAAAATAGTTTTAATAACTATACTATCTATAATTGCTTTATTTATTTTATTAATACTATCGTTTGTAATTAAAACTGAATATGACTATAAGCATGTAGAATTAGACGAAGAAAAAGTAACATTCAATATTTGTAAATATAATGATTCTATAATGATAGAACCTGTTTATAATGATTATTATTTGTATGTGGATTATGATTTAGAAGAAGATTACGAAAAAGAAACTGCAACAATAACTAGTGTATATAGAGAAAGAAAATACTATATTAATCCTAAATTAATTAAAAAGGATAACATAGGTACTACAAGTGTAATGTTTAATAAAACCCCAAAAGAGATATATTATAAAGATAAACTTATTTGGGACTTTAGTATGGAAATAGAAAAATGCGAAACTATATACCCTTAATAGTTAGCGTGGCTATTAAATCTATAATAAAAATAATAATTAATAAATAAGTTAACCATTTTGGAATATATTTGATAATCTTATCTATTAGTGGTTTAATGAAATATATGAGTAGTATTGAAGAAAAGCCCCATATTAAAGACATTTCTAATGACGTGTATCTTCCTATATTAAATTGGTGGTTTGTATAATTCCAAAGTTCAGTATTAAATATCCACTTAATTAAATAACCGCCAATTGCTTCTATTGATGATAAAACAATCATTGTAATTAAAAATAAGGCACATCCTTTAAGTATATTACTAAGTTTTAATTTATTAATAAATTTATAGATTATTAAAATTAAAATAACCCCTATTCCATATATTGGTGTCCAGTATCCTAAAAGAATACCGCTATCTTTACTTGCATAGAAAAAAGATTCAATAAAATGTCCTAGAACTGAAAATATAAAAAAATAATTTATGTAATACATAGCCTCACCACTCATATTATCCCTAATTATAAAAAAATTATTCAAAAAACAAATTTTAAAAAATATAATTAATAAGGTGTCAATAATTTTTGAAAATGTCTTAAAATTTTTTTAACATTAGCGGGAAAAATAACCCGTTTTTGTATTACTTTC
>CANQAT010000056.1 GCA_947588925.1 uncultured Bacilli bacterium | reverse complement strand
AAGTGACATATTATATATTACTTTTGAGACATTTTCAAAAGTTAACACTTAAGACATTATCATAAATTAATCATATTTTAGATGAAAATGTTTGTGAGTAGTATTGACAAAATCTATAATGTTTGATATAGTTTATATCGAGCGGTACCTAGGAAACTTTTGAAGCCCTAGGTCATTGAATGTCTAGTTTTAATTAACAAGGAATTAGGAATAAAGAAAAGTAGTATTGACATTTAAAATGTAATATTATATAATCTAATTACATAAGAAATTATGTATTAAAAAGCGGTGAACCCAGCCAAGGCGAGAAATAGATTTCAAGCTGAAAATTGGGACTTAAAAAAGCGGTGAACCCAGCCAAGGCGAGAAATAGATTTCAAGCTGAAAATTGGGACTTAAAAAAGCGGTGAACCCAGCCAAAGTGAGAAAGAAATTTCAAACTGAAAATTGGGACTTAAAAAAGTGGTGATTCCGACCATAACAGGAACTTAAAAAAGAAGACTAGAGATAATTTCTCTAGTCTTTACAATTTTCTATTTACAAACGTATGTTTATATGATATAATGCTTACATAAGGGGATGAGTATATGAATTTTAACTTAAAAATAGTAAAAATAGATACAGAATATTGTGATTATTTAAGAGGCTTTGATAATAGGGTATCATATAATAAAGATAATAAAGAATTAAGGCCTTTTGTAGGAGTATTATTTAAAATTAAAAATATTTTGTATTTTGCTCCATTATCTAGTCCAAAACCTAAACACATAAAAATGAAAAATACATTAGATTTTTATAAGATAGATGATGGAAAATTAGGCGCAGTTAATTTTAATAATATGATACCTGTAAGAGATAATAATTTTATTGAAATAGACTTAAATAAAAAGTGTCATAACATAAGTGATAGAAAGTATCAAAAATTATTAATAGAACAATTAACATGGTTAAATGAGCACAGCATACAATTAAAAAAGAAATCATATAATTTATATAAATTATATATTAATAAAAAGCTTCCAAAAAGCTTAATTAACAGGTGTTGCAACTTTAAACTATTAGAAGAAAAATGTGCTTTGTATAATAAAGAAAAGGTATTGAATTAATAAAAAAATAATGATATACTATAGGTGTATTTGTTTGAAAGAGTATATATAAATTTTTTTAAAGAGAGTTAGTGTTGGTGTGAACTAATAAAAAATTATATAGAAAGACATCAAACGTTAAAATAATCGGGTAACTTCGATAAAGGTTAAAAGATAGTTAATCTATAAAGCAGGGTGGCACCACGGTCATTATCGTCCTTGTATTTATGGATTTTTTTGTTAGGAGGAAAGTATGGAAAAATTAAAAACTTATAATTTAAACAATGTTGGAGAAGTAGTAACACTAAAAGGATGGGTTAGCAAAGTAAGAAATTTAGGTGGTTTAATATTTATTGATTTAAGGAATAGAACTGGTATTATGCAAGTAGTTGTTAGACCTGAAAACGAATATTATAATGAAGCCTTAAAGTTAAAAAGTGAATACGTAATAAAAATAGTAGGAAAGATTGTTGAAAGAGAAAGTAAAAATGATAAGTTAGAAACAGGTGATATTGAAGTAATAGTTTCTGAATTATATATAATAAATAAATCAAAAGAAATACCATTTCAAATTTCAAATGATACAACTGCTTTAGAAGATACTAGATTAAAATATAGATATTTAGATTTAAGAAGAGATATATTACAAAAAAATCTTTCAACTAGAAATAAAATAACTTTTGCAACTAGAGAATTTTTAAATAATTTAGACTTTATTGAAATAGAAACACCTATACTTTGTAAATCAACTCCAGAAGGAGCTAGAGATTATCTAGTACCATCTAGAGTTAACAAAGGTAAATTTTACGCACTACCTCAGTCCCCACAAATCTATAAGCAACTTTTAATGGTATCTGGCTTTGAAAGATATTTTCAAATTGCAAAGTGTTTTAGAGATGAGGATTTAAGAGCAGATAGACAACCTGAATTTACTCAAATAGACGTCGAATGTTCATTTGTAGATGAAAATGATATTATGAAACTTGGAGAAGAATTAGTATCTTATATATTTAAAAAAGTAAAAAATATAGATATTAAACTTCCACTAATGAGGATGAAATACGACGAGGCTATTGATAAATACGGTTCTGATAAACCTGATTTAAGATTTGGTATGGAAATATCTGATATAACAGTTATATTTTCTAATACTGATTTTAGTATTTTTAAAGATGTAATAAATAATAAAGGAATAATAAACGCAATCGTTGTTAAAAACGCAGCAGATAAATACTCTAGAAAAGATTTAGATAAATTAACAGATTTTGTTAAATCATATAAAGCAACAGGGCTTGCATATCTTAAATATAATGAAGAAATTACTGGGTCTATTGTTAAAGTATTAAAAGAAGAAGAGATAAGTTCTATTAAAAATAGTTTAAATATAGAAAACAATGATTTAGTTTTAATAGTAAGTGGTAAAAGGAATATCGTTAAGTCATCACTTGGAGCTTTGAGATGTAAAATTGCTCGTGATTTAGATTTAATAGAAGATACTTATAAACTATTATGGGTAGTTGATTTTCCATCTTTTGAATGGAGTGAAGAAGAAGGTAGATATATGTCTGCTCACCACCCATTCACAATGCCAAAAGATAGTGATGTAGATAAACTCATCACGGATAAGGAACACTGCTATAGCAAAGCATACGATATTGTAATAAATGGGTATGAAGCAGGTGGAGGCTCTATCCGTATACACGATCAAGAAGTTCAAGAAAAGATGTTTAAAGCACTCGAATTAACAGAAGAACAAATACAAGAGAAGTTTGGCTTCTTTACTGACGCTTTAAAATATGGATGTCCACCACATGGGGGATTTGCGCTTGGATTAGATAGACTTACTATGCTTCTCACTAACACAGATAATATACGAGATGTAATTGCTTTCCCTAAAACTGCTTCAGCAACAGATTTAATGTGTGAGTGTCCAAGTAGTGTAGATAAAAACCAATTAAACGATTTAGGTATTAAAATAGACTGATAATATGTTTATTGATTTTAATCAAAAAATGGTATATAATGATACTAGTATAAAAATACAAGGAAGGATGATAAAATGGGTTTAATTAAAGCTGCGATAACTGCTGCAGGAAACACACTTGCGGATGAGTGGTTAGAGTACATTTACTGTCCACGTATGGAAGATAATGTACTTATGAGAAAGGGAACTCCTAAAGAAGGCGGTTCTAATACTAAAGGAACAGATAATATTATTACAAATGGAAGTAAAATAGTTGTTGGTGAAGATCAATTCTTAATAGTTGTATCCGATGGTAAAATAGTAGATTTTACTGCTGAGGCTGGAAGATATACATTTGATAAAGGTACTGAGCCATCAATGTTTTATGGTGGATTTGGTAAAGGATTAATCGATACATTTAAAAAATTTGGTGAAAGATTTACAACAGGTGGAATACCAAGTCACGAAGAGAGGGTATATTTTGTAAATACACGTTTAATAAAAGGAAATAAATTTGGAACTACAACTCCAATACCTTTTAGAGATAGTGAATTTGGTATGACTGTAGATATACGTTGCTACGGTGAATACGTAATGCAAATAACTGATCCACTTGCGTTCTACCACACTTATGGTGGTAATATAGAAAGTGATTATGTAATAGACGATAATTTTAAAGATACATTCTTAGCAGATTTTATGCAAGCATTACAGCCAGCTCTTGCCAAGGTTGCAAGTGAAAGAATTTCATATGATATGTTGCCCGGAGCAGTAAATGAAATTAGCACTGCTGTAAGAGAATGTTTAAAGGATACTTGGGGAAGTCAGGGTATAAATGTAGAGCGTGTATCAATCGCTTCAGCTACTCCAACAGAAGAATCTGCAGAGATGATTAAGTCTGCTCAAGGAGATAGATTATACGCTATGAATCCTGCAATGCAAGGTGCGCGTGCTAATGCTGCTGCAAGTGAAGCTATAAAGACTGCTGCTGGAAATGAAAATGGAGCCATGACTGGATTTATGGGAGTTGGAATGCTTAATCAAGGTGGCGCTATGTTTGGTGCTAATATGTCTCAAGACTCTCAAATGAAAACAGGAATGGATACTATGAATGTTGCAGGTGGCGGTATTAAAACTGAAGCCCCTAAAGAAGAAGGAGTTAAATGCCCTAACTGTGGTAATATAATAACAGGTAATTTCTGTACTCAATGTGGAACTAAAAAACCAGAAGAAAATAAAGAAAAGTTTTGCCCTAATTGTGGAAATAAGGTAGATGAAAGTGCTAAATTTTGCACAAATTGTGGGACTGCTTTATAAGAATCGTTTGATTCTTTTTTTCTTTAATTTTTGTTGAAAAAAATGTCTATTTATAATATAATTATATCAGGTGGTGCTATGAATAATTTTAGTATTATAAATGAGACACATGAAGAGATTTATGAGTTAGAAGAAGTAGAGAAATTACTTAACTTTGCTTTAACAAAATTAAATATTAATAATGCTATATTTAATGTAATCATAGTTTCTGAAGAAAAGATAAGAGAGCTTAATAGAGATTATAGATCTAAAGATAGCGTTACTGATGTAATTAGTTTCGCACTTGAAGATGATGATACATTTGCTAAATTAGATTATAGAATATTAGGCGATATATATATTTGTTTAAATAAAGCTAAATCTCAAGCCATAGAATACAAGCATAGTTTTTTAAGAGAAATTTCATTTTTAAGTATTCATGGATTACTTCATCTGCTTGGATATGACCATATGAATAAAGAGGATGAAGAAGAGATGTTTGGAATGCAGGAGCTGATATTAAATGAGTATGGAATCAAAAAATAGAATAGGTAAAAATTTAAAAAGTCGTAATTTAACTCCTAAATCTATATATAAAACTATAAAAAATTCACTTGCTGGAATTAAGTATTATGCAAGTGATGGAAAAAGTATATTTTTATATTTAATTGGTTCAATTTTAGAAGTAATTATGGGTTTTGTTTATAATATAAATGGACTTGAATGGATACTTATAATAGTTATATTAGGATTTATACTTTCTATTGAACTTATAAATACTGCAGTAGAAGCTACTTGTGACGCTATAACAAAGGAATATAATCCATTAATAAAAATAGCTAAAGATTGTGCAAGTGGTGCGACATTTGTAATGTTTATAGTAGCTATAATACTAAATGTTATAATATTTTTGCCTAAAATACTTTTATTATTTGGGGTAGTTATATGAAAGATAAATTAATAAAGTTATTAAATAATAGTTATAGTCCATATTCTAATTTTAGAGTTGCTAGTATAGTAGTAATGAAAGATGGAAAAGAATTTAATGGAGTTAATGTTGAAAATGCTTCCTATGGCGCAACTATATGCGCTGAAAGGAGTGCAATACTTTCTGCAATAAGTACTGGATATAAAAGATATGATTTTAAAGAGTTATACGTGATGTGTGATAGTGATAAGATCGGTATGCCATGTTTTAACTGTAGAATGGTCATGAGTGAATTATTTAGTAAAGATGTAAAAATAATTGCTATGAATAGGAAAGGCGATACCGTAGTTCATACAGTTAGCGAATTATGTCCGTATCCATTTAGCGATGATGATTTAAAGAGGTGATAATATGAAAAGTGGTTTTGTAGGGATAATAGGTAGACCAAATGTAGGAAAAAGTACACTTATAAATAGTATAGTAGGAAGAAAAGTTGCGATAACGTCTAATAAACCGCAAACTACTCGTAATATTATACAGGGTATATATAATGGTGATAAAGTACAAATTGTATTTGTGGACACGCCGGGAATACATAAACCTCAAAATAAGCTTGGTAAGACTTTAAATAAAGAGGCTTACTATAGTATAAATGATACAGATATAATACTTTTTTTAGTAGACGCATTTGAAGGCTTAGGAAAAGGCGATATATACATACTTGACAAGCTTAAAAATGTAAATAAACCAGTAATACTTGTTATAAATAAGATAGATAAAATAACACATGAAGAGATATTAAACAGAATTAATGATTATAAAGATTTGTATGATTTTGATGAGATTATACCTATTTCTGCTCTTACAAAAAGTAATATAGAAGATTTAATAGATACATTAAAAAAATACTTGCCAGATAACATAAAATACTACAATGATGATAGTATTACTAATAAATCAATTGACTTTTTAATGTCAGAAATAGTAAGAGAAAAAGTATTCAATTTTACTGATGAAGAAGTACCTCATTCAATTACTTGTGTGACTGATAGTGTAGAAGTAGGAAAGACTAGTTATAATATAAGAATATCCATAATAGTAGATAGAGACTCTCTAAAGAAAATTATAATAGGTAAACAAGGAGAGATGATTAAAAAAATTGGTATTGCCTCTCGTAAAGACTTAGAAGAATTGCTAGGTAGAAATGTCTATTTAGAGTTATTTGTTAAAACAGTAAAAAAATGGAGAGAAAAAGAAAAATATTTATCAGAATTTGGTTTTACTGATTTTGAAGATTAATGTATAAAAAATTTAATATTTAAACAATATTAAATAGGTGATAATATGAAAGAAATATTATGGGGTTTATTTAAAAATACTGGCAAAATAGAATATTATATGAGATATAAGGAAGAAGTAAAAAAAGGTGGAAAGAATAATTGAAGTAGGCAAAAGATATAGACATTTTAAAGGAAATATTTATGAGGTTATCGCAATTGCTTATGATTCTGAGGATCTATCTAAAAAAGTAGTTTATAAGGATACAAGTAAAGTATGGGTTAGAGACTATGATATGTTTAATTCATTAACAGATAAAGAAAAATATCCTGATATAAAACAAAAATATCGTTTTGAAGAAGTTGATTAATATGATTATTGATGTAGAAGGTATTGTAATAAAGGCAACTGATTATAAAGACTCAAGTAAAATATTAGATGTTCTAACTAAGGAATATGGACTTATTGGCGTGATTGCTAAAGGTTGTAAAAATATTAAGAGTAATTTAAGAAGTGTTAGCGATAGGTTGACTTTTGCAACGTTTACTATATACTATAAAAAAGATAAATTATCTATACTAAGTGAAGCGAGTGTTATTAATAATTTCTCTAATATAAAAAAGGATATAGAAAAGATTAGTTATGCTAGCTTTTTAATAGATTTAACTTATCAAGTATATAAACAAAATAGTGATGAAAACTTATATAATCTTTTGATAAGCGCTTTAACTAAAATAAATGATAATTTCAATCCGCTTGTTATAACTAATATAATAGAACTTAAATATTTAGGATATTTAGGTGTAATGCCTAATCTTGATGGCTGTAGCATATGCGGTTCTAAAAGCGTGGTAACGCTTTCAAGTTCACATGGAGGGTACTTATGTAGTAAGTGTCATACTAATGAACCTATTGTAAGCGATAAAGCTATAAAATTAGTTAGAATGTATACTTTAGTAGATATAGATAAAATATCAAAACTTGATATAAATAAAGATGTAGTATATGAAGTAAATAATTTTATAGATGATTATTACGATAGATATACAGGACTTTATTTAAAAAGTAAAACATTTCTAAAAAATATAACAAATGTAAAATAAATATTATATATTTGAGCTGAGAGCTGACAAGAAATTTGTCAGCTTTTTAAATGAAATGAGAGATAAATTCTTAAATGGGAAAATCATAAAGTAATAACCTATGTATAAAATTAGATTTAAAATTATGCATAAACTTGTTAGAAATGTGAAAGATTTGTGAAAATTTTGTGTATTTTTTGTGAAATTTTCATTTTTTTTAAACTTTTTGCGTAAAAAAAAAGGAAATTCGAAAGTTTTGTAGAATGATATATATAGGAGGTGATATATATCATTTTTAGTTTAGGATGAGTAGTTTGGTAGTGAAAGAATAAAAAGAAATTTAGAAAGGAGTATATATATGGTAGAAGAAGAAACAAAAACGTTTATACCTTTGAAGTTTGACTTAATGTTTAAGAAGGTCTTTGCAAATGAGGAGGATCTAATACCTATAAAAAAACTTTTAAAAGAAGTTTTAGGTATAGTTCCAAAGAATGTTAAGATACTTAACAATGAACTAGTAGGTAGACCCTACAAAGATAGAGATGTAAGAGTAGATTTAGTAGTTGAATTAGAAGATGGAGCAAAAATAAATGTAGAAGTAAATACAGATGTAACTCAAACTTTAATAGAAAGAAATGTATATTACTTATGTAGGAATATGAGTATGGATCTAGCCCCTAAAAAGATATTAGGAAAGATAAATAGACATATACAAATAAACTTAGATTATAGTGGAAAACATGAAAAGGCAATAGAAAGATATGCATTATACGAAGAAGAGACACATAAAAGACTAACAGATATGATAGAAATAATAAGAATAGATATTCCATATTTCAAAGAAGCATGTTATAATAAAGATGTAGACGAGCTGGATAGTAAGACAAAATTTTTAGGACTATTTGGAGCAGAAAGCAAAGAAGAAGTAAAAAAGTTGTGTAATGGGGATGAGATAATGGAAGATATAGGAAAAAGAATAGATGAGTATAATGATGATGAAAATATAATAGGTTTATACCACTATAAATTTGTAGAAGAGGAAGTAAAACAAGAACAACTAGAAGAGGCGACAAAAAATGGTATTTCTCAAGGAATTGAAAAAACAGCAAAAAATCTACTAAAAGAAAATATCGATATAAACATTATTTCAAAAGCAACTGGTTTAAGTCAAGAAGAAATTGAAAAACTAAAGGAAAGTTAAAAAGATTTTCCTTTTTTATTGACATAAAAAGCAACTGATAGTATACTTTAAATAGATGAATAAACATAAAAAATAAGGGAATAATTATATTAGTTATTCTTTAATTTAA
>CANQAT010000055.1 GCA_947588925.1 uncultured Bacilli bacterium | reverse complement strand
TGTGAAAAATTTTTGAAAATGTTACATAAATAAAAATGAATAATTAGCGAAAATGTTACATGTGTCATTATTAATATTTATGAAAAATTTTATGATTAATAATTAGTAAAAATGTTACATTTTTGTTAAAATATCTCCTTGTCATAAATGACAAGGAGGTTTTAAAATGTTAAATGATGCAGAAAGAAAAAAATATGAAACAATAAAAAAAGTAATCAATGGTGAAATAACCAGAAAGGAAGCGATGGTTGAATCAAAATTATCAAGGCAACAAATTTATAGGCTAATTAAATCATATAATTTAAATGGCGAAAAAGGATTTATTCATGGAAATCGAGGTAAAATAAATTCTAACAAAAAAGATGAAAATTTAATTAAGAAATTAGAAGAATTATATCTAACTAAATTTTATGATTTTAATTTTGAACAATTTTATGAAAGGCAAGTATTTGGCAAATATAATATATCGTATGATGTTATGCTTAAACGGTTTACTAATGATGATATTATATCTCCACTGGCTCATAAGAAGACAGTCAAAAATTATAATGAGAAAATGAAGGAAACAATAAAAAATAAAGATTATGTTCAGGAAGAAAAAATAGAATTGTTTAAATCAAGAATAATTGAAGTTGAAAAGGCTCATATAAGAAGATCCAATAATTTATATGTATTTGGGCAAGAAATACAAATGGATGCTTGCCAAAAATTATGGTTTGGAGGTATTGCTTCTTACTTACATTTGGCAGTAGATAAAGCGACTAAAAAAGTTCTATTTGGTTGGTTTGAGTATGAAGAAATAACAAGAGGCTATTACGTATTACTTTTTCATATTATAATTAATTATGGAATACCTGCAAAAATAAAGGCAGATAATAGAAGTTCATTCTCTGCTAATAATGCTAAAAATAAGGAAAAAAAGCATTTTTTAACACAGTTCGGTAAAGTATGTGAAAGATTAAATATTGTTTTAGAAACAACAAGTATTGCTACAGCTAAAGCCAATATAGAAAGAGAAAATGCAACGTTTAAAAATAGATTAATTGCTGAACTAAGATATGAGGAGATAACTACAATTGATGAGGCTAATGACTATCTAAATAATGTTTTTATACCTTATATGAATAAAAAATTCTCTTATGCTATTGATGAAAAAACTTCTATGATGAAAGAAAACAATTATACTGAAGAAGAACTTAAATTAATAATTTCTGAAAGAAATAACAAAATAATAGATAATGCTTCTTCAATAAGTTATAAAAATAAATATTATATACCTATTAATTCTAGAACTGGTGAAGTTACTTGTTTTTCAAAAGGTACTAAATGTACCTTAATAATTAATTATGATGGTGATTATTGGGGCGAAATAGAAAATCATTATTATCAATTAGCTGAATTAGAAAATCGCGATTCTATCATGAAAAAAGAAAGTGAAGTTCTACCAACAAAAAAAGAACATCATAAATATATTCCACCTAAAAATCATCCTTGGAGAAAAAATATGATGCTCAAACATTAATCATGGGGCTTTGCCCCAGACCCCAAGGTTTATCGCTTGAGGTCTTCAAAAAAAGAAATATATCTTTTTTGCTTGACATTACTTAAGTGCTCAGGTCACTCCTCAGTGTAGCCTTATCCCCTCAAGTAACAAATACTATTATAATCATTACTAATAAAAAGTCAATAATATTCACATGTAACATTTTAATTAATTATTAACTGATTTTTATGCTTTTAATTGTTAAATTTTATGTAACATTTTCACTAATTATTCGTTTCAAAAAATGTAACATTTTTACTAATTATTCATATATAAAAATAAAATTTAAAATATAGTGTTGACTTATATACTAATGTTTGGTAATATATAAGAGTTGTAGGTGGTTAGATGAATATAGAAGATATGTTAATTGATGAATTAGGAATTGATTCTTATAATAAGGGTAAGAATTACTCTAGGACAGTATATCTTAGTGACTATAATAATACTAATGTAGGATTGGGGTATTATAGATTTTTTGTTCAATCAGAAAGAAGTTATGAGTACTATACTGTAAATATTATAATGAACAGGGGTAAGATATTCAGATATATGTGTAACTGTGAACAATTTAGGTCATATAATACCTGTAAACACGTTGCTGCATGCTTTTGTAAATACAGCAAAGATATATTTCCTAAGCCACTAACAGAATACGATATATCAAAACAAATACTAGATTACTTTTCAAATGATAAAAAAGTAAATAGTGTTAAAGAAAAATTAAATCTAGATGTAGAGCTAGATTTCAATCAAAATAAAATAATGGCATATCTATCTATAGGACTTAAAAAAACTTACGTAATAAAAAATGAAAGAAAATTAAGTGAATTTCTTGAGGCTTATAAAAAAGAAGAGTATAGATTTGGTGTCGGATTCACTTATGACCCTTCAAAACACTACCTTAGTCTAGAAGATGAAAAGATATTAAACTTCTTTACTGAGTATGCTAAATCAAATAATAGTAATTACTACTATTACTATAACAATAATAATCCTTTTGAATTAAATGAAAGAGAACTTAAAATGTTTTTAACTTTAATTAAAGATAAGGAGTTTAATTTAAAAGGATACGGTAAGATAAAAGAAGTAAAAGAAGAGTATCCATTTAATATTAACCTAGACTTTAAAGACGATAGATACGAATTATCTCTTGACGGAAGTGAATATATATTAGATAACAATTTTAAGTATATGGCTTATAAAGATATTTTATATATAATTCCAAAAGAGATAAGTGAAGTATTAAAAATTAGTAGGGAAGCTGAATTAAATAAAATAGTATTTAAAAAAGATAATTTAGAGTTATTTAAAAAAGGCTTATTAAATAAAGTAAAAAATAATATTAGTGTGAGTGAGAATGTAGTAGACATTATTATATCTGGCAAGCCTGTTGTTTCATACTATTTTGACATTTTAAGAAACAGTATTACTTGTAAAATAAAACTTGATTATAGTGGAAATATAATAGATTACTTTGATACTGATAGTAAAATAGTAAGAGATGAAGAAACAGAAGAAAGTGCGTTAAATGAACTTTTAAAGTATAACTTTGAGATACAAAAAAACATTTTAGTGTTAGATGATATAGATGACATTGGTCTTTTCTTAGATGAAGGATTATCTAAACTACTTGAAAATTATAATGTTTATACATCTAAAAAATTAGATGATATAAGTATACTTAAGAAAAGTCAAGTTAACTCTAACTTTGCTATAGGTAAAGATGCCATTATGTCTTATAATTTTAATGTAGATAATATAGATTTATCTGAACTTAATAAGGTTTTAGCATCCATTAAATCAAAGAAGAAATATTATAAATTAAAAAATGGTAATATAGTTGATTTAAGCGAAAATAAAGAGTTAAACGAATTAAATAATTTATTAGATGATTTAGATATAAATGATAATTTAAAAGATGGAGTAATTGAAATACCTAAATATAGAGCATTCTATATAGATAGTTTAAAGAAGAATAAATATAAGTCTATTAATACTGATAACTCATTTGATAAATTTATTAAAAACTTTGAAGAGTATAAAAATATAGATATTAAGTTTGATGCTCATGATGAGAAAATACTTAGAGATTATCAAAAAGAAGGAGTTAAATGGTTATATACACTTTATAAATGTGATTTAGGTGGAATACTTGCAGATGAGATGGGACTAGGTAAGAGTTTACAAACTATATGTTTTATAAAACAAGTATTAAAAGAAAATAAGAACGCTAAAATAATGATAGTATGTCCAACTTCGCTAGTGTATAACTGGAAAAAAGAATTTGATAAATTTGCTCCTAAACTTAAATATGTAACAGTTGCAGAAAATAAGAAAAAAAGACTTGAAATATTAAAAAATATAGATAAATATAATATATTTATAACTTCGTATGGACTTGTTAGAAACGATAACGATGAATATGAGAAGATTAATTTTGAAGTGTGTGTTATCGATGAAGCACAAGCAATAAAAAACTATCAGGCTAATATGAGTAAAGAAGTAAAGAAGATTAAGTCTAGAACTAAGATTGCTTTAACTGGAACTCCACTAGAAAATTCAGTTTTAGAGTTATGGAGTATATTCGATTTTATAATGCCTGGATACTTAAACAACATTATTAAGTTTAAAGAAAACTATGGAATAAGTGATGTAGATGAAAAATCTTTATCTAAACTTAAAAACTTAAATTATCAAATAAGGCCATTCATACTAAGAAGAAAGAAAAAAGATGTATCTAAAGAACTTCCAGATAAAATAGAAAATAATATTTACTTAGAGTTGCCAGATATACAAAAAGCACTTTACCTAAATGTAGTTAAAACAACAGAAGAAGAGATGGACGAATTAATTAAGACTGAAGGTTGGTCTAAAGCAAGATTTAAAATATTACAACTGTTAACTAAATTAAGACAGATTTGTATAGATCCTAATGTTTTATACGATGATTATAAGGGAGATTCTATAAAGTTAGAAAAGTTAACTGAAATAGTAAAGGACTATATTAAAGATGACCATAAAATACTTATATTTAGTAGTTTTAAAAGAGTTTTGGACAGGGTAAAGAATACATTTAATAAAGAAGGTATTACAAGTTTTACTATAAATGGTGATGTAGAAAGTAAAGATAGAATGGACCTTGTAGAAAAGTTTAATAATGATGATACTAACTGCTTTTTAATAACACTAAAAGCAGGAGGTACCGGTCTTAACTTGACTAGCGCAGATATAGTTATACACCTAGATATATGGTGGAACCCACAAGTAGAAAATCAAGCAACCGATAGAACACATAGAATTGGTCAAAAGAACAAAGTAACAGTAATTAGACTTATTACAAAAGGTACAATAGAAGAGAGAATTATAGAACTTCAAGATAAGAAAAAAATATTAAGTGATAACTTAATTGAAGGTAAAGGAGATTCAAATACACTATCTGCTTTAACTGAAAAAGATATTAAAAACCTTTTATCTTATGGGGAAAATGACTAAATTCCAAAATAGATTAAAAAAGTGTTGACAAAATGAAAAATTTGTAGTATATTGTATATAGTTTAGAGATGATAGATGAACTAATATTATACAATAAAAATAATTATCTTACAAAAAATAAGAAATTATAAAAAATAATATTAAATTCAAATATCTAAAATATTAAGTAAAAAACGTTATATAATAGATAAAAATTATATAAACGTACTTGCTTAATATCATTGGAAATACAGTAAGTAATTTCTACCTGCTCTAAACTTTACAATTGTAAGGAGAAAGAAAACTTCTATGGTAGGAATATTGCATTTTTCACTGATAATGATTAGTTGCAATTTTCCAAACTCGAAAGTAATGACTTTATCAGGGCCGTTACTTTTTTGTTTTTTCACAAAAATTAGACGTTATACCATTCAATTTAGTTTATCAGTCATATTATAAATTAGATAGGAGGTATTTCATGTTTTTAAATAGAAACTGTGGTTGTGGATGTGGTAGACAAATGCCACAAATGGAACAACCTATAATGGAACCAGTTATAACTAAATGTGTAGAAAAGGAGTTTCACCACGAGGTTCAACACTGTTGCCCAATACATACACACGTAATAAATAAACATATATATACTCATACTTATACTCCACAATACACTTGTGATGAAGAAGATGTAGTAATTAATAATGATTGCGGTGGATGTTCTGGAAATATGATGAACAATAACTTTTAAAAGTAGTTTTTTACTACTTTTTTTGTTATAATATGTATGTGATGTATTATGAAAGTATTAACTATAAAAGAGCCTTGGGCAAGTTTAATCATTAATGGATATAAAAAGTATGAGTTTAGAAGTTGGAAGACTAATTATAGAGGTAGAATACTTATACATACTTCTTTAAATATTGAAAAAAATATGTTAGATAGATTTAAAGATTATGATATCAAGTATCAACCTGGATGTATAATAGGAGAGGCTACTCTTACTGATTGTATATTAGTTGATAGTAAATTTAAAGAATATTTGAATGAATTAGATCCGATTGTATATGCAAAAAGTAATCATGTTGAAAAATATGCTTGGAAGTTAGAAAATATTAAGAAATATGATAAATCAGTACCTTGTAAAGGGAAACTAGGTTTGTGGAACTACGAGGAGGATTAAATGATATTACACTTAGATGATAAACCATTTGAAAGTATAAAAAACGGTACTAAAACAATTGAAATGAGATTATTTGATGAAAAAAGAAGACTATTAAAAGAAAACGATATTATTGAATTTATAAATAGAACTACTAATGAGAGTATAAATGCAAAAATTGTTAAGTTACACATTTTTAAAAATTTTGAAGAGTTATATAATCATTTTGACAAACTTAAACTAGGGTATAGTGAAAATGAATTTGCTAACTTTAAAGATATGGAAGCTTATTATTCTACTATAGAGCAAGAAAAATATGGGGTAGTAGGTATAGAAATTAAACTAATTTAGTTTTGTAAAAGAAAGTTGAAATTTTTCTTTTTTTTTATACTCAAATATGTTAAACTATATATAGATTGGAGGATTATTATGAACGTACTTCCAGCAGATACTTTTATTGTTATAAATAAGACAACACTCAGTGATAAAGATAGAAATGTACTTATACTTCTTTATCAACCGATAGTAGGCTCAACTAGTATAAGTTTATACTATACACTTTGGTCTTATTTGGACAAATCTGAACTTCTTTCAAATGAGTGGACTCACCACCATCTTTTAAGAGATATGCTTATAAGTAATACTGAATTAACTGACGCACTAGAAAGATTAGAAGCAGTTGGACTTATTAAAGCATATGTAAAAAAGGGAAATGTAAACAGTTATGTATACGAATTATATTCTCCAGTATGTGCACAAGAGTTCATCAATAATCCACTCCTTAATACAGCTCTTTTTAGTACTGTAGGTAAATTAGAATATGAAAGAGTAATAAATTACTTTAAAACTCCTAAAGTCAATCTAAAAGAGTATGAAGATATAACTAAAAAATTTAGTGATATATTCGACTATTCAAGTGTACCTATAAACGATAATTTAATATATGATATTAAAAAAAGAGAATCTAGGAAACTTGAAATTTTATCTAAAATAGATATTAATACAATAATGAATTTAATAAGCGACGATATATTAAATAAGAAATCAATAACAAAAGATATTAAAGACTTTTTATATAAAATATCATATATATATAATTATGATAACGATGATATGATAGAACTTATAAGAAATTCTTTAACCTTAAAACATACTATAGATAAAAAGTTATTACAGGAAAATGCAAATAAATATTATAGATATGATAATATGGGTAAACTTCCAAGTATAATATATAAAACTCAACCGGAATATCTAAGAAAAGAGATTACTACCATGTCAAATAGAGATAAAATCATACATCTATTTGAAACTACAAGCCCTTATGATTTTATAAATAGTAAATATAAAACTGGTAATCCAACTAGTAGTGATTTAGCTATAATATCTTATCTTCTTATAGATCTTAACTTAAAGCCGGGAGTTGTTAATGTACTAATAGATTATGTACTTAAAATAAATAATAATAAACTTATTAAATCATTTGTTGAAGTAATTGCTTCTCAGTGGAGCAAAAGTGGAGTAGAGACTGTAGAGCAAGCTATGGAAATAGCAGAAAAAGAATATAAAAAGAAAAAGAATATTAAACCAAAAAGTACAATTAAGCCTGATTGGGTAGATAAAGATATTAAAGAAGATATAGCAACTGATGAAGAGATAAAAAAATTAGAAAGTCGTATGAGAAGGTGATTTATGCATAATGTTTTAGATGATATTAAAAGTAATGAATTAATAGATTTAGATGAAGAATATTTGAAATCTTTAAACAATCCAAACTTTAAAGCAATTACTAAAAATTTAAAAATAAATAAAGATGAGTTAAAAAAATATACTTCGATATTGGAGGAGTGCGGCGAAGAATTTGAACACTGTAAAAATTGCAAGGGTCTACTAGATTGTATGAATAAAGTAGAAGGATTTTGTTATTTGCCAGTAAATGTGAATGGTAGTTTATCATTTGAATACAAGCCTTGCAAATATAAAGAAATTTTAGATGAGAAAAACAAACATCTAAATAATATAAAATTTTATAATACTCCTGAATATGTTAAGGACGCCACACTTGCTAATATATATAAAACAGATAAAAATAGATTTGAAGTTATAAATTATTTAATGGATTTTTTAGATGAGTACGAAGAGACTAAGAAAGGTAAGGGTTTGTATTTACACGGTAATTTTGGATGTGGTAAAACTTACTTAATAGCTGCTATATTTAATGAGCTTTCTAAAAGTGGTATTAAAAGTTGTATAGTGTTTTGGCCTGAATTCTTAAGGGAAACATTTTATGATGATTTTAAAGATAAGTATGAGTATGTAAAAAAAGTACCTCTACTCCTTATAGATGATATAGGAGCAGAAGGCCTAACTGCATGGAATAGAGATGAAGTATTATGTCCATTACTTCAATACAGAATGGATAATAATTTAACAACGTTTTTTACGTCTAACTTAAATTTAAAAGAATTAGAGAGTCATCTATCTAATTCAAAAAACGGGGTAGATGAAGTTAAAGCTAAAAGAATTATATCAAGAATAGAACAACTTACTAATGATTTAGAAATGATAAGTAAGAACTTAAGAAAAAGTTAATTTACGATTTATTAAAAATGGAATAGCTATTTCAGTTATTCCATTTTTAGTAGTGTAACGTAAACCATTTAGAAATGTGAATTATTTGTGAAAAAATTGTGGAAATTTTGTGAAATTTTCATTTTTTTTAAATTTTTTGAGGAAAAAAAAAGGAAATTCGAAAGTTTTGTAGAATGATATAT
>CANQAT010000054.1 GCA_947588925.1 uncultured Bacilli bacterium | reverse complement strand
GAAGTAAAAAAGTTATGTAACGGAGATAAGATTATGGAAGATATAGGAAAAAGAATAGATAAGTATAATGATGATGAGGATGTAATAGGTTTATACCACTATAAATTTGTAGAAGAAGAAGTAAAACAAGAACAACTAGAAGAAGCAACAAAAAATGGTATTTCTCAAGGAATTGAAAAAACAGCGAAAAATCTACTAAAGAAAAACATGGATATAAAGTTCATATCAGAAGTAACTGGTTTAAGTGAAAAAGAGATAGAAAAACTAAAGGAAAGTTAAAAAGATTTTCCTTTTTTAATTAAATTCATACTGAATATTTATTTTAATACTTGAATAAAATGTCACATAATAGTATAATCTATATTAGGTGATGTAAAGTGGTATGGATTTGGGTAGGAATAATAATTGCCTTAACTTTAATAGAGGTATCAACTGTAAACCTAGTTACTGTTTGGTATGTGGCAAGTGCGATAGTGTCTTTGGTTTTATCATTTTTTATAGATGAGTTTTTTGTACAATTTTTAGTATTTGTAATACTTGGTACAATACTTTTAATAACTACTAGAGACTATTTACTTAAACTACTTAATAAACATAAAGAAAAGACTAATTTAGATAGAGTTGTCGGTATGGAAGGTTTAGTCACGCAAGAGATAAGCAAAAATAATCCGGGCGAGGTTAAAGTAGACGGCAAAAGATGGACTGCCATATCTGATAAGAAAATAAAGATTGATAGTACTGTTAAAGTACTAGAAATAGATGGAGTAAAATTAAAAGTAGAGGAGGTAAAAGATTAATGGAAGTTTTAATTGTTATTCTAATTATCGTTGCTATTTTAGTAATTCCAAATATTAAAATAGTACCACAAGCAAAGGCGTATGTAATAGAAAGGGTAGGTTCTTATTTTACAACGTGGAGTAATGGGTTGCACATCAAAATACCTTTTTTAGACCGTGTAGCTAATCAAGTGACACTAAAAGAGATAGTAAAAGATTTTGATCCACAACCAGTTATAACAAAAGATAATGTTACAATGCAAATAGATACAGTTGTATATTTTCAAATAACTGATCCAAAACTATATACTTATGGAGTTGAAAATCCAATAAATGCTATTGAAAATTTAACTGCAACTACACTTCGTAATATAATTGGAGAGCTAGAGTTAGATGAGACATTAACTAGCCGTGATTTGATAAACTCTAAGATGAGATCAATTCTAGATGAAGCAACTGACCCTTGGGGAATAAAAGTAAATAGAGTAGAAGTAAAAAATATTTTGCCACCAAAAGATATACAAGAAGCAATGGAAAAACAAATGCGTGCGGAACGTGAAAGACGTGAGTCAATACTTAAAGCAGAAGGTGAGAAAAAATCTGCAATACTTATTGCTGAAGGTGAAAAAGCAAGTGCTATACTAAGAGCAGAGGCTAAAAAAGAATCACAGATTAAAGAAGCAGAAGGAGAAGCAGAAGCACTTTTAAAACTTAAAAATGCAGAGGCTGAAGGTATAAAAATAATAAAGGATGCTAGTCCAGATCAAAAAATAATCACACTTAAGAGTTTGGAAGCACTCTCTAATCTTGCAAATGGTCAATCTACAAAAATTATTGTTCCATCAGATTTACAAAACATAGCAACTCTAGGTACTACAATAAAAGAGATGTTAAAAGATGATAAAAAATAGTTTGAAATATATCAAAAATATATTAAAAACGTTAATTTGGCCTATTATATTTGTAATAGGTCAATTTTTAATAGAATATATTTTTGTTGCAATATTTAATTCAAAAGAAAAAGGGACAATGACTAATGATGCATTCTTAGAATATATAAAGACCATAGAATATCAAGATAAATTAAAAAATTATATAAACTCTAAAGCTTTAATTATAGTACTAATAACAGTATTAATATTTGCGCCATTATTATATAAAGCATTTAAAAAATATAAAGCTAAAAGTAATTTTGAGTTAAAAGATATTTTTGTACCACTCCTATTTGGTGTAAGTATCTCACTTATATATAATATACTTTTGTTTAGTTTAAATAATGCTATTTACTTTACTGATAATTTTAAACCTAATACTTTGCCAGTAATTGTTCAAATATTATGTACAGGAATAATTGGACCAATACTTGAAGAACTAATATTTAGGGGAATTGTTTATAATAAACTTAAAACATTTAATAAGCCTATGAAATCTATAATACTATGTAGTGTTATATTTGCCTTATTTCATACAGATATAATAAATGCTATATATGCATTTGGAGTAAGCTTTATACTCATTTATCTATATGAAAAATATAAGACTTTAAAGGCTCCAATAATCATGCATATCTCACTTAATACGACAATTATATTAATGATTAATTTAATCGTTAAAAATTATATATTCTTTAATTTATATTTATTAATTATATCAGTATTAGTTTTACTATATTTAAAAAAATTTATAAAAAAAGATGTATAATTAAAAATATTTAGTAAAGTATAATAATGTCAACTGATTGTTGACATAAGGACTATTAATTTAGTCCTTTTTATGTAAAAAATATTTACATTTCTTTTTTTTTATATATAAACGTGCTATAATAATAATGGTGATTAAATGATAAAGCATATAAATAATACAGACATTAATTATATAGATTATGGAGAAGGAGAAAATACTTTAGTATTCCTTCACGGTTGGGGACAAAATATTAGTATGATGCAACCACTTGGTGATAAATTAAAGAAAAAGGGTAGAATAATAATAGTAGATTTGCCCGGATTTGGGGATAGTCCTGAGCCTAAAGAGATATGGACTATGTATGATTATGCTTCTGCTATAAAAAGTTTACTTGATGAACTTAAAGTAGATAGTCCAATAATGATAGGACATTCATTTGGAGGAAAGATAAGTCTAATATATGCTAGTAAATATAAAACAAGTAAACTAATTGTATTTGGTAGTCCATTTAAAAAAGAAGTAGAAAAACTTAGTACTAAAACTAAAATATTAAAAAAATTAAAAAAAGTACCTGTACTAAAGAATTTAGAAGGATTTGCTAAAAAACATATAGGTTCAAGAGACTATAAGAATGCTAGTGAATTTATGAGAAAAATACTAGTTGAACATGTAAACTTAGATATAACAGAAGATGTAAAGAAAATAAAATGTCCAACTTTAATTATATGGGGTACAATGGATAATGAAGTTCCAGTAGAAGAAGCTTACGAACTTGAAAAACTTATAAGTGATTCTGCAGTTATTCCGTATGAGGGATGTAGCCACTATGCATATTTAGAAAATTTAGGACAGACAGTAAACATAATAAAGAACTTTTTAGGAGGAGAGTAGTATGACGTTATTTTTAATTTCGCTTATACCATATTTAATATTTACAATATTTAAAACCAAAAAATCATTTCATATGTTACAACAAAATTTCTATAATGATGATAATAGATACTTTAAATGGGTACTTACTAATATAACAAAAGTTGCATATGATACAGATATTTTATTTGTACTTATAGTACTCACACTTTTCTTTGATATAGGAGTTACTATAGGAGCATTTATAATACTTTATGGAGTAATATTCTTTCTTTATAGAAAGAAAAAGGTGGTTGCTAAAAAACCATTAGTAATAACTGCTAGAATAAAAAGATTATCATTTACAATGTTTTTGATATATTTTATAATGATTATTCCATTTGTAGTAAACTTTAGTTATGATAACTTAGTTTATGCATATACACTTTTAGGTCTTATGACATATTTAAACTATTTCGTTGTAATGACTGCAAATGTAATAAATAAACCTGTAGAAAAATGTGTTTATTTGCACTACAAACATCAAGCAGTAAAAAAATTAAAAAGTATGAATATACCAGTAGTTGGAATAACAGGTAGTTATGGTAAGACTAGTAGTAAAAATATAATTAACGATATATTAAATGTTAAATTTAATTCTTTTGCAACACCCAAGAGTTTTAATACACCATATGGACTTATAAATTCTATAAACAATTACTTAGATAAATTTAACGATATATTTATAGCAGAGATGGGTGCGTTTAGAATAGGTGAGATAAAAGCAAACTGTAAACTAGTTAAACCTAAATATGGAATAATAACTAAAATAGGAGAGGCACACTTAGAGACATTTGGTTCACGCGATAATATAATGAAAGGTAAATTTGAACTAGTAGAATCACTTCCTAAAGATGGCCTTGCAATACTTAATAGAGATGATGAATACCAAGTTAAATACAAAATTAAAAACAGTTGTAAAGTTAAATGGATTGGAATAGAAAATAAAGATGTAGATGTTTATGCGACTAATATAAAATTATCTAGTAAAGGTACAAGCTTTGATGTAGTATTTAAAGGTGATAATAACAAATACAAGTTTGAAACTAAATTACTTGGAAAACACAATGTATATAACATACTTGCTGGAATACTTTTAGGTCATGAACTAGGACTTAGTATAGAAGAGTTAACAAGAGGCGTTAGTAGTGTAAAAACGATAGAGCACCGTTTAGAATTAAAAAAATATGGTAATATTAATATAATAGATGATGCATATAACTCTAATCCAGTAGGCTCTAAGATGGCTGTTGAAGTTTTAGGGCTTATGGAGGGTGTTAAAATAATAGTAACGCCGGGTATGATAGAGTTAGGTAGTGAACAGTATGATCTTAACTATAAATTTGGACAGTATATAAGTGAGGTTTGCGATTATGTAATACTAGTAGGTAAGAAACAGACTAAACCTATATATGACGCATTAATTGATAAAAAATTTGAAGATAAAAAAATATTTGTACTAAATGATGTTAGAGACGCATTCCCGCTTATGAATAGACTTGCTAAGGGTGACACATTTGTACTTTTAGAAAATGATTTGCCAGACTTATTTAATGAATGAGGAGTTGAAAATATGAAAATAAAAGTTGGAGTAATATTTGGAGGAGAGACTGTAGAACACGAAGTAAGCATAATTACTGCAGTTCAAGCGATGGAGCACATCAATCTTGATAAATATGAGGTAATACCTATATATATAAGTAAAGATAGAATGTGGTATACAGGAGAGATGCTTAAAGATATAGAAGTATATAAGGATTTTAACGAACTTAAAAGATATGCTAAAAGAGTAGTATTAACTAAAATAGATGATAAATTCTATTTACAGAGTACTAAAGGATTATTTAGAAGAAACATAACAGATATAGATATAGCATTCCCTATAGTACACGGAAATAATGCAGAGGATGGAACACTCCAAGGCTACTTAGATAGCGTTGGTATACCTTATGTAGGTAGTAGAGTTTTAGGTAGCGCACTAGGACAAGATAAAGTTGTTATGAAACAGATATTTGAAAGCGCTAAAATGCCTATTGTTGATTATACTTGGTTTTATGATAGTGAATACGCAGATGATTGTGATAAGATATTTGCAAATGTTAAAAAACTAGGTTATCCTGTAATAGTAAAGCCAGCCACACTAGGTAGTAGTGTTGGAATAACTTATGTTAGAGAAGAAAAAGATTTAGCTAAGGCAATAGAAGAAGCTTTTGTATATGACACTAAAGTAGTAGTAGAAAAGGCTGTACAAAATTTAGTTGAAGTAAACTGTAGTGTTCTTGGTAATTATTCACATCAAGAAACAAGTGTAATAGAAGAAGTTACAAGTGATGAGGATTTCTTAACATATAAAGATAAATATATAGGAGGATCTAAAGGGAAACTTAAGGGTGCTTCTAAAGGTATGGCAAGTGCCTCTAGAATAATACCTGCTAGAATAAGTAAAGAATTAGAAGACAAAATAAAAGAAACTTCTAAAGAAGTATTTAGATTACTTAATTTAGGTGGAGTATGTAGAATAGATTATTTAATAGATAAGAAGACAAATAAGTACTATATTAATGAACCTAATACAATACCGGGTAGTTTAGCATTTTACTTATGGGATAAAGTAGGTAAGGATTATAGTGAATTACTTGATGAAATGATTACAATAGCCATTAAAGATTATAAAAATAGGGCAAAGAGAACATATTCATTTGAAAGTAATATACTAAGTAATTATGGGGTAAAAGGCTTAAAAGGAATGAAAAAATAATTGACATCAGTCAATTATTTTCGTATTATTAATATGGTAGTGATAGTATGCATGAAGAAGAGTATAAAAAAGATTTAGAAAAAAGACGTAAAACAGCTTCAAAAGAGTATTTTAGAACAATAAAAGATTTAAAAAAGAGTAGAAAAAAATTGATTATTGAAATTGTATGTGTAATATTATTTATTATAGTTGTTTTTAAGTTAACTATAGGTGAATTACTTATTCCAATTCCTTTTGTTAATTATACCAAGAGTAGACTATATAAAGTTTATTTCAATGATATATCCTTTGATACGGAAGTAGTAGACACACATAAAATGACTATAATCCCATATTTTATATATTTAATAGATGGTAATCATATGACATATCAAGGGGACTATGATATGCATAACTATAAAGTTAGTTCGAATAATGAAAACTATAATATAAAGGTGGAATCATATAGTTGCTATGCAGAAAATCTTGATGACATTGGAAAAATACAAGTAGGGTGTAACCAATCATATAAAAACCAAGTACTTAATGAAAATAAAGATACAAAATATACTATGGAGATAGTTAAAGACTATTATACTGTTGTTTATAAAGGCGAATTTCAAAGCGATATAAAAGATTATATAGATGGCAAAGGACATTACTATATAGAGATAATAGGTAAATATAGTAATGTGGAAAGTATGATGTATTTCACTTTTGATCAAGAATAAATTTTACTCTTGATTTATTTTTAACTATATTCTATAATATTTATAGAGTTAAAAACTCGATAGAAAATGGAGGAATAATATGCCAAATGTTATAAGCTCCATTTTGCTAGTCCTAGTTGGACTTATTGTTGGAATAATCGGAATGTTTATATTTAATCTTATTAGAAAAAATTCGGCTACCGATAAAGCTGATAAGATTTTAGAAAATGCTCGTATGGAAGGCGAAAGAATAAAAAAAGATTATATTTCTGAAGCTAAAGAAGAGACAAATTCTTTAAAAATACAAGCTGATAATGAGATCAAAGAAAAGAAAGCAGAATTAAAAGAGTCTGAAAATAGACTTTTAACACGTGAAGAAAACATTGATAGAAGAGATGAAAATCTCCAAAAAAGAGAAAATTCATTAGATGAAAAAGAGAAAAATTTATTAAATAAACAAAAAGATATTCAAGAACAAGAAGCAAATGTGGAGAAAATAAAAGAAGAACAACTTGAAATGCTAGAGAAAATAAGTGGATATTCTAAAGATAAAGCAAGAGAACTTGTTATGAAGAATGTAGAAGAGTCAATGTCTAAAGAAATATCCGCCTACATAAAAGAAAAAGAAGCTGAAGCTAAATTAGAAGTAGACAAGAAATCTAAAAATATGCTTGTTGAAAGTATGCAAAAATATGCGTCAGATGTAGTAGAAGAACAAACTGTAACAGTAGTAGATTTGCCTAGCGATGATATGAAAGGTAGAATAATAGGTAGAGAAGGAAGAAATATAAGAACTATAGAGTCAGTAACAGGTGTGGATTTAATTATAGATGATACACCTGAGGCAATAGTTTTATCTTCATTTGATCCTCTTAGAAGAGAGATTGCTAGAATTACTATTGAAACTCTTATTAAGGATGGAAGAATTCATCCAGCTCGTATAGAGGAAATATACGATAAGACTTGTAAAGAAATGAAAGAAAAGATAATAGAATATGGTCAAAATGCTTTATTCGAACTCGGTATAACTAAGGTAGATCCAGAGTTAATAGAATTAATTGGTAAATTGCAGTTTAGAACTAGTTATGGTCAAAATGCACTTAAACATTCTATAGAGGTTGCGAACCTTGCTGGAATTATGGCTGGTGAACTTGGAGAAAACGAAATGCTTGCAAAAAGAGCAGGTTTACTTCATGATATAGGTAAAGCTATAGATCACGAAATAGAAGGTAGTCACGTAGAAATAGGTGTAAGTATAGCTAAAAAGTATAAAGAAAATGATGTTGTTGTTAATGCCATAGAGTCTCACCACGGAGACACTGATGCAACGAGTGTTATTGCGGAACTTGTCGCAATTGCAGATACTTTATCAGCTACTAGACCGGGTGCGCGTAATGATTCACTTGAAAATTATATTCAAAGATTAACAGACTTAGAAAATATAGCAAATGAACAAACTGGAGTTGATACTGCGTTTGCAATGCAAGCAGGAAGAGAACTTAGAGTTATTGTTAAACCAGAAGAAGTTGATGACGCTTTAAGTCATAAGGTAGCTCGTGATATAAAGAATCGTATAGAAGAAGAGTTACAGTATCCCGGAACTATTAAAGTTACAGTAATAAGAGAAACTAGGGCAATAGAAGAGGCTAAATAGCTTCTTTTTCTTTAAAACAACGAAAAAGTATTGTAAATAATTAAAAAGTATGGTATTATTAATAACGTGATCCGCTGAAAAATAATAATAAAATATATTTATGATCATAAATTAGATAAAGGAGAGTGACATTGTGAATTTAGTTGAAAAGATTACTAAAAAACAAATTAGAACAGATTTGCCAGATTTTAGAGTAGGTAATACAGTAAGAGTTGATCTTAAGATTGATGAAGTTGATTCAAATGGTGAAAAAAAAGTTAGAATTCAATCTTTTGAAGGATTAGTTATGGCAATTAAAGGTTCTGGTGTTAGTAAAACATTTACTGTTAGAAAAATTTCAGGAAATGTAGGAACAGAAAAGACATTGCCAGTTAATTCGCCAAGAATTGATAGTATAACAGTAATCAAAAAAGGTAAAGTTAGAAAAGCTAAACCAACTTGGATTAGAAAATCCTTAAAAACACCAAAGATTAAAGAAAGAGTATAAGGCTTTTAAGCCTTATTTTTGTTAGGTGAGAAAATGA
>CANQAT010000053.1 GCA_947588925.1 uncultured Bacilli bacterium | reverse complement strand
TACTTATCTATTCTTTTTCCTATATCTTCCATAATCTTATCTCCGTTACATAACTTTTTTACTTCTTCTTTGCTTTCCGCTCCAAATAGTCCTAAAAACTTTGTTTTACTATCTAACTTGTCTACGTCTTTATTATAACATGCTTCTTTGAAATATGGAATATCTATTCTTATTATTTCTATCATATCTGTTAGTCTTTTATGTGTCTCTTCTTCGTATAATGCATATCTTTCTATTGCCTTTTCATGTTTTCCACTATAATCTAAGTTTATTTGTATATGTCTATTTATCTTTCCTAATATCTTTTTAGGGGCTAGATCCATACTCATATTCCTACATAAGTAATATACATTTCTTTCTATTAAAGTTTGAGTTACATCGGTATTTACTTCTACATTTATTTTTGCTCCATCTTCTAGTTCAACTACTAAATCTACTCTTACATCTCTATCTTTGTAGGGTCTACCTACTAGTTCATTGTTAAGTATCTTTACATCTTTTGGAATAATACCTAATACTTCTTTTAAAAGCTTTTTTATAGGTATTAAATCATCCTCACTGCCGAATACTTTCTTAAAAAGTAAATCGAACTTAAGTGGGATAAAACTTTTTTCTTCTACCATATATATACTCCTTTCTAAATTCCTTTTTATTCTTTCACTACCAAACTACTCATCCTAAACTAAAAATCATTTTTAGCACCTCCTATATATATCATTCTACAAAACTTTCGAATTTCCTTTTTTTTGCGCAAAAAATTTAAAAAAAATGAAAATTTCACAAAATTTTCACTTTTCTAACAGGTTTATACATAATTTTAATCTACTGAAATTTTTTAAAGTTAATAAAAAAGGACTTTTAATCCTTTTTAATTTCAATTAATGGCAATTTATACATATTAGCTAAATCTAATGCTTTTAAGTATTTATCTTTATTTCCATCATTTATATAATAAACTGCTTCAAGTTTTGTTCTAAAGCCATCTAGTGCAATTCTGTTGCACACCTTAAAGTTCATAAATTCATCCTCTAATTGAAATGGTGTTTTTAAATTAGACATATCATCATCATTTACAGTCATTATATCATCATTTTCTGTAATATATAATATATTATCACAATATTTGCATATAAATCCTATTTGATAATCTTCATAATCATTAACTTTACTAATTTCTTTATTAGTTATTAAAATTGTTTGGTATCTTTCATCTATAAATGGATTATTTGAACAAATAAAGTAAAAGTCTTCATTTGGATTATATTCATAAACATCTGTAATTGTTTGTGCCCATATTCTTCTAACAACTAATTTGAGTGCTTGATTTAAATCGTTTAAATCATAGGAAGCTTGATTTAATTTGTTATAAATATAATCTATTATATTATTACTTTCTTCATCTAATTTATCCGTATAGTTTGTAACTATATAATTTAAAGAATTTCTTAAGTTTTTAATTCCTACCTTTTCAAATATGAATTTTTGCTCTTTTTTCCTTTTTTCTACTTCTTGAATAAACATTTCTTCAAAGTTTGTAAAATAGGCTTGAAATCTTAGTTCGTCACTTAATATATCATATGTTTGTCTTGCGTTATTGTAGTTTGTATCATCATATGCAAATATCTTATTACAAAAGTCTTTAAAACTTTTAAAGTTTTCTAAATATTCGCTTTCATTTGGCATTAAATCTTCTAAATATTGTATTTGTTTTTTATATTTTTGTATTTCTTTATCTATTTCTGAATTTAAAATTTTTAATTTATCTTTTCTTAAAAGCGTTTCTTTCCTATCTTCTTCTATATTAAGTATTTTTAATATTTCATTTATTAGACTTTCTCTTACTACTTGTCTTTTTAAATCTTCATAGATATCTTCAGTTATATAAGAGCTATAAAGGATAAGATTGTTGTATTTGTCAATTAATTCCCTTTTTAAAGTTTCATCTATATCTAAATTTTTAAAATATTGATGACTAAATTTTGCTTGATTTTCATCATTCTTTTTAGTTAAATCTTTTAAATAAGACTTAACCATTCTATCTAATCTTTCTATTCTTCTATATATATTGTTTAATATAATTTGGATGTGCTTCGAAGTAGTAAGGTTACAGTTTAAAATTTCTTCTTTGTCTATACAATTATAAAACTTGAATATATCATCAACTACATCATCTAACTCATGTGGCAAACTTCTATATTTAATTGTATTAATATTATAGTATCTTCTATGGTTTTCATTTCTAAGTCTTGTAAGTTTTGCTTGTTCTTCAAACTCATCTTGTAAATCTTCGTCACCTATTAACTCATAAATTTTTTCTACATCTTTATCTAAATCTATACTATTTAAAAAGGCATTATCGTCTTTTACTATTTCACTGCTATTAACATCGTCCATATCAACACCTCTTTATTCTATAAACATTTTATCATATTAATTATTTTTTTACAATAATGGATTTAAAAAAGAACACAAAAATGTGTCCTAAATATCTAAGGTATATGAATTTGTAAGTGTTCCCGTACCACTCGTTACATATGTATATGGAGAAAGTGTTATAGTTGGAAGTATTTTTTGTAAAAGATCTGATCTTGCGCCTATATATCCATCATTATATAAGTTATATACCAAATTAGTGTCAGAATTTTTACATCTATTGATAAGTAAAAATCCAGCTCTATCCCATCTTCCTATAAACATCTCACCATAATATGGAAGTCCTACATAAGCTTCAATTTCTCCATCATCAGTTCGTTTTGGAAAAACATCATTTGAGTTTGTATTTAAATTACTATAATCAGATCCATTTCCAGCAGTATATAAATTATATTTTGTTTTTATTATCATATCTTTTGATTTATCACTAAACCAATTATAAAAACTATTATCTGCATTATTTAAAAAGTATCCAATATTTTCTCCAGTATTTATTTCAAAATCTCCACTACCTCCATTAGGGTTAAAAATATATCCTTTACATCCACCTCTATAGTATCTATAAACCCATCCTGTATCTCCCCATTCTTCTTTATATGTATATAAGCAACTAGTAAGTGGATCTCCTGTATCTATACTGTAAAAAGGAATTCTATCCCCGCTTTGAGCAATTTCTTGAGGCAAAGAATATAAATATGTTTCTCGTCTTAATTTTATACTTCCATCTTCATTTATACTTATTATTCTATATATAACTTTATCTTTAGTCATTGTTATATTTACATCGCTTAAAGGTGTTGTTAGTGTACTAGTGTATGGATTATTAGACTCATCCATGTATACATAATCTCCAACCTTTGCATGATTTAAAAATTCACTTTCTTTTATACTTCTTTCACTAGTAAGAATATATGGATCCCCTTTAGTCCCATTTCCACTTCTAACTAATACATTATCTTTTAAACTTATTACAGGGTGTATTGATATGACACCACTAACATCTTTTTTGACTAATTGAGTAGTGGCTGCCCATATTTTTGATTTATCTTGTGTTGGTGTGATTAACCATTTATTATTATTTAGTTTTAAAAACCCATCTGGATTTATATTTTCACCATCATAAGTATATATATAATCTTCGTATGTTAAAAGTCCTACTTTTTCTTTTATTTTATTTGTACAACTTTCCATCTTTGTATACGAACTTGTTTCTACATCGACTTCATCTACACAAAACGTTGTGTCTATTATTAAATCTGTTCTATCTAAAGCATTATAAAATACTTCATTTAACCACTTTTTTACCCATGATTTGTTATAACTGTTTTCTTCACCATAAGAAATGGCTGTAACAGGATAATCATTTACAAGCTTAATAGAGTTATTATTATCATTAGTTTCTATTACTCTCCATACTTGTCCAGAATATAATACATAGTTGTTTGAAATAGTTTGTCCGTATAATTTATTTACTATTTCACCATTTATTTTTACATTCATTTTTATATGATCTTTATCGTTTTCAATTAATTCTTTTAATGTTTTATAGTTTCCCTTATCTCTTCCTTCATAATATAATATTTGACCTACTTTATAATTATCAAATTTTGATGTTACTATTACATTATTATCTAAATCTTCATCAGTATTTTCTATATATCCTTTATTTTTTAATTCTCTTAAACTAATCGTTTGTGGATATTTTAATCCATTTAAATCATATTCACTTTTTAAATATAAATCAGCTGCATGTTCTATTAAACTATATGTCCTTTCTTTAGTCTTTTCCTTTGCTTCTGTTATTATATTTAGTACTATTGGTACTGCTATTATTGCTATAAATGCAAGTATTAATATTACTGCTAGTAACTCTACTAATGTAAATCCTTTATTTTTCATAATCTACTCCTCCCATATTAATCTATCTATATTATCTCATTGCCCCCCCCCCCCCTGTCAAGAGGAACATATGTTCGCTTTACATTTTTTTAAAAAAGATGACTATTTATCGTCATCTTCTAATCTTTTTATAAGCTCATCCTTAGTCATTTTACTTGCATTTTTAATCTTTTTATCTTTAGCCAAATCAAGTAGTTCTTCTTTAGTTAAATCTTCGAGTGAAGCTTCCTTATAGTCACTTAAGTCTATCTCTCCATCTTCATCTGGCATACAACCATTTTTAACTAAATAATCTATTTGTTCTTTAGTAATTGTCTCATACTCAAGTAATGTATTAGCTATTAAATCAAGTAATTCTCTATTTTCTTTTATAATTTTTTTAGTCTTTTCGTAGCACTCATTTATTATTTTTCTTTGCTCTTGATCTATTTCAAAGGCTACCTGACTTGAGAAATCACGAGTTTTGTTATAATCCCTACCTAAAAATACGCTTGACTCTTGGTGTTCAAATTGAATAGGTCCTAAATCACTCATACCATATTCTGTAACCATAGAACGAGCTATTTTAGTAGCCTTTTCAAAATCGTTATGAGCTCCCGTTGTGACTTCATTAAATACAACTTCCTCAGCAACACGACCTCCTAATAATCCACTAATAGTTTCTAATAACTCTTTTTTAGTAGAAAGGAAAGTCTCTTCTCTTGGCAACATTAAGTTATATCCACCAGCTTGACCACGAGGTATTATAGTAATCTTTTGTACTTCGTTAGCTCCTTCTAGCTTTATTCCAACAACCGCATGACCAGCTTCATGATAAGCAACTAATCTTTTTTCTTTTTCTGTATATTTCTTTGTAACTTTAGCAGGTCCCATTAAAACTCTATCGTGAGCTTCATCTATCTCAGCCATAGTAATGGCTGGTTTGTTTCTTCTTACAGTTAGTAGCGCAGCCTCATTAAGTAAATTCTCCAAATCTGCCCCACTAAATCCAACTGTTCTTTTAGCAATGTTTTCTAATTTTACACCTTTAGCAAAAGTTTTTCCTTTAGCATGTACTTGTAAAATTTCTTCTCTTCCTTTTACGTCTGGCAAATTAACTGTTATTTGTCTATCAAATCTACCCGGACGAAGAAGTGCTGGATCAAGAACATCCGGTCTATTTGTAGCTGCTATAACGATTATTCCTTCGTTAGCTCCAAATCCATCCATCTCTGTTAGTAATTGGTTTAATGTCTGTTCTCTTTCGTCGTGCCCACCACCAAGACCAGTTCCTCTTTGACGTCCAACTGCGTCTATTTCATCTATAAATATTAAGCAAGGCGCACTTTGTTTTGCTTGTCTAAACATATCTCTTACACGAGACGCACCTACACCTACAAATAACTCAACAAAATCAGATCCACTTATAAAGTAGAATGGTACATTTGCTTCTCCGGCAACTGCTTTAGCAAGTAATGTTTTACCAGTTCCGGGAGGACCTACTAAAAGTACTCCTTTTGGAATTCTCGCACCCATCTTTTGAAACTTCTTAGGTTCTTTTAAGAAATCAATTAACTCTTGTACTTCTTCTTTCTCCTCAGTTAAACCTGCAACTTTATCAAATTTAACTTTGTCTTTATCACTTGTAAGGCGGGCTCTACTTCTTCCAAAGTCCATAGACTTATTCGCACTACCCATTTGTCTTGATATAAGGAAATATCCTATACCTATAAGTAATATTATTGGTAGTAAATTAACAATAAATAATACTATCCAACTAGATCCCGGATCTTTTGCGACTTTGATCTCTACTTCATTTTCACTTTTAGCTTCATAGATTTGTTTAATAGTCTCCTCGCTAAGAGTTCCAGACGCACTAAATGTTTCATTTTCATTATAGCCTTCTAACTTTCCAGAAAGTGAATAAATACCTTCACTACTGTTAGGCGTTATTGTAAGCTCTGTTACTTTACCATTTTCAAGTTCAGTTAAAAACTCACTATAAGTTAGTTTATTTACTTTACTATTTAAAACATTAATAAAGAAAAATACACCAATTATTACTAAGAATAAAAATATATATGAAAATACACTCCTTTTAATTACTTTTCTATCCACAATATTCCTCCTTTAATCGTACTTTAATATTATATCATACTTTTTGTCTTTTTTTCTATCAAATTGTGATTTTTTTATACCCGGTATCCATAAAATTACTCCATTATCATCTGTAACAATAGGATAAGTATCTCTAAACTCTTTAGATAGTTTAACATCTGTAAATATATCACTTACTTTTTTTGTACCTAACATATTCTTTACACTCATTCTATCTCCAACTCTTTTAGTTCTAACATGGAATGGTAGTTTTATATCTTTACTATTTAGATGAATTACATAATTAGATGTCAAAGTAGTACTATTATCTACTCTTATTGTCCTTTTATTTGGAAGCTCTATATAATCTTTAAATGTTAAATCATATTCTTCTTTTTTTTCATCTATAATTTTAAATTTATCATATTCTATTATTCCCTTTTTATTATATGGCAAACTAAAAATATTATTTGAATTATTTTTAATAGAATTTATTATTAGATACTCATGTTTAGTATTAATGAAAGTTACTAAATTTTTATACTGTTCTTTTAAATACTTTTCTATTATATATATCTTTAATATATCATCATAAGTGTTAAATAATTTAATATTGATCTCATTATTAGATACACACTCATTATATAAGTCATTTGAAACTTTTTCTAAATACTTATTTACAAGTAATAACTTTTGATTGAATTCTATAAATTTATAATGAACGTTTTTATTTTCTTTTTTTAGTTCAGGCAATATATATTTTCTATATCTATTTCTCGTATACTTGTCATTTTGATTTGACACATCTATATAGTATTTTATTCCTTTTTCGTTTAAATAAGACACTATTTCATCTTTTGTTAAATATATTAGTGGTCTTGCAATTTTATAACCTATTCTATTTGATATAGGCTCAAATCCGGCATATCCTTTAATTGTCGAACCACGTGTTAAACGCATTAACACAGTCTCAATTAAATCGTCTCCGTGGTGAGCTGTAAAGAGAATGTCAGAATTATATTTTTTGACTAATTCATCAAAAAATTCATATCTTATTTTTCTTGCATTTTCCTCACTAAATTTATTATTTGGATACTCTTCTATCTTCTTAAACTCAAATATTAAATTATTACTTTTACAATACTCTTCTACATATTTAGCTTCTTCATCACTTTCACGCCTTAGATTGTGGTGCACATGAGCAACTACGATATTAAGATTTAATTTATCTTTTAAACTTAATAATGTATCTAAAAGTAACATTGAGTCTGGACCACCACTAATAGCAGCTATGACTGTTTTATTATTAATGTTTAAATCGTTTATAAATTTATATACGTTATCCATTATATCACCGCCTAACTGCATAATATTTTATTATAAATTTAATTTTATATCAATAGTTTTCACAAAAGATACAAAAAAGATGATGTGTTAATCATCTTTTATTCAACATAAGGTGTTGGAGCTAAGACAACGCGGAAAGAAAAATATTCTTGTCCCTCTCCACTATCAGTTGCGAATGCAAACACTCCAGCTTCATTGTGACGCATATATGTAGTACCTCTAGTAAACCATGGCAATCCTCCCTGAATACTTGAATTTAAATCCCCATACCATTCCTCAGTTTCTCCTATAGAATGTCCTTTATATTCACTATCAGTACTATTACCTTTTGTATATCCATCAAAATATTTATCATCAGGCTTAGTAGTAAATCCTGCATAATTGCCAAATCCTGACGCTCCCCAGGTAGTTGAGGCAGTTGTGAGATATGCCATAACGTATTCGGACGCTCCTCCACTCATATCGTATACTCCATATACGTTTCCTGTTGTTGAAGCATTCACTCCACTTGTTCCATTATATTTGAGATTAGAACCAGTATTAAGCCAAGCAACACTATAGTCACTTGCACTAAATGCACCTACACCAGTTACATAATTAAAACATGTATTTAAATATACTTCTCCTTCTTTTCCGTATTTTGAATGTGATAAGTAGGCTACTGCTCCCCATTCACTATTCTTTGCCATATGTGTGTCTGCTGTACTTGAATTTATATTAAATGGATTCCCTGCTCTTGCCATTGACCTAGAGGCATAAAACATGTTTGATACATTGTTATATCTTAGTGAATATATATTTGGTAATATTCTTATATTATCCGAATCTTGACAGTTTATATCTTGACAACCCAAGTAATGATAATCTTTCGCTTCTATATGCCCTGTCTCAAACTTTCCTACCCAAAGTCCAGATAATGTATCACTACCAAATGTAAATCCTGGATGTAATGTATATCCATCTGTTGATACATTTTCATCTTTACTTACAAAATTTACATCTATCAAATCTGGATTATTTTTATCTTCCACAGTTTCTGGCATTTTATATTCATATCTTGGTACCCATACAAACAATGCAAGTACATCTGAATTTTTTATATCTTCAGGTTTTTCTGGAATCGTTAAAGCGTCACCTACCTTTTTATTTTTTCCCGTTTCGCTTAGAATTACTGCATTTGCCCATTTTTTCTCATCGTAGTTATACCATTTATCTTTTGTTGTATTTGCAATCTTCCATTGTTTTAATTCATCATCATAAATGACTGGAGTTAGTCCATCTACTAGTTCTGGTTTGTTTGCTCCACTCTCATCTACATATTCAGTACTTCCATCAAACACTAAAGTTTCACTTTTTATTACACCATCTTCTAGTGTGACTGTTCCACCTGTTGGTCTTGTACCATTTGATTCTACTATTAAATCTACAGTTTCTTCTCCTGATTTACAACTTAAGTTCCCATCTGATTTAACTGTACATGTAGTAGGATTAAACTCACTCGTTAAGTTTTTTCTTGCTACTGCTTCTTTTACAGCTTCAAG
>CANQAT010000052.1 GCA_947588925.1 uncultured Bacilli bacterium | reverse complement strand
AAGGATTTACATTAGTAGAGTTACTAGCAGTAATATTAATATTATCATTTATAGCAATAATAGCAGTACCAATAGTATTAAATATAATAACAGAGGCTAAAATAAAATCATTAAAGATAAGTACAAGTGAATATATAAGAGCAGTAAATACGTCTTTAATAAATGAAGAAGTATTTAATAATGTAAAAGATGGATTATATACTATTACTGATGATGGAAAGAAAATAGTACTAGGAGATAAAGAGATATTTATAAACTATGATGGAAGAGGACTAAAAAGCGGATTACTTCTAATAGAGAACTCAAAAGTAACAAGAGTATTAAAAGGATTAATAGATGATTATTATGCAAGAGTAACGGATGAAGATATAGAGATACTAAAAAACTTAAATGAGAGTACTTTAGTAGATGGAAATACTTTTAATACAAATATAAAAACATTAGTTGGAGATGAATTAGGGGATAAAACATATTTTAGAGATGTAGTAGATACAAAAGTAAAAAAGATAATATTCTTACAAGATAGCGTATTACCAGAAGAATTAACGAAAGAAGAATTAGAAAAACTCATTCATACAAAAGTATCCACAGACAAAAGCGAACATGAAATAAATGCATATTATGATGAAATTAATCAAACAGTCTATGTATATAGTGATGGATATATAAGTTGCCCTGCAAGCCTTTACGCTCTTTTTAAAAATTTTCAATCCTTAAACGATATAGAATTAAATTTAATAGATACAAGTAAAGTTACAAGTATGTCGGATATGTTTAGCTGGTGTACTAGTTTAAAAAACATATATTTATTTGGTTTAGATACCTCAAAAGTAACTAATATGTCAAGTATATTTCGAGGCTGTAGTGGTTTAGAGATGTTAGATTTAAGTGACCTTAGCACAAAAAGCCTTAATGACATAGGAGGATTCAATGCGACAAGTATGTTCAATGGGTGTAGTTCGTTAAAAAAGATAAAATTTGGTAAAAATTTTGATACATCAAGAGTGAAGAGTATGCAAGGTATGTTTGAAGGATGTACTAGCCTAGAAGAATTAGATTTAAGCATGTTTTATACATCAAAAGTAACGAACATGCAAAGTATGTTTTCAAATTGTAGTAGCTTAACTAGTCTTGATGTAAGTCACTTTAATACATCCAAGGTAGAATATATGAATGGTATGTTTAACGGTTGTAGCAATTTAATAAGTTTAGATTTAAATATGTTTGATACAAATAATGTAACGAGTATGCAAGGAATGTTTCAAAATTGTATCAATTTAAAATCAATAACATTTGGCAAAAACTTTAGTGGAAATAAAATTAAGAGTGTTGTGCAGATGTTTTGGGGTTGCAGCAATTTAGAAGAACTAGATTTAACAAACTTTGCTACAAGTAGTTTACTTTCAAATATTTCTTATATGTTCTCATATTGTACAAATCTAGAAAATATAAAATTTAGTAAGAATTTTAATACGAGTAAAGTAACAGATATGGTAGCCATATTTTCAAATTGTAAAAGTTTGAAGGAATTAGATTTAAGCATGTTTGATACATCAAATGTAACTTCTACAGTTTCGTGGGTTGGAAATGTGTTTACAAGCTGTAGTTCGTTGAAAAACATAAGGTTTGGCGAGAATTGTACATTTGAAAAATTAACAAATATGGGGAATATGTTTGGTGGATGTAGTAGTTTAGAATCACTAGATTTAAGTATGTTTGATACATCAAATGTAACGGATATGTCAAACATGTTTAGCGGTTGTACAAATTTAAGGGGAATAAGGTTTGGAGAAAACTTTAGTGGTGATAAGATTACAACTGCCAATACAATGTTTTATAATTGTGTAAGTTTAGAAACTTTAGATTTAAGTAACTTTAAAACGACAGAATTACTTACAGAAGTTTGGTATATGTTTAACGGATGTACTAATTTAGAGGAACTTGATTTAACTTCTTTTGATACAAGTGGTGTGACAAGATATGATAACATGTTTGGCAATTGTACAAATTTATTAACAGTAAAAGTAACAACTGGCAAATGGAATTTACCTGTTAGTTTACTTAGTAGAACCAAAACAAATCAATATACATATGTAGACTAACAGTACAATTTTGTAAACAAGTATTAAAAAGATACTTGTTTTAATATTATTTTGATAAAATCCAAATAAAGTGTGTTATAATAGTATACACTGGTGATTGAAATGGATGAATTAAATATTGTTGATAAAATAAATTATAATATGTATATTAAACCTGATAGCGAGGGATATAGATATATTGGAGACTATAGTGAGGGAATGTTTTCCACTATGCACATTAATGGCGTTTGTGGATATATAAATGAATCAGGATATGAAACATTACTTTTTGATTATGCTTTAACTGAAGATTTTCATGATGGTCTTGCCTTAGTACAAAAACCAAATGGCTTATATGGATATATAGATAAAGATTTTAATGAAGTTGTACCATGTATATATTTATACTGTTCTAGATTTTATAATGGATATTCTATAGTAAAAGATAATTATAAGGATAAAATAATAGATAAAAATGGTACAGTTATTAAAGAATTAGAAGAAGAGGCTAATTTTGAAGAAGTACTAAATATCTTATATAAAAATAAATTGTTATCTAAAGATTTGTATAATAAATATGCAGATACAACAGGTAGCGCTAAAATAAAAAAAGTTGCTAAAACAACTGTAATAGGAACAAAAGTATATTCATATTATAACGAAGAAAATAACAGAATAATTCCTTTTGATAATATTGATGATAGGGATTTTAAAAACGATTTCATTGTTATTAATTTAGGTCATAATACATTTAAAATCTTTAATAAAAAAGGAAAAGAGTTAAAAATTCATTCTTGTTTGGGTGTAAATGTAACAAGTAATCCTAATTTTATGAATAGGGCAATAGGTATAAAATATAAAATATCTTGTATAGAAAATGATGGTTATGCGTCTTTAATTACTTATAAAGGTAAAGAATATGTTTTAATAGCTAGAACACTAGAAGAATTAAATAAAAAAAAAGAAGAATTTTTCTCACTTATTCCAGATGTTAAAGCACATTCAAAAATATAGAGGTTTATATGTCATATAGTAGAGAAGCATTACCTCTTTCTATCGATAAATCAAAATTATATTTAATTAAAGAACAACTACTTGGTAATGTAAAAGAATTAGAAGATTTCTTAAAAGATAATGATTATATGAATAGTGAAAGCTTTTCTAAGAGAGTTTTATTTTCACAAGAGATAACAGCTAATAATGCAGTAGAAGGATATAAAGACGATGTTGGGATAGTATATGAGGTATTAAATAAAAAACTAAAAATAAGTGATAAAGAAAAAGAACAAAGAATAAGAAATCTTTATAATGGTTATAAATATATCTATGAAAAAAGAGAAATAAATAAAGAAAATCTGAAAAAACTATATTCTATCTTATCCAAAGGTTTACTATCTAAAGATGATATTGAGGCAATGGGGAAGTATTATAGAAAAAATATAGTATACATATATTACAGTAATTTTATGAATGTAGAGCCAGATGTTGGAATTCCAGCAACAGAGATTGATAGATATATGGATGAGTATTTTAATTTTGCAAACGGTTTAGAAAATTTTAGTTGTAGTACGGATTATTTTATAAAGTCTCAAATATTACACTTTCAATTTGTAAATATTCATCCATATTATGATCTAAATGGAAGAACATCTAGAACTACTAGTATGTGGTACCTACTAAATAATAGAGTATATCCATATATAATATTTAATAGAGGTATTAATTTAAATAAAAATAAATATTATAAAATTATAAGGGATGTAAAGCGGTATCACAACATAACTTATTTTCTAAACTATATGTTAGATACAGTAAAAATAGAATTAGAAAAGGAATACATAATAGATATGATTAAATCCTCATCTCCATCTTTACTTGCTGTTGATTATCAAACGATACACTATATATTATCTATGAATGGAAATATTTCTTTAAAAGACTTTGCTAACTTTTACAATAGTCATAATGATAAAAAAACTATTAAAGATATTTATTTAACTATGATAGAACCTCTTTTAAATAAGGGTGTAATAATAAAAGTTAGGGATACTAGCAGTAATATAAATTCAAAAGATAAAAATTTTATATTTGAATTAAATAAGTCTAGATATGAGGATAATAAAGAAAAGATAAAGAGGTTAAAAATAAATTAATTTCTATATTTTATATTTTCATTTGAAATGTTAAATATTAACCCTGCCATAATCATATAACTAAGCAGGCTAGACCCACCATAACTTATAAATGGTAGAGTGATACCAGTAATAGGCATAAGACCAATAGTCATGCCTATATTTTGTAATTGTTGATATATAAGCATACCAAGTATTCCAGATATAATATATTTATTAATATTACTTGGACTTTCAATAGCAAGTTTAATTAGCTTTAAGTCAAAGAAAGTAAGTAAAGCTATAAGAATTATTGATCCGATAAATCCAAAGTTATTAGAATATACTGCAAATATGAAATCAGTTTGAGGTTCAGGAAAGTATATAGGAGTATTATTTATTCCATATCCAATTAATCCTCCACTTCCTATTGCAGTAATACCATTTTCAAGCTGATATCCGCTACCACTAGACCAATCTAAAAGTCTATCCACTCTAAGAAAGAAAGATGAACCAAATATTTTAATAAATAAATCATTATTAAAGAAATATGTAATTAAAATAAATCCTAAAATAAATCCAAACATTCCAAGTACAAGAATAAACCATCTATATCTAATTCCTGATATTAGTAACATAACAAAAGTAATAAGTAAGTATATTAATACAACCCCTGTATCTGGCTCTAGGAATGTAAGTATACTTGGAATACCAACAATAACACATACCTTAATTAAGAATATAAATTCCTGCTTTAAAGTAGCTATAGTATATTTCTCTTTAAAATCATTAATCATACGTCCAAGTACTATTATCAATATTATTTTCATAAACTCACTTGGTTGAAAATTCCCAATTCCCGGTATTTTGAACCAACACTTAGCTTCATTAATACTAGAACCAAATATTAATACTAGTACTAAAGATAAAACACCAAGTATATATAATATCCACGCACTCTTATAAATAAATTTATTGCCTATAAACATAATAAAGCCAATTAAAACAAAACCAATTACATACCAAAGTATTTGTTTTAATACTAAGTTATCTTGAGGAAGTAATTTTTCCGCACTCATAATACTTATAACACTTATAGTAGCAAATAAAACAATGCATATAATTATACTGATATCTACTTTATACTTAGAAAGTTTCATAATCTCACCATTATTATCTTACACTCTTTTAATAATTTATACAATAAAAATACAAGTTATTTATTTTTTCTAAAATTTATTGTATAATGATAGTGGTGATTCAATGGGAAATTTTTTAAGAGTAGAATATATAATAATATTTTTAGTGTGCTTAGTAGTTACTATAGCTATTGTACGTTCAAAGAAGAAAGACTTTAAACTGGAAGCAAATAAATTAATAATGCTTTTAGGTGGTAAGGATAATGTTATAGATTATGAGTTTAATAAATCTAGATTTATAGTAAATTTAAAGGACGTATCTAAAGCAAGTAAAGAGGGTATACAGAAAATGGGCGCGCAAGGTATAGTTGAAATAGATAATCAACTTAAAATAATACTTGGACCGAGTGCTAAACAAATAAAGAAGTATATTAATGAATTAAAGTGATATTTCGTCACTTTTTTTCTTTTTTCGACATCTTTCGACAAAAAAATATAGTATTCTTATTTTGGTGATTGATATGAATTTATTTCAAATAATAATATTAGATGTAGTATTGCTTTTATTTCCTATATTGATATATTTAATATATCTATCTACAAATAAAAATATAACTAATAAATCTAAAAAAATATATTTAGGACTTACTTTAATAACATCATTCTTTTTAATAAATAGCTTTTTTATAGATAATTCTAAACTTGTTACGATATTAGTTTTAGGTACTACTATAATACTTTCATATTTAGAAGATAGGTATATTCTAGCTAATATTTTTTCAATATCTATAGTTATAATATATGGACCTATGTTTAATAACATAATATATTTATTAATAGGGCATATAATTACTACGATATTATACTTATTAAACAAATATAAGAAAATAAACAATGTAATATTTATAGAACTATGTGTATTTTTTAACAGTTTAGTATTTTACTCATGGATATATTTTTATAACAAAAGCTATTATAATGTAGAGAAATTATTTCTAATAATTATTTGTTATGCATTTATTTTAAACATCATATGTTTAGTTTATGAAACCGGTAAAAAGATATTAAAAACACATCTTACATATAAAGAATTACAACAAGAAAAACAAATAAGACTATCACTATTTAAGATAACTCATGAAATTAAAAACCCAATAGCAGTTTGCAAAGGATATTTAGATATGATGAATGTAAGGGATACTAAACAAGTAGAAAGATATGTTCCGATTATAAAGTCAGAAATTGAAAGATTACTTTGCTTACTTCAAGATTTCTTACTTATTAATAAAAGTAACTTAGATTTAGATATTATGGATTTTAATATGTTAATAGAAGATACTTTAAATAAGTTAAATCCATTACTTAAAGAAAACAATATAGAATTAAATTTAAGTATTATAGATGATGAGATATTTATAAATGGAGATTATAATAAACTTAGTCAAGTTTTAATAAATATAATAAAAAATAGTATTGAGGCTATTCCTGAAGATAAAAAAGGGAAAATAAATGTAGTAGCTAAAATAAAAGATAACAAATATTATTTAACTATAGAGGATAATGGTGTTGGAATGAGCAAAGAGGTATTATCTAAAATGAAAACGCCATTTTATACAACTAAAAAAAGAGGTTCTGGACTTGGTGTGTCTTTAATATATGAAATAATAGAAGCCCATAGTGGTAAAGTAGAATATATATCTGAATATGGAAGTGGGACAAAAGTTACTATTCAAATACCTTTATATGAATAGATATTTAAAATAGTATCTTTTTTTTTAACTATTTTTAATGTATAATTATTGTAGGTGATAATATGTTGGGTAAGATAATTGGTATAGAAGATAATACAGTCCTATTAAAACTAAATATAGAAGTAGATAAAATGCAAAGTATTATAAATTTATATGTATTACTTGAAGATAGTGAGAAAAAATTAATAGGAGAGGTACTAGAAATAAAAGATGGGATTGCCCGTATTAATTTAGTTGGAGAATTTATAGATGATAAGTTTTTATTTGGAATATCCAAAAAGCCTTCTTTTAGTGCGACTTCAAAACTTATTTCTAAAGAGAAAATAAATAGTATACTTGGAATGGTAAACTATAGTGAGAAGAAAGATTTATACATAGGCAATAGCCCTATTTATGATGGACTTAAAATAGGTGTTAATATTAATGAGTTTTTTAGTAATCACTTTGCTATATTTGGATCTACTGGAAGTGGTAAATCTTGTAGCGTTGCTAGAATACTTCAAAATTTATTTGAAAAAAGAAGCTCTATTGCATATAAGGCAAGTATTGTAATATTTGACGCTTATGGTGAGTACCACTCAGCTTTTGAAACACTTAATTTAAAAGTACCAGAGATTAATTTTAAAGCATATACAACTAATGTTAATGATAATACTATACCTACAGTTAAAATACCTTTATGGCTTCTTACGGTAGATGATATTGCCTTACTTTTAGAAGCAAATTCTAGAAGTGAACTTCCTATAATAGAAAAGGCTATGAAATTAGTTACTATATTTGCAAGAGAAGAAAAAGAGGTTATAAAAAGTAAAAATGATATAATTGCTAGAGCCTTGCTTGATATACTTGCAAGTGGTAAGTCACCTGCTCAAATAAGAGATCAGATATTTTCTGTACTAAGTCACTATAATACTAAAGATTTAAATCTAGAAACACCTATATATCAACCCGGATATACAAGACCTTTAAAGCAGTGTTTACTAATAGATGCATCAGGTAAAATAAGAGAGATGGAATTACTTACTACATTTATGAATGGATTTTTAACAGATGATGTAAATCTAAGTTTGCCTGATGGAAGTTTTAAATACACACTTAAAGATTTGTATGACGCATTTGAATTTGCTTTAATATCAGAGGGAATACTTTCAAGTGATAAAGTATTTGACGATTATAATGCTCTAAAAGTTAGACTTAGAAGTTTAGTTAACGGTGAGTATGCTAAATACTTTGATGTTAAAGAGTATCAAACAAGAGACGCATTTATAAAAGAAATATTAACAATTGAAAGTGGTAGAAAAGCTCAAATAATAAACTTTAATATAAACTATGTAGATGATAGGTTTGCAAAAACGTTAACTAAAATTTATTCAAAAATATTCTTTGAATATACAAAGAATTTAAGGAAAAGAGCAAGTTTGCCTATACACATTATCTTGGAGGAAGCACACAGATATGTACAAAACGATACTGATGTAGATGTAATAGGTTATAATATATTTGATAGAATTACAAAAGAGGGTAGAAAGTATGGAATACTTCTTGGATTAATCTCACAAAGACCATCAGAACTATCAACTACTGCTTTATCGCAGTGTAGCAACTTCCTAATATTTAAGATGTTGCACCCAACAGACGTAGAATATATAAGACAAATGGTACCTAATATAACAACAGAAATACTTAAAAAGATTAAACTACTTCAACCCGGTACTTGTATAGCATTTGGTTCAGGTTTTAAACTTCCATCTTTAATAAAACTTGATATGCCTGATCCAGCTCCATCAAGCAATAGTTGTGATATAAGTAAAATATGGTTTATAGATAGAAATTAGGGAAACCTAATTTTTTTATTGACTTCAAAAGTAACTAGTAGTATACTTTAAATAGATGAATAAACATTAAGAATAAGGGAATAATTATATTAGTTATTCTTTGATTTAAAAGGCAAATGCATAGTAATTCTATGCAAAAAAATGTAAAGCAAACAAATGTTCTTCTTGACAGGGGGGGAGGTTGACCGAAAATTGAAAAAAATATTTTGAAAATAGGTTTTTGGCAAAAAAATGTAAAAATGAAAAAATGGGTAATCTAATGTAAACCCTTATAAAATAAGGTGAAAGGGGCAATTGCTATAAAATGCTTATTTCCATGAAATTTTACAAAATGAGAAAAAATCAAAAAATTTCGAATTTTCGGTTGACAAGGGGGGGGGGGGTAGTGATAAAATAATGATAGAAGATAGGTGATAAGTTTATGAAAAATGAAGGATTTACCCTTGTAGAGTTACTAGCAGTATTATTAATACTAGCTTTTATTGCTATAATAGCAGTCCCACAAATATTAAATTTAATAGAGGAGTCTAAAATAAAGTCATTAAAATTAAGTACAGAAAGTTATATAAGAGCAGTAAATACATCATTAATGAATGAAGAAATATTTAATAATGTAAAAGATGGACTATATACAATAACAGATGATGGAAAGAAAATAGTACTAGGAGATAAAGAGATATTTATAAGTTTTGATGGAAGAGGACTTAAAAGTGGACTTTTATTAATAGAGGATAGTAA
>CANQAT010000051.1 GCA_947588925.1 uncultured Bacilli bacterium | reverse complement strand
AAAATCTTTTTGGCGTGGAACAAAAATCTTTTTGAGATTTTTGTTAAAAATGACTTGACTTTTTATAGTTAGTCACCTCTACTATCTTTTTTAAATATTCTTTATCTTCAATTTTGCCTATCGCAAAACACTTTTTCCCTAAATCTTTTAAGGACGCTCCTACGTGGTACAATGTATCATCTATTATCATAAATCTATCATGAAATATATTTGAATACTTTACTTTTAAATTTGGATATTGTTTATTAAACTTGTCTATATCTAATTTAGTTAAATAATCTTTACTCGTAACTATGATTACCTCTACACTTTTCTTCTTATAAACTAACATATCTAATATACTTTTATCTATATAATTATCTATTATAATTATTCTTTTTACAGCCTCTTTTATTAATTCTATTATCAGACTATAAGAATCGTATATCTCTCCATTAAAGAATATCTTTTGACTTTCTATTCTTTTAGGTTCTAAGGCGTCAAACAATTCATCAATCTTTGAGTCATGTTCTAACATTTTTATTTCTATATTATTTATTTTTCTAAATATATCTTTATTTTCATTTATGAATTTTCTCATTGCTACAAAGGTATCCATTATTTTAATACTTACTATTGTAGCTACCTTAGTTTTTAATATAGTTGCAAGCATGGCTACCCCTTCTTCTGTAAATACTCTTGGATTTTTATATCTTCCTCCTCTTCCATCTATATTTTTTTGGTCAAAATTTTTGACCAAAAACTTTATAGCCTCATCATCAGTTAATTTCCAACTAAATCTTTCTGGAAATTTTAATGGATTATTTCTTACTGCTTGATTTATTTCTTTAGTTCCATTTTTACATTCATAAAGTCTTGCTAGATCACTATCCAACATTACTTGTTTCCCTCTTATTTCATATATTAAGTTTTCTATTTTTACTTCGTCTACTTCATTCATTTAACCACCTCTACTATCTTTTTTAAATATTCTTTATCTTCAATTTTGCCTATCGCAAAACACTTTTTCCCTAAATCTTTTAAGGACGCTCCTACGTGGTACAATGTATCATCTATTATCATAAATCTATCATGAAATATATTTGAATACTTTACTTTTAAATTTGGATATTGTTTATTAAACTTGTCTATATCTAATTTAGTTAAATAATCTTTACTCGTAACTATGATTACCTCTACATTCTCTTTCTTATAAACTAACATATCTAATATACTTTTATCTATATAATTATCTATTATAATTATCCTTTTTATAGCATCTTTTATTAATTCTATTATTAGACTGTAAGCATCATATATTTCTCCATTAAAGAATATTTTTTGCTTTTCTATTTTTTTAGGATCTAATGCATTAAATATTTTTTCAAAGTTTTCATCATACTCCAACATTTTTATTTCTATATTATTTATTTTTCTAAATATATCCTTATTTTCATTTATGAATTTTCTCATTGCTACAAAAGTATCCATTATTTTAATACTTACTATTGTAGCTACTTTTGATTTTAATATTGTTGCAAGCATAGCTACTCCTTCTTCTGTGAATACTGTATGTCCTTTTCTAGAACCACCTTTTAAGTTTGAAGTCAAATTTTTTGACTTCAAACTTAAATATTCATCTTCTGTTATTCTAAAAGCAAATCTTTCTGGAAATTTTAGTGGATTATTTCTTACTGCTTGATTTATTTCTTTAGTTCCATTTTTACATTCATAAAGTCTTGCTAGATCACTATCCAACATTACTTGCTTTCCTCTTACTTCATATATTAAGTTTTCTATTTTTACTTCTTCTATTTCATTCATTTAACCACCTCTACTATCTTTTTTAAATATTCTTTATCTTCATTTATGAATTTCCTCATTGCTACAAAAGCTACAATTATTTTTTTACTAACTTCTATTGCGATACTACTTTTAAGCATACCTGATAACATCATAACCCCGTGTTCTGTAAACACATATGGGTTATATTTTCTATGTTTTCCTTTACCATTCTCTAAGGTCGCATTTTGCGACCTTAGAAGAATTACTTTATTCATTTCATTTTTTGTGATTTGAAAACAAAAATCTTCTGGAAATCTATCAATATTTCTTTTAACTATTTCATTTACCCTTTTTGTATCATAACCATAAAGCACAGCAACATCACTATCCAACATAACTTGTTTCCCTCTTACTTCATATATTAGGTTTTCTATTTTTACTTCTTCTATTTCATTCACTTCAAATACCTCCTATATATATCATACTTCGTAAAACTCAAATTTCCTTCTTCTAAACAAAAAAAATTGCATTTTTTTTGCAATTTTTATACTTTGTTATTTAAAATATCTTCAATTAGGTTTGATACACTACTATATTCTTTACGCGCATACATCTTTACTTCATCTATTGAATTCTCCATACAAAATCCATTGAATTCTTTTATCATTTTTATATCACTAAAGTTATCCCCTATCGTATAAACATCATTCTTATCAACTTTCTCAAGGTCAGATACAAATTTAATAGCGTCACTTTTACTAACACTCTTATCAACTATTTCAACCGCCTTATTCTTGGCAATTGGAAACATATTTATCTTATCTTTATATTTTAGTAATAACTTAGTAATCTCTTTTGCGTCTTCTACTGTTTCATATCTAGCATGAACTTTTGTTAAATTATTATCTTCTAAAGTTAAATCACTTTCATACCCAGAGCATGCAAAACTATCAACTATTTTCTTTGTCTTTAAGATTTTTACTAAATCGTTTTTTAAATCGTTATCTAACTCTATATTATATATTATCTTATCATCTTTAAGTATCGTTGCGCCATGATTAATTATCACCCAGTCGCACAAAACATTAGTTATTTTAAATCGTCTATACGACCTACCTGTTGCAATTATAAATATATTATCTTTCATAAAACGCTTTGAAGCTTCAATATTCTTTTTAAAATCCTCTTCATTTAAGTAAAATGTTGCATCATAATCACTTGCCAATATTTTCATATAGTCACCAACCTAACTAAGAAAAAGGGATTAAATACCCTCTATTTCTTCTTCAATTCTAATAAGCTCATTATATTTACAAATTCTATCAGTTCTAGACATAGAACCAGTCTTTATTTGACCTAAATCAAGTCCTACTGCAAGGTCTGCAATAGTAGTATCTTCAGTCTCGCCACTTCTATGTGAAATAACAGTTTTATATCCATTTTTACGAGCTAATTCTATTGTTTCTAAAGTCTCAGTAATAGTTCCGATTTGATTAACTTTAAGTAAGATTGCGTTACCAGCACCCATATCTATTCCTTTTTGTAAACATTTTTTGTTAGTTACAAATAGATCGTCTCCTACTAATTGAATTCTATCACCTAACTTTTGAGTAATTTTTTGAAAACCTTCCCAGTCATTTTCGTCTACAGGATCTTCTATAGATATAATTGGATATTTACCAATCAATTCTTCATAGTACTCGATTAGTTCATCTGTATTTAAAGTTCTATTCTCACCTTTAAGTACATACTTACCGTCTTTATAAAACTCTGAAGCAGCAACATCTATTGCTATATTAACATCAACTCCGGGAATATATCCAGCTTTTTTAATTGCTTCAATTATAAGTTCAAAGCCTTCTTTGTTGCTAGATAAATTAGGAGCAAAACCACCTTCATCACCAACACCAGTTGAAAGTCCTTTTTCATTTAAAACTTTCTTTAAAGTATGAAATACTTCAGAACCTACTCTAACTCTTTCTTTTATAGTATCTCTTTCTGGTATTATCATGTACTCTTGAAAATCTAGGTTATTATCTGCATGAGCACCTCCATTAATTATATTCATCATTGGCTTTGGTAATGTCTTACCATTTCCTATATATCTATATAATGGTTTACCTTCGCTATTTGCTTCTGCACGCATAGCAGCCATAGATACACCGAGTATTGCATTTGCGCCAAGTCTTGATTTAGTCTCTGTTCCATCTAATTTAATCATTGCATAATCTAGTTCCTTTTGGTCTTTTGCATCCATTCCAACTACTAAATTTTTTAGTTCGTTATTTACATGTCCTACTGCATTTAGTACACCTTTACCCATATAACGAGAGCCTCCATCACGCATTTCTAAGGCTTCTCTTTCACCAGTTGAAGCTCCACTAGGTACTATTGCTCTACCAAGTGTGCCATCTTCTAGTATTACATCTACTTCTACTGTAGGATTACCTCTTGAATCTAATACTTCTCTTCCTTTTACATCTTTAATTTTCATAAAATCATCCTTTCCTTTTATTTACAAGTTGCGCCAATAGACTCATAATATCTTTTCGCACCACCTGTTGTAAATTTATTTGATACAACATAATCTTTATCTAAATAACCATCATTAACCATTTTCTTTAAATCTGAAACGCTAAGATCTATAATAGTATTTATAGATACAAACTCTTTATTACTATCTATCTTATAATCAAATCCGCCATACAAGTCGTTTAAGTTGCCATAATTTAATTCGTTATACTCTTTGAAATAATCTAAAACAGTTTTATCACTGGATGTATATTTTTCCTCTTTTTCTATTTTAGTCACATAACTTTTATTATAATATATTTTATATGTAGCGCTAAGAGTGTAATTTTCATTCGTATTATTAATATTTTTTGTGCAAGTTATATATTTTTCTTTACCACATCCACAGATAAGTAATACTACTAAAATACTAAATAGTTTAATTAGCTTTTTCATAATCCACCCTATTAATTTCTATTTTAGAATTCATAAGTCTTTTTATAATTTTTCTACTTGCTCTAGTTTTACTATCTACATTTAAAGATATATCAACTACTTCCCAGATTGCTACCCAACCTGCTATAACGATTATCTCTTTTATAACGTCATAAAATATAAAGCTTGAAATGATTAAAAATAGAACGCCTATCATTAAAAACATAACTTGTTTCATATCGTGTATTATATCTATTTTTCTTGTTTCATTACTCATCTTTTGCAGTCCAGCTTTTATAAGTAAATCTATATTAGATATATCAAAATTTGTATTTATAGTTACTTTTATATCTCCTTTTGTATATCTTGCCTCACTAATTAGATAGTCTATTAAATCTCTTGATACATTATTATTATACTTACTATATAAATCTTCTTCTCTTTTTAAGTCAACTGTTATATTTTTCATATTCCTCCTAAGACAATTATATACTCTTTAACTTAAATAATCAAGATTAATCTTTTCTAACTTCTATAATATCATCATCTTCTAACTTACCTATTAACAATGAACTATTAGGATTATGTTTTAAAGAGTTTTCTATAACCTTTTTCTCATCATAATTAGCGTAACAATATTTACAGAAGTGTTTACACGTATTATACACACCTATATCCACCATATTTACACAGTGGCAGTACTTGTTATTGCGAGATGTCCATCTTTTAAAGTTCGTTTTTCCTGTTAGTTTGAATGCTAAAGAGACACTCATACAATCATCTTTTATAAATCCATATTCTTTTAAATTATTCTCTTCACTACATGTTTGAACACTCATACCATTTTCTTTCGCACTCTTACTAAAATTAATCCCTATTTTCTTATAATCATCCAAAGTAAACTTTTTTATATTTAATACGTCTTTATTATTTTTTACATTCTTATATTCATCTATAAATGACACTATTATGTGTTTTACATATCCTTTTAGTAGGGCACACATCTTATCAAATGCTTTTATGTGATAATCTAAAGTATACCTCTCATTTATAAATATTGGATCATATCTAACATATACATTATCTATTCCTATAATGTCAGATATTTTTTTAATCGCTTCTATTATATTACCTTTTGAAGGTACGTTTGGTTCTATATCTTTTTTATATGGAGTAAGTGTAATATGAAATATAATAGATTTTTTTATCTCTTTTAGGTATTTAATGCTTGGAATGGGGTTTTTAGTACAAAATAATATTAAATCTACATCATCAAAGTAAATTCTACTAACCTTTTTAGGATAAAAAGGATTTCTTACATCTATAAAGCCTTCCTTATATCTATTCATAAACCATTTGAAATAAAATGCAGGAATATCTGTTCTACCACTAACGTTTAAAATCATTATACTCACGCTCTATCCAAGTCATTATAAGACTTACTATATAATCTTTTTCTTCTTTAGTTAATTCTTTATCTTTAGGGATATTGTGCCATTTAAGTATACAACCTCTACAACATGTAGCTGTTGCGTGCTGCGCTATAAATGTGGGGTGCCCTCTCATTGGGGTCTGTTTTCCATCATTTGGTATATAACTTTTAGAAATTCTTTCATCTATAAACTTTATAGTATGATTTCTTATTTCATCTAAGCCTTTTTTATCTATATATTCTATATCTTTTTTCTTTAGTTTAAAACTACTCCTAAATTTAGATTTAGATAGTTTATTTAGTGTACATTCTATATTCATTATCCCACCCCTTATATTATAGCACAAAAAAAAGAATAAACTTTTGTTTACTCTTTAGTTTTTATATAGTTTTCTATTATATCTTCTAACTCTTTAATTTTCTCATCTTTTTTAGATATTTCACCTTTTAATTCATATATTTTATTTTCATAATTATTTAAGTCTTCATAATAATTATTTCTATCTTCATAATATTTTTTATAATTATTCTTTATCTTTTCAATATTGTCTTTTGTAGTTGAAATATATATTTTATAATTATCATGGTCAATAATTTTTTTATCATTAAAATCTTCTATGTTTTTTCTAAGTATATCAAGTAAGTTAGTGTCATCCTGATATGTATCAAAATATATAATACCATCAGATGCAGTATTAATTTCAAACTTATATTGATAAGAATGGATACACTTAATACTTATATCATTTGAATTATTTTCTATAAATTCTACTTTATAAAAATCATCTATTAATATATCATCTCTCATAGGTATAATAGTCTCATCTTCAATAAAATACTTAGAGTTTAGATCTTTTACATAATCAAAGTCTTTAATAGATATTAGCATTATTCCTATGCTTATCCCAGCAATTACTACTGATATTATGAATGTTATACAAGATTTAAACTTATCTATTCTTTTATTAAATATTAAGTTATATATTACATATAGAAGTACTAGATTAAGTACAATTGTCGATATAATAAATATGAAAAGTCCTATAAAAAACAGACCAGTTTTTATTATTACAAATGATAGTGTGAGGGTTATAGTTTGTAATACTAATATGAATAATAGGAAAAGTGCGGCAAATATCCCAAATCCTTTTAAAATTGATAAAGTGAGTTTAAGTAGACCTTTTATAAATCTATAATCTGAGTGTTCTATATCTCTTATTATTATAGTTTCTAATTTTTCTGGTGTTTTTATTTTATCATCTGTTTCATAAGTTTTATTTTTTACAACTGTATAGTAATCTAAGTATCTAATTTTAAATATATGAAGATATAGTAAAATGCCTGATACGAGTGAGAATAATATATAGAGTGCTTCAAACAAGTTATGGATAAAATAGTATGGCAAATCAATCACATTAATGAATTTATCCAGTACAACATCAAGTATACCCCCAAATATCATGAAGAATATAATAAGTAATGTTATTAATATTAACTGTTCAAATATGCATTTAATCTTTGTTTTAAATTTCATACTTGAGAACATATCAAATGTCTTTGTAATATAGCTTAGAAAATCATCTATAAATTTATTTACATTAGATTTAGACTCTTTAGTCTCTTTTACATCTTTTATATCTTGATTAAGTAATTCATCTATATTTAAATTAAACATCTGACATATCTGTAATACCTTATCCATTTCAGGATATGCAAGATTTGATTCCCACTTAGATACTGATTGTCTAGATACTCCAAGTTTTTCTGCTAGTTGTTCTTGAGATAAGTTATTATCTTTTCTAATCTTTTTTAAATTATCTGCTAAGTTCATTTTTTCCTCCTTTCTAAAAACAATTATATTGACTACGCTGGTTGCGTTCTACCAATTTTAAGTTGTTTTTTGTATATTTTTGGTTGCAATTCAATATTTAGACTATTATATCACATTTTTGTATAGAAAAAAGAACTTTCGTTCTTAATCTTTTATTTCATTACCTTCATCATCAAAATATACTATTCTATTATCTTTAATATTTTCACTCCATTTAGACTTAGTTACTAAAATTCTAGTTAATTTAGGAGTGTTACCAAAAAATCCAGCCGCAGGACTAGCCTCTAGCTTTAATGTATTAAAACTTCTTAAATCTAATTCAGTTAAACTGATACACCATTGAAACACATCACGCGCAGATATAACATTACTTGTATCAAATCCTTCTAGCCCTTTAATTGCTTTTAGATTAGTACAACCTGTAAACATTTCCTGTATTGACATTACTTGACTTGTATCAAAACTAGTTAAGTCGAGTTCTTCTAAACTACTACAATTCTCAAACATTCCACTATTCCAAGCACCCATACTTACTACTTTTGCTGTATCAAAATGGCTTACATCTAGTCTGGTTAGATTACTACAACCATAAAACATAGCATTCATACCAGTAACTTCACTTGTATTAAAATGACTTACATCTAATTCTTTTAAATCGCTACAGTTTAAAAACATACCTGCCATGTTAGTTACTTTACCTGTATCAAAGTGACTTACATCTAATTTTTCCAAACTACTACAACCTGAAAACATAGAATCCATCCTTGTAACTTTACTTGTATCAAAATTTTCTATTCCCTTTATCTCTTTTAAATTAGTACATCCAGAAAACATACTGTTCATAGTTGCTACTCTTTTAGTATCAAAACTACTTACATCTATTGAAGTTAAACTACTACAATCTCTAAACATTCCTCTCTGCCAACGGTCTGTCATATCTGTTACATTACTCGTATCAAAATTTTCTAGTCCTCTTATTTCTTTTAAACTACTACAACCCATGAACATTCCCTGCATAAACGATACTTTTGAAGTATCAAAGTGGCTAACATCTAAATTTGTTAAACTACTACAGTTAATAAACATACAATCAATATCTATTAATTTTTTTGTATCAATTCCTATAAGATTAATATTCTTTAATAATATACAATTATAAAACATCCACCCCATATTGGTTACTTGACTTGTATCTATTAAATTTAATTCGATTTCTTCTACTCCTTGAAAATAGTAAAATGTGTTGCTAAGATTAACTGGACAACTTATATATCCATCACTATATACATATATTGTACCTGTCTTATCATCATAATATCCTTTTATGCTTTCATCACTTTTTGATGATAAATCTGTATATTTAAACTCTTCCAATTCTTCTTTTGTTATTCCTTCTGGTAGTACACTATCTTGTAGAAAGATTATCTTCTTTACTTTTGTATCTGCTGTTCCATATGTCGCGTCTGTTCCATCATCATTTTTATCCTCTACTAGTTGTTTTATTTTTTGATTAAATGTTGTTCCTACTACTAAAGTACTCTCATTTAAATTTTTAAGTATCTCTATATCTTCATCTGTTACTCTTGCATAGTAATCATCTATTAAGCCTTTTAATACTCTTGTTACTTTTGAGTTCTCTATTAATAAAAGTCCACTTTTTAATCCTCTTCCATCATAGTTTATAAATATCTCTTTATCTCCTAGTACTATTTTCTTTCCATTATCTGTTATTGTATATA
>CANQAT010000050.1 GCA_947588925.1 uncultured Bacilli bacterium | reverse complement strand
ATTCTACCATATTAGATTTAAAGATATAATCTAAATAACCAAACTCATTATTAAACACTGCTAAAATTAAAGTAATAGCACCAATCATATTATGTTTGTTAAATTTTTTATCTTTTTTAATTTGTTGATTTGACTCATATTCAACTAAATTGTTAATGGTTTCTCTTAAATCTAACAATTCTTCTTTGGTCATCTTTCTACCATTTAATAATTCTTGTACAGTACAATTAAGTTCATTTGCCAATATATTGAGCATTGAAATATCTGGCATTGTTTTACCTGTTTCCCAACGACTTATTGATTTGGATGTTACTCCCATTTTTTCTGCTAATTTTTCTTTTGTCATATTTTTTTCTTTACGAAGTTCAGCAATAAATTTACCAATCTTTTTTTGATCCATATTATCATTTCTTTCACAAATGATTATATGATTATTACTTTTTTAATAAAAGGACAGAACCCGAGAGTTTTGTCAATTACTATTTATCTTACTAAATACTATTCCATGAAAAAAGCAAATCTCATATAGAGTTTGCTCTTATAAATTGTAATTTGTATTACTTATTTTTTTCTATATCTTGCCATTTTTTATTATGTAATATTTCAGCATCATCGCCTACAAATATTTTACTTGCTTCCTTATCATCTTGTAATTGGTATAACATCCATGCTGTCATATAAGAATCCGTTTGAACAAGCATATCCTCATGTTCAGTTCCAACTGATCTTGCACGAATTTTAAATACATCATTTGTTATTTTATCATAATTTTCTATCAATGAAGATAAAGGAGCGACTCCACCAAACTCTTTACTAGAGTCTTTTCCTGAATCATCAGATTTTCCTGTACCTGCTGTCATAAAATAAGGAATTTTAATTTTTGATGTATCATAATTCCATCCCATATTATTGGCTAAAAATGGATATGCTGCACTACCTGTAAATATAGTCTTATAATTTTTTCCATTTTCAAACTCCGTTACAGCTCTTATTGCTCCTGCACCACCTTGAGAATATCCAATTATTCCTATATTATTCTTATCTATCTTATTATAAAGTTTACTATCATTAGAAATATTTAGCATATAATCTAAAGTAATTGAAGTTGTTTCTCCTGTACCAGTTTGTCCATCTTCATTTCCAACAACAATAAATCCCCAAGATGCTAATCTTTTAAAAAATGGTTCATATCTAAATGCAGGAACTCCACTAGCATTTACTACTATTATCATTGGGTATTCGTTATTGTTATTTTCTAGTTCTTTTGGATACCATATTCTAATTTTCTTAATAGAACTATTTTCCGACTCATGTTCTTCATAAGAAACTTCATAATTCCCTAATTTTGAATATTTTGTTTCTAGTTCTTCATTTGATTGAAAATCTTTATAATAGTCATCTTCGTAAACAGGTTTTTGGCTTTCAATATATCCTTTAATTGATAATATTACAAGCAATATTATTAAAATTAAAACTACAATTCCAATTATTTTTAACACTTTTTTCATAATACAACCTCTATTTTAATAATTTCTATCCAATAACTCTAGTCCATAAGTTTTAACATTACCATTTATTGAATCATAAATCCAATCAGCAACAGATTTATTACCTTCTAATTTATCAAATACATTACTTGATATTATTGTATGTTGAGTGTTCTTTGTTTTTCCATCAATAGCATATTCCCATATATAAATTCCAACACCATCAATATTAGTTTGTAAATCATTAACCATTTGTTTTAAATCTTTTTGAAATTTATCACCATTTTCTTTAGACTTTTCCATTTTACCTTTATCAATATATGATTGATATTGTTGTAATGTATCATCTCTAATAGAACAATCAAATAGTATTTTAACAGAATTTCCTCTTTTATTATGCAATGCTACCAAACTATCTAAAACTATATTATTTCCTGTTAGTCTATCACTTATTTCTTTTGGACTTTCCCATAATTCTGTTGCAGATTTATGCCAATTATCATATAAAAGCAATGAACTATCGACCGCAACAGTTATATTGTCTGTATTAGGGAAGTAGTTTATTACATCATCAGAGAGTAAAGATGTTGCAAATCCACCTGCACTAAAACCTGTTACAAGTAAAGTATCCACTTTATCAAAATCAACATATTCTTGTACCTCTTTCATTAAAAGTGAATAATTATTATATCCATTGTGGTAAACAACTTTTTCTTTTCCATTAGAATCTTTATAACGATATTCCCCTGTGCCTGTATGAAAATCTCCAGAAGCATAAGGTACAACAATAAATGTCCAATCTTTAAATGGATTTTCGGTATTTTTACTACCTATACCACCTTCGACAACAAAATCTTGTGCTGTCATATCAACTGCATAAAATTTTGTTCCACCTTCAGATGTTTCTGGAGTAATACTAACTCCTCCTCCGAAGAAATAAACGATTACTTTATCTTTTTCTTTTCCTAGTTTAAATAACCCATGCCATTCACTTCCGTTAGATGATTTTGCATTTTCGGGAGTAATTCTGTACCACTTTCCGATCTCAGGATTTTCTTTTAATTCTGGTCTTTTAATAAAAACTGTATTTTTCAAGATTAGAAAAATAATAATTCCAAATATTATTACTAAAGATAGTAATATAGATAATGTAATTTTCAATTTCTTATGTTTTCCCTTCTTTTTTTCTTTCATTTTTTTCACCTCTTTTATGTAACTATTGTACCATTACTTTATTTATGATACAATATCAGTGACTAAATTGGAACAAAGGAGGGCTTTTTGTACCATGAGAATACAAAGCGAAAAATATGTTGATGAATATATAATAAATGCACTATTTAATTTAATGAAAAAAAAGAATTTTGAAGATATTTCAATTACTGAAATTACCAATAAAGCAGGAGTTAGTAGAAATTCATTTTATCGTAATTTTAACTCCAAAGAAGATATAGTAAAAAGATGGATTAAGGATATTACTGACTGCTTTTTGAATACTTCTGATATAAATTATAAGCGAGATGACACACAAGAATATTTCATAAAATTATTTACTCATTTAGAAAAATATAAAGATCATGCTATACTAATTTACAAAGCGAATTTAACACATCTTTTGAAAGAAGAATTTGAAAGTAGAATTTTAAAAATCTATGAAAAAGAGTACGGAAGCTATAAATCTTATTTTCTAGCAGGTGGAATATTTAATGTTTATTATTATTGGTTAATGAATGGAGGTAAAGAAACTCCAGAAGAACTTGCATCAAATATAAATAAGTATTTAAAAATAAATATATAGTTGTTCAAAAAAAAGAACAACTTTTTTAAATTGTTCAATTATACAAATTACTCTTTATCTTATTCACACATATCATCAGTATATTCTAGTGAATAATCGCCAATATATATATTTTTATTTCCACTTAATTTATTACAAGTTATCAAGGTTATATCTTTATCTTCTGATTTATATATTGTTGTTCCACCATCAAATAATGCTCCTGTTTGTTCTAATTTATCTGTTATCATTTTTATTGAATCATCTAAACTTCTATTATAATTTGAAATAAACTCTTTCAAAGTCATAGTTGATTCATCAATAACATAAAATTGATTAATATTACCTGCTAAATATATTTTTCTATTTTCAAAAGTAAAATAATCATTAAATCTAATATCGTTATGAATTTCTGGTTTAGTTAAATAAAAATCAAATTTTTCTGTATTACTTTCTTTAACAGAACAAGCAAATTTTGTTCCTTTCCAAGTAGTAACATCTTCATTATTATTACAATGATAATGATTAACAAATATTCCTTTATCAATATAATCAAGAGTTCCACCATCAAAATTATCTCTTATCTTCAATAACGGACTATTGCCAAAGACTTTTGCTTGTAAAGTATCAAGTACAACAATTCCTATTAAAATACCTAGAACAATTAAAGTAATTTTTAGACCTTTTTTCATAAATTCCTCCATTTTTACAAATTACTATTCTTCTTACTAAAATTATACCATATAAAAAGCAAATCTCGTATAGAGTTTGCTTTACTTACACTTTAATTTTTAACTTTTTTTAAATCATATATTACATCGACTGCATCACATACGTTTTGTGAATGAGTTACAATAATAATACATTTATTTTCTTTATGAGCTAAATTTTTAAAGATATCTAAGATTTCTGATTCTGTTTGTTTATCAAGGTTACCTGTTGGTTCATCAGCTATTATCATTTTTGGATTATAAGATAGGCTTCTCGCAATAGCAACTCTTTGTTGCTCTCCTCCTGATAATCTTAAAACTTTACGATCTGCATAAACTTCTTTTAAACCAACTTTTGCCATTAATTCAATGGCTTTTTCTTTTTTGTTATTAATTTTTAAACCATTCGCGTCCATAGAAAGAATAATATTTTCACTAGCTGTCATAAAAGGTAGTAAGTTATAACTTTGAAACACAATACCTATATCACTACTTCGATATTTATCTAAGTTCATATCTTTTAGACTTTTACCATCAAATATAATTTCTCCTTCAGTACATCTTTCAAGACCACTTATTAAAGATAACAATGTTGTTTTACCTGTTCCACTTCGACCTCTTATAGCATACATTTTTCCACTTTCAAAATCAAAACTAATATCTTTTAAAGCATAGTCATCTTCTTCAGCATCACTATATCGATAACTTGCATTTTTAATACTTAGTATTATATCTTTTTTTTCTTCGTTATGTTTTTTATTTGCCATATTAAGACCTCTCTTTCAATATTGTAAGTGGAGTAAATCTTTGAATACTAACCATTGAAGCAATTGAACTTACTAATACAAGTGAAAGTCCTATACCTAATAATTCTAGTAGAACTTTAATATCAACAACAGCATCAATAGAATCATAAGCTTCTACAACAGGCATTCCTCTACCACGCATTTCGCCCCTATCTCCACGATTTGGCATTCCACCTTTCATATCTGCTCCACCAAAGTTTTTATCTATTTCTTCAGTTCTTTCATTACTACTGTTTATTTCATTTTCTAATAATGAATTACTTATTCCTTTAGAACTTACTGCACCTATTCCTGCACCTAAGATAAGGGCAACAAAAGAAATAATAACAAGTTCTAAAACAAATTGCATAGTTAATTTAAATTTACTAATACCAATTGTTCTTAATACTCCTATTTCATATTTTCTTTCACGAATATTTATCATATTAATTACAAATAAAACTATTCCACCTATAATAAGAGTTAAAGTCAAGAATGTTGTTGCAAAAGAATTAATGTTTTTAATACTTGAAATACCACTTGTTGCTTCTTCTTCATTTGTTTGTAGAACAAAGTTTTCATCTAATCCTTTTTCATAAAATTCATCTTGTAACTTTTCAACATTATCATATGAATCAATTATAAAAGTTGGATTAATTGTTGTTCTTAAATCTTCATTATTGGTAGTAATTTTTGTAACAGCACTAGCATTAGTTACAATTGTATTGGCTGAATTTGAAAACATTGACATTGACTCTGTTGTTCCTTCTTCATTTTCTTTAAATATACCAATAATTTCAAATTCATAAGTATTGCCATCTTCATCTTCTAAAATTATTTTATCATTTAGTTTTAATTCATTATAATCTGCTAGTTCTTGATTAATAAATACATAATTACCATCAAACGCTATCTCCCAGGCATTATCAGTTATTTCATTCATAGTATAAGTACCATTTATAAATTCACTCATAGCATCTAGAGAACTATAACCAGTTAAAGTAAAATCTGTAGATGACATATTAGGTTCTTTTCCATGACCATATCCATTTGGTATATCATTATTGGACTCTATTTCAGCTTTTTCAATATTATTACCATTTAAACCTATAGCATAAGTATAGTAATAACTTTCAATGTACTCACTATCTGCAAATGATTCTATATCACTGATTGTATAACTTGCAATATTATCAAATCTTTCTCTAGCACTTTCTCTTCCTTCAGCACCTGATGGATCAAAATCTTTCATCATGTTAGCTCTATCAAAACTAATAGTAACTTCTTGATTATAAGAACTTTTATAAGATTCTATCAAATCTATAGCTGTATTTTTTATAGCTAAAGTTATGGTACAAGCACAAGCAATAATTAAAATAATTATTCCTATTAAAATATTCCTTCCTTTATTTCTTTTAATTGAAATCCATGCATTTTTTAATATAAACATAATTTTCCTCCTTTAAAACAATATTATTTTATTATGTAAATATTAAAGAAACATTAAAAAAACATTAACTTTTATGTTAATGCTCATTTATTTTAAATATTACTTCAAATGTAGTATATCCATCTTTAGAATAAGCTTTAATATTCCCATTATGAGATACTACTATATTTTTAGCAATAGCAAGGCCTAAACCATATCTTCCATTTTTACGATTATGACTTTTATCGTTGCGATAAAATCTTTCAAAGATTTTTTCACATTCATCAGTTGATATAGGTTCTCCTTTATTAATTACTTCTAATTTTATTTCATTTTTATCTTTTATTAAATTAATATTTATTTTACTATTTTCTTCTCCATGACTTATAGCATTATCTATTAAAATAGATATTAATTCATCTATACTTTCTTTATGACAAAGATAATTTATTTTTTCAGTTATATTTGTTTCAATAGTAATATTTTTTTCATAGGCTAAGCTTTCAAAAATTAATGCTCTTTTTTCTATAATCATCGAAATATTATTTTTACTAAAGTTTTCTTTTTTTAAATATTCAGTTTTAGATAGATCAAGTAATCTTGATATTAAATTACTCATTCTGTCAGATTCACTTTTTAAATTATTTATCCATTTTTCATTTTTCTTATTTACTTCTAAAGAATCAATATTAGCCATCATAACAGCTAGTGGAGTTTTAAGTTCATGAGAAGCATTAGCAACAAATTCTTTTTCTCTATTAAAACTTTCTAATACTGGTTTAGTAATCCATTCAGTTATTTTTTTAGAAATAATATAAATAATAACTTCACCAATACTTACTAATAATAAAGATATTATTAAATTAGTAAGTAACATATTTCTAGTATTAGTTATATTTATAATAGTTAAAGAATTGTTTATTTCATAATTATAAGCATACTTATTCCAATATAAACAACCTATTTTTAATTTATTTGTACTGTTATTAGAAATAATATTTTCGGCTTTATTTATTATTTCATTACTAATATCATTATCACTATGACTTATTTTATCAATAATTTTATTTTTGTTTAAGATAAAGGTATAAACTTCGTAATCCATAACTTTTCTATTACGTATATCATCATTAAGGGGTTTTATTTCTTTATCAAATGGTTCGTGTCTTTGGTTAGTTAAGTTTTTCATTCTTGTTAAATTAGTTAATATTCCTGTATATTCACGATGATATATTTGAATATTAAAGAAGGTAGCAAAAAAGATAGCAAACAAAGAAATTATAATAAATATTGTAAAAAATGTTTTCTTTTTTAAATTATCCATAATACTTTATTCCTCCATCTTATAACCTAAATTACGAACTGCTTTAATGTTTACTTTTGATCCAATTATTTTTATTTTCTTTCTTAAAAAAGATAAATAAGCTTCTAAATTATTTGATTCATAATCAGTATCTATTCCCCATACTTTATCATATATTTGTTCTTTAGAAATAATTTGTTCTTTATTATTCATAAAATATTCAAGTAATAAGAATTCACGATATGGAATATTTATTGATTCCTTTGTAGTTATACATGTTAATGTAGAAGTTCTGATGTTTAATGATAAATCCCTATATTTTAAGATATCTTTTATTTTACTATTACCTTTGTTTCGTAATTGAACATTTACACGAGCTATTAATTCTTCAATATGGAAAGGTTTAGTTACATAATCATTAGCACCAGTATTAAATCCTTTTAATTTATCATCTAGTTCAGATTTGGCAGTAAGCATGATAACTTTAGAACTTATATCATTTTCTTTTATCTCTTTTAGTATTTCTAGGCCATTCTTTTTAGGTAACATTATATCTAGAATAATTAGGTCATAAATATTTGTCATAGCATTATATAAACCATCTTCTCCATCAAGGCTTATATCAACTTCATACTTTTCCTTACGAAGTTTTGTAGCAATAACATCAGCGATAGTTTCTTCATCTTCAACAACTAAAATTCTCATCATACCACCTCCAGCTTTTTAAATTATAAATAATAAAAATTAAAGAAACATTAAAAATATAAATTATAATAAGCTTTCATATTAATTATAGCAAAGAAAAAAGCAAATCTCATATTGAGTTTGCTTATATAAATTATAATTATTTATTTTTTTAGTTGTAAACCATCTTTGAAAGCGTTTCCAACTCTTTCACTTACTTTATAATATCCATGAGTATATGGATCAAAGGCAATAGCATTAACCAATGATATGTCAACATTATCACCGTTCATTACTTTTTCATCAGCAGTAACATTAACTACTTTTCCTATTACTCCACATTCTCCATATTCTATGAACTCACATTCTAAACATATTGGAAACTCATTGATAATTGGTGCATCGACATTTTCTGACTTTGTAGCTGTTAGACCACTATTTTCAAATTTATTTGGTGTATTATTTCCTGATACCATACCAAAATAGTCTGCTTCTACAACATGGTTACTATCAGCTATACTAACAGTAAATGCTTTTCTTTCTTTAATATTCTTAACGGTTTTATGTGTTTCTGTTAAGTTAAGTATTACTTGATCTCTTTCTAGCATTGTTCCCCATGCAGCATTCATTACATCAATACTTCCATCATCATTATAAGTTGCTATCATTAATACTGGCATTGGAAATATTGCTTCTGTAACTTTAATATTTTTTCTCATAAAAACATTCTCCTTTTACTATTAATAAAATTATCATAAATGTTGATAATTTACAATAATCATTTTATTTATCAAATTTGAATAATTCAAGAATAATGGAAACTATAACAAGAGTAATACCACTATATAAAAATGTATATCTAATTATTTTCCAATGTCTATTATCAGGAAATATACGATTTAATACTATATTTAATATAAACGCAATAATAATGATGTCTATAAATATATAAGAAATGATTGTTAAAAATCTTTTTCTTTTATCAATTTGTTTTCTTAATTTAATTAAATTTTCTTCAGATTTATTCATATAATCATTACCTTTAATTTTTTCACCAGATAATAATTCATTAATATTAATATCTAACTCATTACATAAATCTTTTAATAAAGTGTAATCTGGCATTGTATTGCCATTTTCCCATCTACTAATAGATTTACTTGTAACACCTAATTTTTCTGCTAATTGTTCTTGGGTCATATTTTTTTCTTTACGAAGTTCAGCTATAAATTTTCCTATTTTAATTTGATCCATATTATCCTTCCTTTTATAAAATGATTATATAATTAATGTTATTTTAATAATAGGACATAAACTGAGAGTTTTGTAAATTACTATTTATCTTAATAAATACTATACTATGAAAAAAGCAAATCTCATATACAGAGTTTGCTTATATAAATTGTAATTTGTATCATATACTTTTTAACTTTTTATTAGCTCTAACTATCATATATATAGACATAGAAGTATTTATAATACATACTACAAATCCCATTATGCTAGTCATTATCATTTTAAATTCACTATCATTTGCTCCAAACTCTGATACCATAGCAACTTCCAAAGAAATCATAGAAATCATAGCAACAGTTAAGTTAATACATTTACTAGATGCTAAAAGTGG
>CANQAT010000049.1 GCA_947588925.1 uncultured Bacilli bacterium | reverse complement strand
GTCAAGAGGAACATTTGTTTGCTTTGCATTTTTTAAAAAATTTGCAAATTATTTTAACTTTTTGCAAACTTTTTATCACTATAATAATTATAATATATATTTAATTAATCCGTTATCTAGTTACAGCTCTATTTCTATAACTCTACATTATGATATACATTTTGTACATCATCTACTTCATCTAACATAGTAATTAATTTATTAAATGTATCTAAATCCTCACCACTTAATTTAATTCTATCTTTTGGAAGCATTGATATTTCATCCACTGTAAATTCTACGTTTTTAACACTTGAAATAGCTTCTTTTATCTTATATAAGTCATTAGGATTACCATATATTAAAGTACTATCTTCATCTACTTCAATATCTACAAAATCTATATCATTTTCTATTAGAGCATTCATTGTTTCATCTTGAGATAGTCCTTTAAATCCAACTACGCATAAGTTATCATACATATATGAAACACTTCCCATAGTTCCCATTTTAACATGACATTTGTTTACAACAGCTCTAACATCGCTAACACTTCTATTTACGTTATCTGTTAAACATTCAACCATAAGCGTTGAACCACCGGGTCCAAATATCTCATAAGTAAGTGTCTGATAGTCTTCTTTTGCCCCACTACTAACTTTATCTATTGCTCTTTTAATTACATCAGAAGGTACTTGCTCTTTCTTTGCCTTTTCAATTAATCTTTTTAAACTAGGATTTCCCTCAGGAGTCACACCCCCATTTTTGGCTGCTTGATAAATCTCTTTAGCATACATCCCATATAATTTTCCTTTTGCTGCCCCTGTTTTAGCCTTAGCAGCCGCTATGTTTGGAAATCTTCCCATATTATCTCTCCTCTTCTTTATTATAAATTTTAACATTGTTATATTACTTACGTATCCCCAAATGCACCGTTTTGTGCTTTTTTAAGTGCGTCTAGCGCGGCAATCTGCTCTGCTTCTTTTTTACTTTTTGCAGAACCTCTACCATATACAATATTATCTATTTTTACTTCAACAGTAAATAGTTTATCGTGTGCTGGACCAGATTCATTTACTATAACATATTCTAAACTTTTTTTATCAGTTTGTACTAACTCTTGTAATACAGACTTATAATCATCAAAGAAATCTATAGTCTTATCCTCTATTAAAGGAATAACGTGTTTATATATAAATTTCTTAGCTTCATCATACCCTAAATCCAAATATATTGCTCCTATAAAAGATTCAAATATATCCGCAACTATTGCTTTTCTATATTTTCCTCCCTGCTCTTCTTCGCCATGACCAAGTCTTAAATATTCATTTAAACCAAGTCTAGTAGAATACTCGAAGTTAGCATTCTCACATACATAATGACTTCTATATTTAGTCATTTTTCCTTCCTCATAATCAGTATTTTTATATAAATATTCACTTATTATAAGTTCTAGTACTGCGTCTCCTAAGTATTCAAGTCTTTCATAGCTTTTTACACCATTTTCGTTTGCATACGATGTATGCGTTAAAGCAGCCTCATAAAGACTAATATTTTTATAAGGTATTTCAAGCTTTTTTAGTATTTCCATAGATACCACCTACATCAATTATATCAGAAAAAATAAAAAATAGAAATTCCTATTTTACTTTTTATATATTTTTTAGTATAATAAGAGTGTGGTTTTTATGAAATACATACTAATAGGTTTTATAAGAGTATACCAAATGTTACCATTTAAGGTACACGATAATTGCAAATATATACCAACGTGCTCTAACTACGCTATAGAAGCAATTAAAGAATATGGTAGCTTCAAAGGATTAATACTTTCAATTAAAAGAATAATGAGGTGTAATCCACTTAGTAAGGGTGGATATGATCCTTTAATAAAGGAGAATGTTTATGAAAAAAATTAAAATTTTATTTATACTTACAATTTTATTTAGTTTAACAGGTTGTTTTGATGATGATTCTATGGATAATATAGATATTTCTACATCTATATATCCTATAGAATATGTAGTAAATTCTATATATAAAGATCATAGTACAGTATACAGTATTTATCCAAAGGACGATGAGACTATCGACTTTGAAGTAACTAATGTACTTCTAGATCAATATAGTGATTATGATCTATTTATATTTAATGGATTATCTGATGAAAAGAACTATGTTAAATATATGAAAAGTAAAAATAAGGATTTAAAGATTATTAATGTTACTGATAAGATGTCATATGACTATTCAATAGAAGAATTATGGTTAGATCCAAATAATTTACTCAATATTGCGGATAACGTAAGAAAAGGTTTAAAAGAATATACTAATACTAAAGTTCTTGAAAATGAAATCGATGAAAATTATGATAATTTAAGAATAGAATTAACTAATTTAGATGGCAAGTACTACTCTACATTTAAAAATACTAATAATGTTAATATAATAGTGAGCGATGACGCATTTAAGTTCTTAGAGAAATATGGTGTTAACGTAATTTCTATAGACCCAGATACAGCAAAAGATAAAGATATAAGTGACGCTAAAAATTTGATTAAAGATGGAAGTTGTAAATACTTATTTATTAAGTATAAAGAATCTAATGAAACAATTAATAACTTCATTAAAGAAACTAGTGTTAATACCTTAGAATTATATACTATGACTAACTTAGAAGGTATAAATATTGAACAGAACGATTATATTATTTTGATGAATGAAAACTTAGAAAATTTAAAACAAGCAATAAACTAAAATTATTAAGGATTACTTAATAATTTTTTAATATAAAAAGGTTTAACTTTTTATTTATTAGTTAAGCCTTTTTGATCATTTCTGATTAATAAGTATACCATTAAAGCTATAATTGGAGTTAAAATAATTCCTATAGATTGTATAAACTTATTATCAATGTTAAGCAAAAATTCACATACTAATATTAATCCAAATAAGGATATAAAGCAGTTTTTTTGCTTACTTATAAATTTTTTCATAATTCCTTCCTTCTTTTTAGACAAGTGCTATTATAGCACATATTTAAAAAAAAGTAAAATCGACGTTTTACATGTATTTTGACATAGCTTTCATCATCTGATTTACTTGCTTTTGACTTGGAGTTCTTCCCATTTGCATCATCATTGCTTTTATCATCTGTTCATTTATAGGTGGGTTCTTCTTTAAATACTTTTTCATGAAAAATCTAGCCAAGAAAAATCCTATAACAACACCTATTACTAAACCTATTAATATATATACTATATCCATATAATCATCCTTTCATGTATAATATTTTACTATATTATATTATAATTTTCAAGTATTATTTGAATTTATCTTTCAACCAAAAATATTCGTTATTATCAAAGTTACATACAAATATATTTTTATTATATATGTAGAATATGCAAAGTACCTCTCTTAAGTATTTATCATTATTTATAACACAACAACTTTTTCTTATCTCAAAATAATTATATTTATCTAAATAATATTTATTATTCTTTTTATTTAAACTAGTTTTAGATGTTATATAATAATTCAAGGCTTTAGTATCGAATAAATTACAAATATTATAGTATAAACTAATTCCGTATGTATAATTTTCTTTATGCATATTTTTAAGTTTATATAATATATCATATAAATATTCATCATTATTTTTAAAGAAGTTATCCTTTATTACAAATAAGTAATACATAATATCACCATATATATTATAAAATTTATATAGTAAAAATTATGTAGAAAAAAGTTAACTATTTAACTTTAGATTTAATGACCTGTTCAGGCAATATTTCACTAACTTTTAAATATAAAGCATTTGATAATTTTTTATTAAGATCTCGTTTATTAACGCATTTCAAAATATCTTTACCTATAAAATCTAAAACATAATATTCTTCATTATCAATCTTAATAATATCTTTATAATGAAATAAGCGATAAGAATTATTATTACTATTATCAGTAATGTTTTCATGTGCTTTTTTATATGATTTTCTTTTTTGCTTTATATTTTCTATTTGATCATCATATGCTAGCATTAAAGCACTTTCTATATTTTTTTTACTTATAATTACATCCTCATATATAGTATAAAATACATTGTTATTTATAACAATGCTGTCAAAACCTTTTTGTTTATCTTTAAATATTTTAAACAAAAGCCAGTTAGAACCATTTTCTCCATATATATAATAATATTTATCATCATAGTTAACCACACTTCCTCTTTGTGTGATAGTTTTATTATTAAGATTTGTTAAATATTGATTTTGCCCTTTTAATAAATTAATAAGTACCATATCACTTATAGTATCAACATAACTGATATTGCTTGTATTAAGCTTAATAATTGATGAAAAATTTACATTTTTAAAACTATCTACAGAGCCTTTATTATATCTTTTCTTTATAGGAAGACAGAAGATATTATTATCTTCTTTATCTAATATTATATAATAAATATTCTTATAATCTATTATATCTCCTACTTGAAGTTGAAAATTTAAATCTTCAACTATAGACTTCTTATTTACATATTTAATTTTACTTAATAATTTATTTAATTCACTATCTGTTATAGAAGCTATTTTTCTTATAAATGTATTATCATCTATTGAGACAAAATCTTTAAGTCTAAAATATGTTGTTTTATATAAATTATCATTATTTATATTTATATAAATATTATTATATTCTTCTTTTGGAATTGTGCTTGTACCTACTGAACATAAAACATCTTCATCTGTTGTTTTTAAAACTATAAACGGTCCTATTTGATGACCCTTCTCTATCAAGTTTTTATCTTCTTCGTTAGTATATCTTTTTGCCCAAATTATATCTCCAACTTTTAATGTTTTAATGTTTAACTTATTTTTTTCTTTTGATTTTAATTTAAGTATTTTTTTTATAAAATTTACAATTAAATTCATAATATCCCCTAACCATTATAACATAACTATCAAAAAAGAGGAATGTTATTCCCCATTTCTTACTTTTGCGTTCAATTTAGTTTCTACATCACTAATAATATTTTCAAATACTTTAGTTACTTCTTCATCGCTTAATGTTTTAGTAGTATCAGAAAATGTTAATGAAAGTGCGATGGATTTTAAATCATCTTTTATCTTTTCACCTTCATATACGTCAAATACTTCTACATCGCTTAATAGTCTTCCACCAGACTTTTTAATTTGATTAATAATATTTTCTGCAGTCATATCCTTTTTAACTAAGAATGCTAAATCTCTTTTTATATCTGGGTACTTGGAAGCTTCTTTAAACTTAATAGGTTTTACTTGTTTTTCATATAGTTTTGTAAGTGACAATTCAGAAACATATATATCATCCTTCTTTAAACTTGGATGAACTCTACCTATAATTCCGATAGGTTCTCTATCTACTTTTATAACTGCGCTAATTCCAGGGTGCATATCAGGAATACTATCTTTTTCAAAAGTATAGCGATTGTTAAATCCTAGATATTTAAGTAGATTTTCTACTATTCCTTTAATAGTATAAAAATCACATTTTATCTTAGTATTATTCCAGTTATTTATAATATAATTACCTTCCATAAGTATTGATACTTTCATATCTTCATTATAATCTTTATCGTATGTCTTAGCTATTTCATATAGTAATATATCATTTATATTACGAGCCTTATTATATTCATACACATTTATTAATGAAGGAATTATACTTGTTCTTACAACGCTTTTATCCATACTCATAGGATTAGGTAGTTTTACTTGTTCTTTATTATCATATCTAAATTTAGATGCCATCTCACTACTAATTAGTGTATAAGTCTTAGTCTCATTTAAACCTAAGGCTCTAAGTCTTTTAGATGTAAGTTTTCTTATCTTTACATCTCCTACATATACACCTCTTCTTGTTTCTACTTTAGGAAGCGTAGATACTAGATTGTGGTACCCATAAAGTCTACCTATTTCTTCTGCTATATCATTAATATTAGGGTCTACATCAAGTCTTCTTTTAGGTATTGTTACTGTAAATGTATCTTTATCTAGTTTATATTCAAAATCTAATCTATTAAGTTCAGTCTCAACATCTTTTTTAGTGAGTGTTATACCTAAAAGTGAATTAATATCTGAAGGCGTAAAACTAACTACTTTAGGTGTTTTATCAACTTTATCGTGCATTACTATACCACTAAGTATTTTAGCGTCCGCATACTTTTCAAGTAAGTGACATGCACGGTCTATTGCTTTTAATGTATATTCATAGTTTAATCCTTTACCATATCTTATTGACGCTTCACTTTTTAAGTTTAAACTAGCTGCAGTATAACGAATACTTACTGAATCAAATATCGCACTTTCTATTAATATGTTTTTAGTGTTTAAATCTACATCAGTATTTTCTCCACCCATAACTCCAGCAATACAAACAGGTTTTACTCCATCTGTAATTACTATATCAGACGATTTAAGTACCCTTTTATTTCCATCAAGAGTAATAATCTCCTCATTATCTTTAGCATCTCTAACTAGTATTTTATCACCTAGTTTATCTTTATCGAAGAAGTGAAGTGGTTGTCCATATTCAAGCATAACATAGTTAGATATATCAACAACGTTATTAATAGGTCTCATTCCAGCACTTATTAATCTCTTTTTAATAAAATCAGGTGATTCTTTTATAGTTACATCTCTAACCATCTTAGCAGTATAAAATGGACATTTAGGTGTATCTACTGTAAGTTTTATAAAATCATTTACATTATCTTTAATCTCTTTATAACTACTATCTGGTAGTTTTACTTTTTTATTTAAGATAGAAGCTATTTCATATGCAAATCCTATGTGATAATAACAATCGTTGTTGCGGTGTTTATGCACATCTAACTCATATAATGTATCGTCATACCCAAGATATATATTAGCGTCATCTCCAGGTTTTAAATCACTTTTTACTTCTTCAATTCCTTTAGCGTAATTCTCATCAGTCTTCTCTTCTGCACCTAGTTCAAATAAGGCGCATATCATTCCATTAGACTCTTCTCCTCTAATTTTACCTGCTTTTATTTCATTATTTCCAGGCAAAATACATCCAGGTAGGGCTACTATTACTTTTATACCTTCTCTTACATTAGGGGCACCACATACTATTTGGGTAACACTACTACCTATATCTACTTTACATATATGTAAGTGGTCACTATTTGGGTGCTTAGTACATTCTTTAACCTCTCCTATTACAAGGTTATCTATGTGTTTTGTAATAACACTCTCTACGTTTATACCTGCTTTAGTAATTTTTACTGCAAGTTCTTTTAAATCTTCACCAGTTAAATCTATATAATCTTTTACCCACTCTAAACTAATCATACTACACATCCCTTCTATCGAATGCTTTTGACTCTCTTAAGTCAGTCTGATAAAATGTTCTAATATCGTTAATTCCATATTTTAACATAGCAAGTCTTTCAGCCCCAAATCCAAGTGCAAAACCACTCCATACTTTAGGGTCATATCCACAGTTTTTAAGTACATTTGGGTGTACCATACCTGCACCACTAACAGTTATCCAACCTGTATTTTTACATAAAGAACAACCTTTACCTTTACATACAAAGCAACTTATATCAGTTTCTACTGAAGGCTCTGTAAACTGATAGTAACTAGGTCTAAATCTAGTCTCACAGTTTTCTCCAAATAATTTTTTAGCAATAACATCAAAAGTACCTTTTAAATCAGATAAACTTATATTTTTATCTACGAGCAGTCCTTCTATTTGCATAAATTGATGAGAGTGTGTGGCGTCATCTGCATCTCTTCTATATGTTTTACCAGGACATATCATTCGTATAGGCTTATCCCCTCCAGCTTTTAGCATTTCTCTTGCTTGTACAGGAGAAGTTTGACTTCTAAGAAGTATATTTTCATCTTCTATATAGAATGTATCTTGTGCGTCTCTTGCTGGATGTCCTTTAGGTATGTTTAAAAGTTCAAAGTTATATTTATCTTCTTCTATTTCAGGACCATCAACTACATCATATCCCATAGACATAAACACTTCTTCTACTTCTTCTATAATATTTTCTAAAATATTTGGCGAACCTACTGGAATATCTAAAGCAGGAAGTGATATATCTATATTTTCGCTTTCTAACTTTTTATTTAACTCTTCTAATTCGATTTCAGCATTCTTTTTATCGTAATTATCGTTAAATGTAGTTCTTGCTCTATTAACCTCACTACCATATTCTTTTTTGTCAACTGCGTCTTTAATACCACTTTGAAGTTCTGTAATTATACCTTTTTTACCTAGATATTCTACTTTTAAATCGTTTAATTCTTTTTTAGTTGAAACAGAGTTTATCTTACTTTCTATCTCACTACATAATAAATCAATTTTCTCTTTCATATAATCCTCCCACAAAAAAACTATTACAATGTAGGGGCGAACTATCCGCGGTACCACCCTACTTCATAATAGTATTATCTCTTTGAAATATAACGTTTTCAACACGGTTACTTTTAATAACACTAGAAAGTGAATTCATAAGAATTTATTTGAAGTTTACACCAACCACTTCATCTCTTTGAATAATTAGACTTACTACTACTCTTTCATCACAGTTTTTTCAAGTAATTAGATTATAACACATTTTCATGAATATATAAACATTTTATTTAAATTTTTCATACTTTTTTATTTTACCTTCTTTTAATATTGCTTTGCCTTCTTCAGAACTTTTAAAATAAATAAATTTCAAATCTTCTTTATCGGCTATATATTCTTCATTTGAGATTAAACCTTGTTCATGAAAGTATTTTAGCTCTTCTAATTCTGCTTTATATCTATTAATTAAAAAATTAGGCAATTCTTTTTTCATAGGTATACTTAAGTATTCCTGATCGCAAAGTAGGAAGGGTGCATTTAATATTTGAACCAACATCAATTTTTTTCGACTAAGATTAGTATTAATTTCAATTACTCCATAGGATGAATTTATTTTAAATAAAGTACTAATTTCTGAGTTTTTAATACTTTTTGTCCTTAAATAAATTCCTAAAACCTTTCTTTCAGCTTTTATCCTTTTTAATTTAGCCTCATTTTCCTTTGACATCTTTTTTTCCATAACTACCTCTTTTATTAATAATATTTAGTACTGGTTTATATGTCTTTCTATATCCTTCTATTAGACCATATTTATCTATAGCTTCTATATGTTTTTTTGTTGGATATCCCTTATGTGATTTAAAATCGTATAAAGGATATTTTTCATCTAATTCATACATCTCTTTATCACGTGTTACCTTAGCTATAACGCTTGCAGCAGCGATACTTATACTTTTAGCGTCTCCCTTTATTATAGGTAGATGAGGTATATCAAGATCAGGTAGTGGCATTGCGTCTGTTAATACATACTCTAATGGTATTTGCTCTTTTACCTTATTTATTGCAATCATCATAGCCTTACGACTTGCCTCATATATATTTATCTCATCTATTTCTTCAGGACTTACCTCGCCTATTCCATAAGCAATACAGTTTTCTATTATATAACTATAATATTCATTTCTTTTTTTCTCACTTAATTTTTTAGAATCAGTAAGTCCATCAAGTTTAAAGTCTTTAGGTAGTACACAGCAAGCAGCAACCACATTGCCTATTAATGGACCTCTACCTACTTCATCTACTCCACCAATATAGTTTATACCATCTTTATATAAATCTTTTTCATATGCCCATAAATCCATAGTCTCACCACATTAATTATATAAAAAGCTTATTATTAAGTCAAGAAAAAACGAACTTATCGTTCGTTAATTTGTGAAAAATTTTTGAAAATGATAGTGAAATAAAAAATAATAATTAGTGAAAATGATAGATATATTTAACGGCA
>CANQAT010000048.1 GCA_947588925.1 uncultured Bacilli bacterium | reverse complement strand
TTTATTTAAAAATGCAACTATCATTTTCACTAATTATTACTTAATAAAATTACTATCATTTTTACTAATTATTCACATAGTACTAGGCATTTTTTCAATTATTCTATCACTTCCTAATATATCAGAACTTTTCTTATATCTTAATTTTTTATCATTACCCTCAACTAACACCATATTGCGCTCAGAATCCCAAGTTGGATCAAATACATATATACCTGATACGTTATACTTATCATCATTTATTTGTATAAGTACTCTTGCATGACCAAGTTCATCTTTTCTTTCTTTACTCTTTGTAAGAAGCATATTAGCTTCAATTCCAAATTCTTCTAACAACTGACAAAATAATTTACAATATCCAACACATACAATATAACCGCTTTCTATCACTTTTGTAATAACTCTTGAACTATATAAATTTTTATTCCCACCACTATTATATAGATAAAATTTAGTAAAATCATAAGCAAGTGTTATAAGCTCTAGTGGAGATAAATTATAACTTGAATACTGATCTTTAAATTGATTTAAAAAACTACGCATGTTTTTAAACTGATCTATTGTACAAATTCCTTGGTTACCATATAAATTTATATACACATCTTTATTTAATCTTTCTAAACTCTCTATATTTTCGTAATCTATATTCTTTAAAGTAATAATAATTCTCTTGTATTTACTTAAATCATAATGTCTTGCAAATTCTAATATATCAGAGATTTTATAATTATCTTTTAAAGTTATTTTTAAAGTATCAGACGAATCATTAAATCTACAATATTTCCATACAAGTGGATCTTGATTAAATCTTATAAATTGATCTATTAATCCTTCTGAATTTTTAGGATTTTTAACATCTATATAATTTTTTTTAAAATCATCTAAATCTACATATCTTCTAAATAAATTTTCTAAATTATCAAAATATTCGTCGTTCATCAAACCACCTACAATAAGTGTATCACAATATATTATTATTTAAAACTTAATTTCACATTTTATATCATTATTTACATTTTTTTGAAACTTCAAAGCGTCCTCTTTAGTCCCAACGATACTACCGTAGTGTATTGGAATAACTACTTTAGGTTTTATTATATTAGCAAGTTTACTAGCTTCAAGAAAGTCCATTGTGTAAACACCACCTATAGGCAAAAACGCAACATCACACACTACTTTTTTACTTTCTTCAGTTATATCTGTATCCCCGGCAATATAATATTTTATACCATCTATTTCTATTATATAGCCTACCCAATTATTTTCCCTTGGGTGAAAATTTTTATTCGTATTGTAAGCTGGAATAGTACTAAAATTTATATTATCTATACTATATCTATTATTTGGAAGTACTGTTAATATATTACTAATATCAAAATTAATACTTAAAACCTTGTCATATAAATCATCTGGAATTATTATTTTAGTACTATCTTTTTTTACTTTTAAAATGTCATCTTTAGAGAAATGATCATAATGGCTATGCGTTATAAATATAATATCTGCATCATTATAGTTTTCTTTTATATTAAAAGGATCTATATAAATTATTTTATCTTTACTTATTTTTATAGTACTATGTCCTAAACACTCTACTTCTTTCATTATCATCCCTTATTTCTTATTTTATTTGCTAGCTCTCTTATCTTGTTGAACCTGTGGTGTAACCCTGACTTAGTGATAAATGTACCTGTCTCTAAAGTTATAATTTCACTTAATTCTTGAAGTGAGGCTTCCTTATATTTCATTCTATATGTCGCAACTATTTTAACCTTATCATCTAATAAATCCATACCACCTATACTTTCTATAAGCTCTATATCTTTTACTTGACTAGAAGCTGTTTCTATAATCTTATCTACATTTGCTTGCTCACAATTATTAAGTCGATTAGTCATATTTTTATGATCTCTATATATTCTTATATCTTCAAAATAAAGGAGCGCTTGTATAGCACTAATCATTCTAAGAAAGTCCCCAATCTTTTCTGCTTCTTTGACATAAACCATATGCCTATTATCTTTTTTTATTACTTTGCTATTTAGATCATACAAATTTAATTTATCGTTTATAAACTCTGCATACTCTAAATTATCTAACATGAATTCGAGGTGATACCTAGACTTTTTTGGATCGTTTACACTTCCACTAGATATGAATACACCTCTTAAATATATACGAGTTAATATATCATCATCTAATATATAGTTATCTGGTATATTTTTATCTAAACAAAGGTCATTTATTATTAAATCTTTTTTCTCTTTTATTTCTAAAATATACATATATTTTTTATTATAGTTATACCCTCTTCTTACAGTTATTTTAGGAGTAACACCATAAATCATTTTTATCAAGTTAAATATATGTCTTGCAACACTAGAATTTTCAGTAGTTACTTTTATACTTTTATCAATTATCGCACTATTTTTTAAAATAGCTGATAGCTCTGTAATAGCCTCTATTTTATCAAGTTCTAGTTTGCTTAATTCATTTTTTACTACACTAGTAAAAGACATATCCCACCTACTTCTTCATCAAATAATAAAATATATGAAATCCTACCTTTATATTATCATGTCTTAATAAATTATTCTTAGTTACATATATAAAATCATCACTAATTACCTCTAAATTATATTTATCAAAATTCTCTTCATCATAAACAACTGGATCCTTTTGCTCTTCTGTTTCATAAAATTTAGCCATTTTACTATCTATTATTCCTGTATTAGCTAAAACTATATCGACATTTCTACTTCCTAAATATTCATTTAGTACTTTTACATGGTCAGTTACAGTAAAATTATCTGTCTCTCCCGGTTGTGTCATCATGTTGCACACATACACTATTTTAGCTTTACTTTTTTCTATTTCTTTAACGACATCATCAATAAGTAAATTAGGTATAATACTAGTATATAAACTACCCATGCTAAGAACTATTAAATCTGCTTCTTTTATAGCCTTTAATGCCTCTTTTGTTGGCACAGCTTCTTCTTTATAATACAAGCTTTGTATCTTAGACTTATCATCTCTTAAAGTAATATTGTGCTCCCCCTCTATTACAGTGCCATCATCTAACTTAGCCATTAGTGTTACATTATCTTCTGTTAAAGGGACTACCTTACCTTTTAAGTTTAAAACTTTACTTAGTGCTTCTATACCGTCTGATAAATTACCTCTAATTTCACTTGCAGCAGTCAAAAGTAGATTTCCAACAGTATGACCATCTAAATCACTTGATGTACAAAATCTATAGTTAAACAAATCCATAACAAGTGGTTCAGTTTCAGATAGAGCAACTAAAACCCTTCTTATATCACCTACAGCAGGAATATTAAATTCTTCCCTTAAAATACCAGTACTTTTGCCATCGTCACAAACAGTAACAATGGCAGTTATATCGAGTGGAAATTGTTTCAATCCCCTAAGAAGATTGGACATTCCCGTTCCCCCGCCCAAAACAACAACTTTCTTTTGCATAAAATCACCTTATCTATTATAAATTATTTTTTCTAATTTTAAATATTATTAGAAATATCAACAAATATCTCTAAAGGCAGTTGTTCTGCCCTAACAGTTAAATCTAAATTATATTTTTTTAATACTTCTAATACTTTTGTTAAATCATAATTTTTTAAATTATTTTTTAACGTCTTTCTTTTTTGTTTAAATGAATCTCTAACTAAATTAAAGAATAATTTTTCATTTTTAAGTTTATATTTATTATCTTTTCTTTTTAATTCTATTACTATACTATCTACATTAGGTTTTGGTATAAATACATTCTGAGAAACATCTAAAAGTTTTTTTATATCAAAGTAATAGTTTAAATACACGGATAAAGAATTATATTCTTTTGTATTAGGTTTTGCTTTAAACCTATCACCTACTTCCTTTTGTACCATTACAACTATCTTATCTACTTCTATATTATCCTCTATAAATTTCATTATTATAGGAGTAGTTATATAATATGGCAAATTAGCAACTACATATAACTTTTTATAACTATATTTTTTTATATCATTCATTAAATCTGATTTAAGAAAATCTTGATATATCACATCTACATTATTACACCCATCTAAATTATCCATAAGCAAATCTTTTAACGTTGTATCTATTTCATAACACACAACGCTTTTAGCACACATAGCTAGTTTGTATGTCAAAGATCCCGCACCGGGTCCTATTTCAATAACAAGTGTATCTTTATCAATTTCTGCGCTAGTTATAATGTTATTTATAGTATTTTCATCTATTATAAAGTTTTGACCATACATTTTTTTCAAATTAAAATTATATTTTTCCATTTTTTCTTTAAAACTGTTTATTGAATACTGCATTATGTCCTCCTAAATAAAAATGGGATTACCAACCCCATCTTTGTACACTAAATTTTGTATTCGAACTAGTTGCGCCACCTGTTAGAGCTTCCTTCTGTGAAGAAAATGCTAGGTCCATCCAAACTACGCCTTCAGCCCATGCATTTCTCATGGTCGAACCACTATCTAACACTATTCCGTAAAATTCATCCAAAATACCATTATTAACTTTAACTATAGAGCCACATGGAAATGCGGAATTATCGGCAGCTAGTATTCTAACAGAGCCATATAAATCATCACTATAGTAAAGTCCATCATATATAAGACTGTGACTTGTTCCTTCTTTAGTTCTACAAGCAACATTTCCAACCTTACTACAACCCGGACAGTCAGGTCCATATCCAGTTAATCTTCCAGAATAATTACCACTTGTTCCAGTTCCAACTTGTACAACCTCATTTTTTTTATCACTTAAGTGTACGTAATTTAATCCATCATATGTATAATCTATTCCGTTAACGCCTTCTTCTAAAACAACTTTATCAGCAGTAGAAGGAACAGAACTATTATATACATAATCTATATCGTATTTCTCTACTTCATTTGTAATAGTGGCAGTCATATCACCATTACTATTATATAGAGTAGTACCAGTTTTTAGTATTGTTACATAAACTATAGACACCATTGCTAAAATTGACAATACTAGTGAAACTTTTACTAATTTTTTCACTTTATCACCTCTATCAATCGGCAATAAAATTATATCATTTTTGTATAATTAAGTCAAATAAGTCTATTGCGCTTTTATTTGTAACGCTTAAAACCTCATCCACACTCATATTCTTTAACTCTGCAACTTTTAAGGCAACCAAGTATACATTGCTAGGCTTATTTTTTTCACCTCTATATGGTTCAGGTGTAAGATAAGGGCTATCAGTTTCAAGTACTATGTCTTTTAAGTCCAACTCTTTTACGATATCCTGTAATTTCTTAGAATTTTTAAAAGTTACAGTACCTCCAACACCTATCTTAAACCCTAGTTTTATAAACTCGCGTGCCATCTCTAAACTAGATGAAAAGCAGTGTATAACACCTTTTACTTTATACTTCTTTAATATATCAAAAGTATCTTTTATAGCATCCCTAGAATGTATTACAACTGGTTTTTTATACTTCTCTGCTATCTTTATTTGATATTCTAATACTTCTTTTTGCTTTTCTATGTTATCCTTAGTCCAGTAATAATCAAGTCCTATTTCTCCTACCGCAACTACTTTTTTATTATTTATATTATCTTCTATAAGTTTAAAACTATCATCTGTTATACTATCAACCTCTTCTGGATGTATTCCAAGTGTACCATATACATTATCAAACTTTTTTATTAATTCTAATACATCTTTATTAGTTTTATCATCACACCCGCTTGCAACCATAATCACGTCCATATCTTTTATAACTTCATCCTCACAAGATAGATGACAATGTGTATCTATAAGCATAATCTCACCCAAAAAAAATTATATCACATCAGATATAATTTTTTAACTATTCTTTGTAAATTTAATAATAATTATAGATGTATAAAGTATTACTAAATATACAATATCTAAAATGTTTCTACTAACAATAAAACTTCCTATTAGCAAATATGTCGCAAACATTACAGCAAACATCCATAATACTTTTTCAACATTTTTATCTATTGTCATATTGTCTCCCTTTTCTCTTTTAAAAACGCGCAAATCCAATATAACACAAATAATACTAATAATGAACACTTTTCTTTAATTTTTATACGACAAATTATTACATTTTACATATAATTTTACAAAAATTATTATTTATCCTTTTCAATTCTTATAAATAATGGTTTTGGATCGTTTAATTTATCTCCAACTTTTAGTTTACCAAATTCATTTATTGAATCATATGATGTCTCTTTAGTGTTAAGTTGATTAAATATCTCATTTGATGTATCAGGTAAAAATGGACTTAAAAGTACTGCTCCTATTCTAATAGATTCTAGTAAATTATATATTACCTTTTTAAGTCTATTTGTATTTCCTTCTTTAGCAAGTGTCCAAGGCGCAGTCTCATCTATATACTTATTACACCTTCTAAATATTTCAAATACATTATCTATTGCATCTGCTATTCTTATTTCATCAATATTCTTTTCTACTTTTTCTTTAGCTTTTAATACTGTATTTATTAAATCATTATCTATATCTTCTATAGCATCACTATCACTTACTATATTATCAAAGTATTTTTTATTCATAGATATAGTTCTATTTACTAAGTTTCCTAGTATATTAGCAAGGTCTGAGTTATATCTTTCTTCTATCAATTCATAAGTTATATTTCCATCATTTGCAAATGGTGTTTCATGAAGTACATAATATCTTATAGCGTCTACCCCGTACTTTTCAACTAAGTCATCTGCATATATAGCGTTCCCTCTACTTTTACCAATCTTATCGTTATTTGAAAGTAACCATGGGTGTCCAAATATCTGTTTTGGAAGTTCTAAATCTAAACTCCATAAGAAAGCAGGCCAGTAGATACTGTGAAATCTAACTATGTCCTTGCCTATGAGGTGCAAATCACATGGCCAATACTTTTTAAACTCATCACTAGAATTATCTACATCGTATCCTATATTAGTAATATAATTTGTAAGAGCGTCAAGCCATACATATACTACGTGTTTATCGTTAAATGGTACTTTTATTCCCCAATCAAATGAAGTACGAGATATGCATAAATCTTGTAACCCCGGCTTAATAAAATTATTTAACATTTCATTTCTTCTAGAATCAGGTTGAAGAAATTTAGGATTATCTTCAAGAAGTTTTTCTAATCTTTCTTGATATTTTGAAAGTCTAAAGAAATATGCTTCCTCGCTAGCCTCTTTAACCTCTCTACCACAATCTGGGCACTTTCCATCAACTAATTGTGATTCAGTCCAAAAAGACTCACAAGGTGTACAGTATAATCCTTTATACTCTCCTAAATAAATATCACCTTTATCATACATTTTTTTAAATATCTTTTGTACTTCACGTTCATGAATTTCATCAGTAGTTCTAACAAATCTATCATAACTTGTATTCATTACATCCCATATTCTTTTTATTTCACTAGATACTTCATCTACAAATTCTTTAGGTGTTTTTCCAAGTTCTTTTGCCTTTAACTCTATTTTCTCACCGTGTTCATCTGTACCAGTTTGAAAATAAACATCATACCCTTCTAATCTTTTAAAACGAGCAATTGCATCAGCAAGTACTATCTCATATGTATTTCCTATATGAGGTTTACCTGATGTATAAGCAATAGCCGTAGTTATATAATATTTTCCTTTTTCCATAATGTCCTCCTATTTTTAATTAGTTATATATTCTTTTGATAAATTTTCAATATAATTTAACACAGATTTAATGGCATCATCTACACTAATGTTTAACCAATTAACTTTAATATTATTTAAATTTTTTTATATAATCTTGAATTTAATATATTTGATAATCTCAAGTATATATCATTTATATTATTTTCTCTCATGCTTTTATCATCGTAAATATAAATATTTAATATATTATTCAATTTAACTTCATCTAAATTACAATCATTTATTAAATAATATAAATCAAATAAATCTTTATACCTAGTTGACCTAACACCAAGTTTTAATAATGACTTTATTTTTTCAATAAATATTTGTTCTTTTGAATTAATGAATAAACTAACACTTTCATCTAATGCATCTAAGTTAAAACAATAATCATCCTGTTTGATATTATATAATTTGTGAACACCTATATCTATCTTTGTACTTATTACATTATTAAAATTATCAAATATTTTTATATATACACGTTTACCATTATAATCTTGATGGTGTAGCGGAATGATTTTATCTGTTATTTCAACGCAAATACCATCATCTACCTTATTTAAAACATCAATAAAATTAATAATTGATTTATCCTCTAAAGAATATCTTATAAAATCTAAATCCAAGTCTTTAGTTGCTCTACGTTTATCTTTAGAAATAGAGTGCATAACAACTCCGCCTTTAATTGTAACGTGTTCTTTAAATTTACTTTTAAATATTTTAAGTAAAATAATATCCTGAGCAACTTTAGATTCGGCATCGGTTATTTGATATCCTTCATCCATATATTGTCTTATTAAATCTCTTATGTTCATTAAAAAACCTCTCTTTGCAATATATCAAATAAATTTACTTCGTTTTTAAAAAGCGCAACATATTGTTCTATCTTATACATATCTAATTCATCACTTATCTGCCTATAATTTCTTATTATTTCTTTGTAATAATCAAAAGGAATAGAAGCTCTTTTTCTTATTAATTCTATCAATAATCTTTCCCTGTCATAAATATTTACATTGTTTCCATCAATATTAATTTGCATTTTACCGGGATTTAAAATATTATTATTTAAATAATACTGTACTACTTTAGAGTCATTAATTTTTCTTGCATCTCTACTAGTAGCAACATAAACTTTCAAAGGAATTACATCAGTTAAGTTATAATAATAAAATGCAGAATCCATAGTTATAATAGCACCCTTATATTTTTCTGAAATTATGATCATTGGGTCAACTATATCTTCTTCTGAATATATTCCTTTTTTTAATCTGAATAGTTTTTTATTTTTTAGTTTCTGTTCTATATTTTTTCTAGAGCCTAATTTTTTCAATATTTCTTTATATGAATATACCATATATTATCACCACCCAGTTAAACATTTTAGCACAATGTACCACATAAGTCAAGTTTGTGTGGTACACTGTGTACCTATTTATCAGATGTTCTATCTTTTTCACTTATTATATCATCATCTGTTTTTAAATATTTTATAAATATTCCTTGACACATAGCCTCCCCTTTTTTAACTATGTAGTCCTTATCTCCTTCATTTTGTATTTTAATCCACATATGTCCTTCATTACTATTATTATTGTAATAATCTTTATCTATTACTCCAACTTGGTTGCACATCCGAACATTATACTTAAATCCCATACTACTTCTATCAAGTAAAAATAGGGCATCATCATTTTCCATAATAACTTTAACTCCAGTAGGTATCTTTTTTATCTCACCGGGTTTTAATATATAATCAAATATTGCATAAAAATCATAACCTGCTGCATATTTAGTATCTCTTTTTGGAAGTATATAAGAATTATATAATTCTATATCATCACTAATATCTTTTTTAAACTCATCAAAACTAATCTTTTCAAATTTTCTCATATATTCCTCCTTCAAAAAACCTCACATCCTAGTATAAGGACGTGAGGAATGCGTGGTACCACCTTAATTTATGCATAATGCACCTTTAAAGCTATAACGTGCTTAAACTTAAAACTCCAGACCCATTCGAAATACCTTGTAATACCTAATCTCACCAACATAGGCTCTCTTTAATTACTCTAGTATTCTTCTTCCCTTCATCGCTTTAAATAATTTAAATTCACACACATTGTAGCACATTTTTCCCTATTGTTCAAGATATTTTGTCATAAAAGATGATACAATACCCGCCATTTGCATTTCAGTATCTCCTAATTTCTCATCTTTACTAATTATAAGTATCATACCTGTTGCTTCTCCGTTAACCAGTATTGTAGACATAACATAACTACAAGTTAGTGTATCATCAGGTGTTATTTTTAACTCTTTAAAATGATTTTCAATCATTTTTTCTCTTCTTTTTATAGAATCAGTTATAAAGTCACTTATATTTTTATTTATATATTCTTTTTTAAGTGGGCCACTTCCTGCAACTATACTATCTGTATCTGTTATAAATATACTGTGTTTCATAAATGTGTATATTGCGTCAGTTAACTCTTGAGCTAAATCGTTAATCTTATTCATCATAGAATATTTTTTTAGTATTACTTCATCGTTTTGAACAAATATTTCTAAATTATCTCCTTCTTTAATTCTTAAATTTTTTCTTATTTCTTTTGGTATTACTACTCT
>CANQAT010000047.1 GCA_947588925.1 uncultured Bacilli bacterium | reverse complement strand
GTTTATCGTAGAAGTTTAATTCCTATTTAACTTCGGTTAAATGAAAATATAAATAGTATTATTCCTGTGAGTAGTAAAATGATGAAAATGGGAATATATGGAAGGTAGTAGATTCTTTTTGCTATCTTTTTGTTTTGGAGGTTTTAATGAGTAAGTTATATGATAAGTATTTAAAATTAAAAAAAGAAAATAGTAGTAAGATGTATTTATTTGAATGTGGTAAGTTTTATATATTTATAGATAATGACGCTATAAATATAAATAAAATAACTACTTTAAAATTAACTAATTTAACAAGTGATATAGTAAAGTGTGATTTCCCAAGTAATGCTTTAAATAAATATGTAGAGATATTTAATAATTTGAATTTAGATATAGAAGTAATAAATAAAGACAAAAAAGATATAGATGGTATTATAAGTAAAATAAAAAATATTGATATAAATAAAATAACTCCTATTGAATCATTAAATATATTAAAAGATTTGAGTGAATATATAAATGAATGAACTAGAAGGTTTAATAATATATAAACAGTATTTAGAACTTATATATTATACTGAAAATATAACAATTAAATATCCTAAAGTAGAGAAGTATTCTTTAGTATCTAAAATAAAGAATATGACTTATAGTGGTATGGAGTATATAATTAATTCTCAAAAGGCTATTGATAGAAGTAAAAGGCTTTCTATACTAAATAATTTAGATACTAATTTAAAAATGATTAAAGTATTAGTTAGGGTATCTAAGAAAAGAAAATATATTAGTTCTAAAAATTATGAAGCTTGGAGTAAGAAGTTAGCTAATATATCTAATTTGCTTGGAGGTTGGATTAGAGCTTGTGTAAAACAATAAAAAATAGTTACTATAATAAATTAACATTTAACAGTTTAATGAGTGCATATGAAAGAGCAAGTAAAAATAAAATAAAAAAGAATATAAAGGTGTGGAACAAACTATATAGATTGAATAAATTAAATATAACTAAATTAATATTATCGTGGAATAGTTTTATAGCTTATTTAAAACATGGAAATGGGTATAATTTTAGATTAAAGATGTATTATAATTTGATTTATAAGGACAAAAAAATGAAAATATGAAAAAAAGAAGTTATCACTTCTATCTATTAAAAAGTTCACTATGGCTTCCAGTTTCAAAAAGTAGTAATACTAGTTCCTCATCTTGATACTTATAAACTAATAACCAGTCAGGCTCTATGTGACATTCTCTACAGTTTTTATAGTGTTTGTTGTTAATTAAAGCATGATCTTTGTATATTGGATCTAATTCTTCACCGTTTGCAAGTTTGTTAACAATATATTTGAGTTTTGATATATCTTTCCCTTGTTTTTTTAATAATTTATATTCTTTGTTAAATCTAGAAGTAGAATCTACTCTATATTTTATACTTTTGATATCAAATGTTGCTTTCATCTTTTTATTCTCCATCTAAATGTGCAAACAACTCATCAGGTGTGTTATATGGTTTTCTCTTGCCACTTTTTATTTCTTTTATAATATGCTCGCCTTCTTTTATAGCTTTCTTTAACTTTCTACTAGGTTTAGGATTAACTACTTCAAAAGGTACGCCATCTCTTTTAACAACTTGAGCTAAAGCCATATTAATGTATGTACTCATATTTAATCCTAATCCTTTTAAAATTTCAGTAGCTTGATTTTTAATTTCTGTATCAACATTAACATTAATCGCACTTGTTAAACTAGCCATAATCTCATCTCACTTTCTATTTAATAGTATCATATTAAGTAATAATTGTCAATAATTTTTACTACATAACTACTACATACTATCTTTATCTATATTATACGCAAATACTAAGAAACTATGTGTTTTAAAAGTTTAAAATAATATGAATATATTGACTTATAGGGTGTAACGTGATAAAATTAGAGCATAAATTACAAAGGATTAGTGAATTTTGGAGGCTAATATGATAGATATTAAATTAATAAGAGAAAACAAGGAATTAGTAAAGGAAAATATAAGAAAGAAATTTCAAGATGAAAAGTTACCAATAGTTGATGAAATAGAAGCTTTAGATTTAGAATATCGCGCTTGTAAGAAAAAAGGCGATGATTTAAGAGCTCTTAAAAATTCTAAAAGTAGTGAAATAGGACTTCTTATGAGAGAAGGTAAAAAGGATGAAGCAGAAGCTATTAAAGATGAAGTATCTAAATATGCTAGTGAGCTTGAAGAATTAGGTAGAAAAGAAGAAGAATTAGAACTTGAAATAAAGAAAAAAATGATGATTATCCCAAATATAATAGATGAGAGTGTTCCTATTGGAAAAGATGATAGTGAGAATGTTGAAATAGAAAGATTTGGAGAACCAAAAGTACCAGACTATGAAATACCATATCACGCAGACATAATGAATAAATTAAATGGACTTGATAAAGATGCATCATCAAGAACTAGTGGGAATGGATTTTATTATTTAATGGGAGATATTGCAAGACTATCAAGTGCGATGTTAAGTTATGCTAGAGATTATATGATAGATAAAGGATTTATATACTGTATCCCACCTTTTATGATTAGAAGTGATGTAGTAAATGGTGTTATGTCATTCGCTGAAATGGATGCGATGATGTATAAAATAGAAGGTGAAGATTTATATTTAATAGGTACTAGTGAACATTCTATGATAGGTAAATTTAAAGGAGAAATAATAAAGGAAGAAGAACTTCCTATAACAATGACATCATATTCACCTTGCTTTAGAAAAGAAGTAGGTGCGCATGGACTTGAAGAAAGAGGTATATATAGGGTTCATCAATTTGAAAAACAAGAAATGATCGTATTATGTAAGCCTGAAGAGTCTATGGAGTGGTACAACAAGATGTGGAAATACACAGTAGATATATTTAGAAATATGGATATACCAGTAAGACAACTAGAATGTTGTAGTGGGGATTTAGCAGATTTAAAGGTTAAGTCTTGTGATATAGAAGCATGGAGTCCAAGACAGAAGAAATACTTTGAAGTAGGTAGTTGTTCAACTCTAGGAGACGCTCAAGCAAGAAGACTTGGAATAAGAGCAAAAGGAGAAAATGGTAATTATTTCGTACACACTCTAAATAATACAGTACTCGCAAATACACGTGCCCTTATCGCTTTAATTGAGAATAACTATAATGAAGATGGAAGTATAAATATACCAAAAGTACTTAGACCATATATGGGTGGTAAAGAAAAAATAGAAGTTAAGATGAGTTAACTTCTTTTTCCATTCTAACCAAAAATTACTGTAATACATTTTTGTAAATATATTTAAATTTATAGTGACATTTATAGTGACAATTATAGTGACATATTCCTTTTTCCATTCTAACCAAAAAAAATTCAAAATTAAAAAGTTTTTCCAATTCAACCAAAAAACTTTATTTTTTGAAAAATTTGTTATATAATATTAATGAAGAGGTGAAGTATTATGTTGAAAAGAAAATTTTACTTAAATAAAATTAGAGATTTTTACTATGTAAATTCACTCATAAAAATTTTGTATGGATTAAGAAGAAGTGGTAAATCTGTAATATTACAACAAATAATAGAAGAGATTAAAGCTGATGGCGTTAAAGATGATCACATCATATATATAAATTTTGAATCTCTTGATTATTCGAATATAACAACTGCAATTGAATTAAATAACTATATTAAAAGTTTAGTAAAGGATAAAGAAACGTATTATGTATTTTTAGATGAAGTTCAAAAAGTCGATGAATTTGAAAAGGCTATCAATTCTTTAAGGATTACAGAACAATTTAGTATATTTATAACTGGTTCAAATAGTAAAATGACATTTTTAGAATTATCTACTGATTTGTCTGGAAGATATGTAAGCTTTAGAATTAATCCTTTGTCATTTAAAGAGGTTGTTGAAATTACAAATACTAAGAAAGAAAATTATTTTGATTTGTTATTAGATATTTTTGAATGGGGAACTCTGCCACAAAGATTTACTTTTTCTAATAATGATTCAAAAGAAAATTATATTAGGGATGTTTATGATTCTATACTTCTTAAAGATGTTGTAGATAGACTAGGAATATCCGATATTACTTCGTTTAATAAAATACTTCAATATGTATTAGAAACTGAAACTAGAGAATTTTCTGCAACAAATGTGTTGGAATATCTTAATAAAAGTGGTAATAATGTTGCGACCGATACTTTGTATAAATATTTAGAGGCTCTTTGCTCAACTTTCATTATCAATAGAGTTTATAGATATGATATAAATGGTAAAGAAGTTTTGAAATCATTAAATAAATTTTATGCAACTGATTTAGGTGTAAAAAGAATTAAAACTAATAGTAAAGAAATTAACTATTCACAAGCTTTTGAAAATATAATATATAACGAATTAATAAAAAAAGGGTATGAAGTTTATATAGGAAAAACTAAGGAAGGAGAAATAGATTTTATAGCCTCTAAAAACAAGAATATTAAATATATTCAAGCTTGTTATGATTTGTCAAATGAAGATACTAGAGAAAGAGAATTCAAGGCTTTTGACAATATAAAGGACAATTATCCTAAATATGTAATTTCAACTAATAAGGAAGATTATTCTAAAGATGGAATAAATTATATTAATATTTTTGATTTTTTAATGGATGATGATTTTTAAATATTAAGATATTTAATGAGCATATAGAAAAATATAAGATAATATAAAGAAGTTAAGATGGGTTAACTTCTTTTTAATATCAAAAAATGGTAAGATTATCATTCAGTCATTGTAAAAAAGTGGCAAAAATGGCAAAAAAATCAAATGAAGCAGTTGAAATTATTATACTTTTATGTTAAAATAATATCGTGTAAAGGAAACCTTTCATAAGCATGGAGGAATATTATATGAAAACGATAGTTAGAGATTTATATTTAAATAAATTAATAAGCAGAAAAGAAAATGGGATGATTAAGGTTGTTACTGGAATAAGAAGATCAGGTAAGTCATATTTACTTGATCCAATATTTAAAAATTATTTAATTAAGAATGGTGTTTCGGAAGATCATATTATTAAGCTTGATTTAGAAGAGAGAAAAAATAAAAAGTATTTAGATCCAGATGTTCTTGATAAATATATTCGCAGTTTGATTTCTGATAATAAAATGTATTATATAATATTGGATGAAATACAAAAAGTCTCAGATTTTGAATCAGTCTTAAATGGCTTTTTGCACATAGTTAATGTTGATATATATGTAACAGGTAGTAATTCAAAATTTTTGTCATCAGATATAATAACAGAGTTTAGAGGAAGAGGAGATGAGATAAGAGTTTATCCATTATCCTTTAAAGAATTTACTTCTGCATATAACGGAAATTCAGACTCTGCTTGGAATGAATATTTGATGTATGGTGGAATGCCTTATATTCTAACAAAGAAAACGGATGAAGAAAAAAGTTCATATTTAAATAACCTATTTGAAACAGTATATTTAAAAGATATAATAGAAAGAAATAATGTTCAAAGAATTGATGTTTTAAATACACTTGTAAATATATTATCTTCATCTGTTGGCTCACTAACTAATCCCACAAAATTAACAAATTCGTTTTTAAGTAATTCAATTAAGGATGTTAATGTTCAAACTGTAACTTCGTATATTGATTATTTATTAGATGCATTTTTAATTAAAAAGGTTGAAAGGTATGATATAAAGGGTAAAAAATATATATCCACACCAAGTAAGTATTATTTTACAGATATAGGACTTAGAAATGCAAGAATTAATTTTAGACAATTGGAAGAAAATCATTTAATTGAAAATATTATATATAACGAATTATTAATAAGGGGATATAACGTAGATGTTGGGATAGTCGAAATAAGGGATGAAAATAAAAGAAAACAATTAGAAGTAGATTTCGTGTGTAACCAATCTTTTAAAAAATATTATATACAGTGTACTTTACATTTAGAAGAAAGAGAAAAAACGCTTCAGGAAGAAAGACCACTTATGAATATTGACGATAATTTTAAAAAAATTATAGTTGTAAAGGATAATATTAAACACTGGTATACAGAAGAAGGAATATTAGTAATAGGTATTCAAGAATTTCTACTTGATTCAAATAGTTTGGATCTATAATAGAGTTTATAAAAATATTAATAAATTTAACTATGTCTATTAAAGAATTAATTTTTTAGAGTGCGCATTAAACCCACATCTTTATAATTAATTCTTTTTTTCTGTAATATTAAATGTGTATATTAACTATTTATCTTTTAACACATATATTAAATAGAGGAGTGATTTGATGAATTACGATTATAAATTTGGTAATAAATTTTATAATTATTATGATAATTTTGGAATAGAGAGTACAGAGTATTCTATAATGGCACCCGAACAATCTCAACCTGAACAACCGGGACTTGAATATATAATGTATCCAAGACCTATATTTGATAATCCTAATTATATAGGTTCAGGTAAATTAAAAGATAAAGTTGCGATAATAACGGGAGGGGATAGTGGGCTTGGGAGAGCTGCTGCAGTTGCTTTTGTAAAAGAAGGAGCTAAAGTAGTAATACCTTACTATAATGAACATGTAGACGCAGAAGAGACAAAACGATATATAGAATCCTTAGGTGGAGAATGTTTGCTACTTTGTGGAGATATATCTGATAAAAATTTCTGTAAAAAAATAGTTGAAGCAACTATAAATAGATTTGGTAAAATAAATATACTTGTTAATAATGCTGGAGTTCAGTATCAACAAGACAGTTTAGAATGTATTTCAGATGAACAGTTTGATAGAACCATGAAAGTAAATATATATGGAATGTTTTATTTAACAAAAGAGGTTTTGCCTTATTTAAATTCAGGAGATTCTATAATAAATCTATCTTCGGTTACGACATTTTATGGAGATCCACAGCTTATTGATTATGTTACTACTAAAGGAGCTATAGTTGGATTTACAAGGGCTCTTTCACGTAATTTAGCTTTAAAAAATATTAGAGTAAATGCAATCGCGCCCGGATTTTTTTGGACACCACTACAACCTGCTTGTTGGGTAAAAGAAAAAATACCATCACTGGGTGCGGATGCTGCTATGGCAAGAGGAGCTATGCCTTATGAACTTGCGCCTACATTTGTATTTCTAGCAAGTGATGATTCTAGTTATATGACAGGGCAGGTTATACATAACAATGGTGGGCAAGTAATGGGATAAAAAATGACTATAATGGTCGTTTTTATTATACAAAATAATTCAAATATATATATATATTATAAGTTATTTTGACAAAAATAGATGAATAATGTAGTATATTGATTGAAAATATTGTTTTATCTTTAATTAAAAAATTTTTATATGGAGGTAACTATGAGTGAATATAAAATAATAACTAAAAAGGATTATTGTAAAAATAAAAGCAAATATTTAAATATGATTAAACAATTATTTAAAAACGATGATTCAAAGATAGCAAACTTAAAAGAAATTAGTGAGCATTTGAATTTTATATTTAGTCAAAATAATGATTCTATGCTAATTTTAAATGTTGAAGGTGAAAAAATAATTTCAATGATTAATTTTTTACAATATAATAGTGTTGATAACCTATGGTGTTTATTTAGTTTGTTTACTTTAAAAAGTGAAAGAAAAAAAGGATACGGTGAGCAAATGTTAAGATATGGTATTAATGAGGTTAAAAAGAAAAATGCAAAATTATTAATATCTGGTATAGAGAAAGAGAACAAAGCGTCAATTAGATTACATGAAAAAGTAGGATTTACTTTTTCTGGGAAAATGTGGAACGAACTTGCTTGTGGCTTTCCAAAAAATCATTTAGGATATATTATAGAATTTTAGATATTGCTTATATTAGCAAAAAAAGATAAATATATTTTATACAAAAAACTTGCCTTAAGCAAGTTATTATCTTAAATGGTGTCCCAGAAGGGATTCGAACCCCTGACACTCGCCTTAGAAGGGCGATGCTCTATCCAGCTGAGCTACTGGGACATCACGTTCCAAGGAACAAGATAATTATATAATAAATTTATAAATTATTCAATACTTTTAATCACACTTTTGTAAATTTCTTCGTCTTCTACGTTAAAAATAACAGTATCTACGTCGTAATTATCACTAATACTCATAGAAATAGTGTATATTACTTCTTCTAAAATTTCTTTAGTATTTATATCATTAAATATCGCACTATTAAAATTAACAGTTAACTCATCGTCTAGTTCATTAACTGAAAGTACTCTTGTATTGTTATTTAAATAACTCATAAGGTTAGTCTTATAAACATTACTACTACTTAATTCATCTATAATTATTTCTATTTTACTTCTTGAATCATTATTTACTTTAGTAACAGGTACATAATACTCTTTATCATTAAATTCACTTACATAATATATAGTTGTTTTATTAATATCTCTAGGACTTATTAAATTGTATTCTTTATTTATACCAAAACTTCTATCAAGAGTTGATGGTAGAGTAATTTTAGATTGCGGTAGTTTAGTTAAAATATTGCCGTCCATATATATAATTACATACTTAACTTCATCTATACTAGTTAAAGTATAAACTATAGCCTCTACTATCCTTTCTTCGTTTTCCATACTAGTATTCATGAGTTCTGATGTAAAATCTACTTTAATAACCCCATCATTGAAAGTTAAGCTGCGCAGTTCTGTATTACTTGGAATAAGTGCCTTAAATCCACTTGGAATACTATCCTGTTTATCAGAATCAATGATTAGTGCTTTCATAAGTTCTTTAGCTTTAGATTCTAAATCTTTACTTTTTGTAACTATTTTAGTACTTGCAAGATAATTATTAGAATCTAGTAAAAATATAGTAGATGTTTGAATATCTTTATCAACATAACTTAGCTCTTCCTTAATTTCCTCACTACTATCTGGCATAACATAAATAAGAAGTATAGCAAATAGTGCGACAAAACAAACTATTAGTTTTTTTGTATATATTTTTTTTAACATAAAATCACCTATAAAACTATATGAAAAAAAACGTATAAAAATACGTTTTATAAAGAAATTTCTCCAAGTCTTAATAATTCTACAACGGCGCTTGCTCTTCCTTTAACTCCTAGTTTTTGCATAGCATTTGAAATATGATTTCTAACAGTTTTCTCACTTATATTTAATGTCTGTGCGATTTCTTTAGTTGTTTTATTTATTATTAGCATTTCAAATACTTGTTTTTCTCTTTTTGTTAAAATGCTTTTTTTCATTTTTACCTCACTTCCTAATAGAGTGGTTTATATTTTTTCTCATATTATTTTATGTTGTATCTATTTTTAAGTGATTGTAAGTGCCTAAAAAAAACTTCAAAATGTTACTTTTGAAATTTTACTGTTATATATTTAGAGTCTTTATAATTAGATTGTATAGTTCTCATTATGTTGTTAGCTAGTTCATTTGAATGTTCACTACTATTAACGGTCACGCTTATACTAGAACCTTTAATTTTAATGAACGTATCTAATTTATAAGTCTCTTTTATTTGAGTTTCTAACTTTTCTTCCTCACCACGAATATCGTTCAACTCTTTTATTTTTTCATAAGCTTTATTTTTGTCTTGAGCAGAAGATTCCGCATTCGTTAAAACTAATTCTAAATCTTCTATTTGCCTTGACATCTCCTCATCAGATTCTACTCTTAAGGCTACTAATAAATCACTTTCTTCGACGTATATAGTAGGTTCTTGATTTGAATTTTCATTGTTTGGTTTATTAGTCGTAAGCAGTAATTCACTAGGCATTGTAATATAGTAAATACTTAATACTAAAATTAAACTAAAAAGTGTTAGAAACCATAAACTTCTTTTATTAATCATATTTGCCTCCTCATATCTATTAGAGTATATTTGTTAGAATACGTTTTATTACACTTTTTTTGTGAACCTGCCGTTTGCAGACTTGAGAAAATTGCTATGAGATAATATGTGTGGTGATGGTATGCTCTATTTAAAGGAAGATAGTAAGTTCAAGTCAAAAGACGATGTTCAATATATAGTTGGTACTAACGTTAGGAAGATTTGTAAAGAAAAGAATGTCAATTTAATGGAATTTTCAGAAGAGATAGACATTTCTTATGAATATTTAAGACATATTGTAAGTCCAAATGGGCAGAAATCTTTATCATTTTATTCTATGTATAAGATTGCTAAAATCTTGGGCGTTAGTATGGATGAATTATGTAACGGAATTTTTGATGATGAACTTAAAAAGAATAAAAATTGGAAATAGAAATATTTCCTTTTTTAAATTCCTTTCAGATAAGTTGTGTTAAACATTGTGACTGATAAACAAAAAAGTGGTATAATAGATATGCCAAATAAAATTGTAGAAAGGAAGT
>CANQAT010000046.1 GCA_947588925.1 uncultured Bacilli bacterium | reverse complement strand
CCCCCCCCCCCTGTCAAGAGGAACATATGTTTGCTTTACATTTTTTAAAAAATTTGCAAATTATTTTAACTTTTTGCAAATTATTTTATTAAAATGAAACAATCTTATAAATCTATCTTTTAGTTTTGGTTATCCTATTATTAGATTCGTACTATTCCAAATATTAGTATTTTCTAAAAATGTACTCTTACAGTTCTTTCCTTCACTATCACATCTTAATGTATAATCATCATATCCTCTTGTACTATTATAACTTCTTACCTTCTTTATTGTTTCTGGTGTTAATATTATTACATATTTTGGACTTACTTTCTCTTGCGTTGCTGGTATTATTCCATAACTATTTGGACTATTTTTTAGTAATGTTTCTCCATATGTATCTTTATTTGTTCTTATATATTCTTCCATTACTTTTAAATCTGTATTATCTATCTTTCCATCTCTATTTATATCATATCTAGAGTTATATTCTTCTACCATCTTACTCATTGCTTGATAGTCTTTTTCATCTATCTTTTCATCGCCATTTGTATCTAGACTCTTTATATTCCAATTACGTTTAGCTTCTCTCATTGTTCCGCTCTGTCCTGGGAATGGATTATCTGGTTGGACACTTCTAAACTCTACATTTAACCCATTTCCTTTTACTATCTCATTCTTTATTCCATATGTACATGATGTATTATCTGTTATTTCATATTTTCCATATAAATTGAATGGTATCGTTTTATTCTTTATTCCTGTCCCACTATATAGTTCACTTACAAAGCCATATCCTATTAGTTTACAGTTTGTACAACTATTATATTCTATCTGTCCTGATCCATTCTTTGCATATACTGGATTTATTTCATATGTTGCTTTATATTCCCATGTTCTTATACTATATCCACTAGAACTTGTAGTTTTTGGATCTTCTATATCGCTTAATGTCTCTTTTAGTTTTACTCCGTCTATATATACATCTCCTATATAGTTTTTATAGTTTGAACTACTTCTTTGAAAACTTCCACTAGTTCCATATATGTAACATTTCTCTGTTACTGTTCCTTCTCCTATTTTACCACTACTTAAGTTTAAGTACATTCTTCCTGATAAATGCGTACCAAAATTATATGGACTAGTTATTCCCAGTACATTTGTAAATTCAAAACTACTTCCACAAAAAGCTGTATAATTACTTCCTATATATTCTTCTTCAAATCCTGATAAATTATTTTCATTAAAGTTATCAAGTGTCGCTTTACCATACATACATCCACTACTTTTTTTAGTATTTTGACTAACGTTACTTGTACATGATGGATTGTTAAAGTTTAGTAAATCTTTATATTTATATGTTCTATATAAGTTTATTAGCTGCGCTCTTGTTGGAGTCCCATAACTTTCTAATTCGCTTGAACAAGACTTTTCATTATATACTGTTATTGTTTTATTACTATCAATTATATCTACATTCATTGTTAATCCAGTAACATAATCACATCCTTCACATGTTATACTTGATGAATATCCACTTTTTGGAGTTTCTGTTAACGTATGTATTCCACTTGCAAGACCGTTAAATGTACATTTACCATTTATATCTGTTGTACATGTTTGACCATTTAAAGTAAATGTTACTCCACTTATTCCTGATGATGTCGTTCGATCTTTCTTATATATTGTTAATGAGTATGTAATTGGCTCTTCTGGTATATTTGGATTAATATCTTCATATTTAAATATTCCTATTCCTCTTCCACAAACATTACTTTTAAGACAAGCACTTCTGTTATTATCAGTATCTTTATATAAATTATTATATAAATTTAAATTTTTTAATTTATCCGGGCTTCCTTCTGGAAGAAGCTTATCTAAATATAAAGAAGTATAAAATATACCGTATTTATGGTCTGTATAGCTATCCCCACCAAACACAGATCCTTTATATCGATAACAAAAATTTCCATTTTTTTTACAGTCACTTTCATCAAGCTTCAAAAATGCATTTCCTAATTCAAAAGCAGTCCCGTAAAATCCTTGAATATTTGTCATAGATTCAACAGATATATAACATCCAGAATAGGGTTTTACACTAAAGTATGTATCAATCAGTTTGTTTAAAAGTTTATAATTATCTTTTATTAAATAATCATGTAAATCTATTGTTCCTTTTACACCATTTACTACCTCATACCAATCTTTCGGTAAATCACTATCTACCGTAATTTTTTGTTTTTCCTTTGTCCAAGTAATGTTTGTTGATTGGTACATCTTAGGTCTTAAATCTGAACAAAGATATGCAGGATTAATATTTGATTTTGAATTATTAACTATAATCTTAGTCTCTAATGGCGTGCCTTCTGGACTTATAATTGATATTTTAACACCCACTGCGTCTGTATTCCACTGACCTTTTCCTAAAGAACCATAATTAGGACTCCATGTACCTCCACCATAATCATCTATGGCTTTTATATTATTTATAAAAATAAAATTTAAGAATATTATTAAAATAATAATTATTCTATATTTTTTTCTCATAGTACCACCTTTCTATATTTTTATTTTCTCTTTACTATCACAATCTTTAGCTAGTAAATCAACAACATTTAAAAATCTATTCACTGCTATATTCATTTCACTTATCTTTTTATACTTTTCTTTTATACCATAATATGTTTTTATTATTAATTCATCTTTACCATTTTTTCTTCTTCTTACTTCTTCTTGCCTTTTTAATTCTTTTGATCCAACTTTCTTTTCTATTTGTTTATCTATATGTTTTATTTCAGATCTAAGTTCGTTTATTTCATCTTTTGAACATTCTTTAGTATTTAATAAGTTACTTAATTGAAGTTGTAATTTTCTTTTTATATCTTGTAATTCTTGTGTATTTTTTTCACTTATCATCAGTATCACCTACTATTTTATTATACAAAAAAACTAACCACTTTGTAAAGTGTTAGTTTTTATTTTCTATTAAATCGCTTATTCTATCAATAAATTGTCCACTTATAGCTTGTATAGTATTTACATAGGCAAATAAGGCTGGTAAAAATTCTTCCTCCGTTAAATCTTCTCTATTTATATTTAACATTTCTTTGTTTAATGCCATATTTGGTAAAACATTTAATTTTGTACACAATTTTGTATAATTGGATATAATATCCTCCAACTCATTAATTAATTCATTCCTTTTTGTTTGCATTGGAAGCATTTTATAATATTCTATAAGTCTGGCAAAAGCCTCTTTTTCTACCTGCATTTTATTTCCCCTACTATCTTATTATTAGATTTGTACTATTCCAAATATTAGTATTTTCTAAAAATGTACTCTTACAGTTCTTTCCTTCACTATCACATCTTAATGTATAATCATCATATCCTCTTGTACTATTATAACTTCTTACCTTCTTTATTGTTTCTGGTGTTAATATTATTACATATTTTGGACTTACTTTCTCTTGCGTTGCTGGTATTATTCCATAACTATTTGGACTATTTTTTAGTAATGTTTCTCCATATGTATCTTTATTTGTTCTTATATATTCTTCCATTACTTTTAAATCTGTATTATCTATCTTTCCATCTCTATTTATATCATATCTAGAGTTATATTCTTCTACCATCTTACTCATTGCTTGATAGTCTTTTTCATCTATCTTTTCATCGCCATTTGTATCTAGACTCTTTATATTCCAATTACGTTTAGCTTCTCTCATTGTTCCGCTCTGTCCTGGGAATGGATTATCTGGTTGGACACTTCTAAACTCTACATTTAACCCATTTCCTTTTACTATCTCATTCTTTATTCCATATGTACATGATGTATTATCTGTTATTTCATATTTTCCATATAAATTGAATGGTATCGTTTTATTCTTTATTCCTGTCCCACTATATAGTTCACTTACAAAGCCATATCCTATTAGTTTACAGTTTGTACAACTATTATATTCTATCTGTCCTGATCCATTCTTTGCATATACTGGATTTATTTCATATGTTGCTTTATATTCCCATGTTCTTATACTATATCCACTAGAACTTGTAGTTTTTGGATCTTCTATATCGCTTAATGTCTCTTTTAGTTTTACTCCGTCTATATATACATCTCCTATATAGTTTTTATAGTTTGAACTACTTCTTTGAAAACTTCCACTAGTTCCATATATGTAACATTTCTCTGTTACTGTTCCTTCTCCTATTTTACCACTACTTAAGTTTAAGTACATTCTTCCTGATAAATGCGTACCAAAATTATATGGACTAGTTATTCCCAGTACATTTGTAAATTCAAAACTACTTCCACAAAAAGCTGTATAATTACTTCCTATATATTCTTCTTCAAATCCTGATAAATTATTTTCATTAAAGTTATCAAGTGTCGCTTTACCATACATACATCCACTACTTTTTTTAGTATTTTGACTAACGTTACTTGTACATGATGGATTGTTAAAGTTTAGTAAATCTTTATATTTATATGTTCTATATAAGTTTATTAGCTGCGCTCTTGTTGGAGTCCCATAACTTTCTAATTCGCTTGAACAAGACTTTTCATTATATACTGTTATTGTTTTATTACTATCAATTATATCTACATTCATTGTTAATCCAGTAACATAATCACATCCTTCACATGTTATACTTGATGAATATCCACTTTTTGGAGTTTCTGTTAACGTATGTATTCCACTTGCAAGACCGTTAAATGTACATTTACCATTTATATCTGTTGTACATGTTTGACCATTTAAAGTAAATGTTACTCCACTTATTCCTGATGATGTCGTTCGATCTTTCTTATATATTGTTAATGAGTATGTAGTTGGGGTATGTAAAATTTCATTATATTTAAATAAACCTATTCCTCTTCCACATGAACCACTTTTAAGGCAATTATTCCTAACTACCTCTTTCTTTGAATTTTTTACGCTTTCAAAATCAGGATTTATTTCATCAAATGTTTTAAGGCCTATTAGACTATTTTCGGGACTTCTATCCAAATACAATGTAGTAAAGAATAATCCTCCGTTCCTGTAATCATATCCAGTTTGAACCCAATCATCCCCACCAAAAAGTGGTCCTTGTTGTTGCTTTTTAAAATCACTATTATTAAAGAACGAATTTATAAACTCAAATGCAGTACCATAAAACTTAGAAATGTTAGTCATAGGCTCAACTGATATATAATACCCAGAACCATTTAAATTTTTTGATTCAAAATATTTATTAATTAAGTTTCTTAAAAGTTCATAATCATTATCGGATAATATATCATATAAATTTATAGATTTACCTCCAACTATCCAATTTCTTGGTAAGGATGTATCAATGTAAACTTTATTTGCAGTTTGACTTGATGTTGCAAAATCAAGTCTATCTTTAGTCCAATAGATCTTACCATCACCGTTATTCATATTTTTTTGTTGCTTCATTTTAGGATTTAAATCAGAACAAAGATATGCATTATTATTCCTACCTTGTGTATTATTAACTATAATTTTAGTCTCTAATGGTTCCCCATCTGGTTTTATTATTGATATTTTCAACCCCACAGCGTCACTGTTCCAATCGCCTTTGCCAAGCCCAGTAAAACTCTGACCTGCTGTACTTCCAGTACTAAAATCATCAAAAGATTTCGCATTATTTATAAAGATAAAATTTAAGAATATTATTAAAATAATAATTATTTTATATTTCTTTCTCATAGTACCAACCTTTCTATATTTTTTACTCTCAAAGTAATCACTCTATTTAGTATCTCCTACTATTTTATTATACAAAAAAACTAACCACTTTGTAAAGTGTTAGTTATATTTTTTTCTATATTACCTTACTTAAACTCTTATGCCCTTTCATAATCTTTTTTATTCCTATTGGATGTTTAAATGCAATAGTTAAAATAGATTTATCTATTGTTACTATTACTCCCTCTCCAAATTCATCATGCATTACCTTTTCACCTATAGAATACTCTTCATCTGTATTTATAGTAATCCTTGATATTTCTTTATTATTCTTAAATACATCTTTATCTTCTTTAATTAAATGTTCCTCACTTATTTCACCTATAAATCTACTTGGAGGATTATAGTTATCTTGTCCAAAATAAAGCCTTCTTTTAGTATTTATCAAAGTTAAATCTTTCCTAGCTCTTGTTATTGCAACATAACAAAGACGTCTTTCCTCTTCTATATCATCATTACTATATAAAGACATACTGTGTGGAAATATTCCCTCTTCAAGTCCTACTATAAATACGTAATCAAATTCTAGTCCCTTAGCAGAATGAACTGTCATTAAAGTAACTACATTAGTCTGATTCTTGTGTTCCTCAACATCAGAAACTAAACTTATTTCATCTAAGAATTCTTCAAGTGATATTACCCCATAAGTATTTTCAAAATTTCTAGTAATTGATTTAAACTCTTCTAAGTTTTCTAATCTACTTTGTGATTCTATTGTATCTTCTAATTCTAATTCTTTTTTTATACCTGTTTTATCTAGTATTAAATCTACCAGTTCAGTTAAAGATAAATCATCACTTTCTTTTTTAAACTCTAATATTAGTTTTTTAAACTCTAACTCTTTACCACTATCTATAGTATTAAATAAACTCTCATTAAGTATATTTGCCTTAGTAGTTAAGTTCTCCATAGTTTTAAGACCTATGCCTCTTTTTGGAACATTTATAATTCTATTTAAACTTATATCGTCATCTGTATTATAAATTAATTTTAAATAACAAATTAAATCTTTAATCTCACGTCTATTATAGAAATATAAACTACCTACAACCTTATATGGAATATTCTCTCTTAAAAGAGCCTCTTCTATATTTCTTGATTGCGCGTTTGTTCTATATAGAACTGCAATTTCATTTAAAGGCACATTTTCTTTAATAAGTTCATTTATTCTTAGAACTACATAGTTTGCTTCATCCTTCTCATCGCCACATCTTTTATACTTTACTTTACCACCATCTGTATTATCAGTCCAAAGCTTTTTTTCTTTTCTATTTTTATTATTTTTTATTATATCGTTTGCTGCGCTAAGTATATTTTTAGTAGAACGGTAGTTTTGCTCCAGTAATATTACTTTAGTATTTTTATAATCTTTCTCAAAATTTAATATGTTTCTATAATTAGAACCTCTAAATCCATATATACTTTGATCTGGATCCCCTACTACACATATATTTTTATATTTCGCACTAAGCATTTTAGTAAGTATATATTGTACTTGATTTGTGTCTTGATATTCATCTATTAAAATGTATTTAAATCTTTCTTGATAATATTTTAATACATCGCTATATTCATTAAATAGTATTATTGGTAGCATAATCAAATCATCGAAATCTAAACTATTATTAAGTTTTAATTTCTTTTGATATTCCCTATATACATTTACCGCTACCTCATCTATCTCATTATTTGAATATTTATCTAAATCATCTGGGCTCATCAATTCATTTTTCGCACTACTTATCTTATTTCTTATAGTTTTAGGATTATAATATTTAGGATCTAGATTCATATCTTTTAATATTCTTTTTACAGTTGAAAGTGAATCATCAGAATCTATTATTGTAAAATTAGATTTATATCCTAATTTTTCATAATGTCTTTTTATTATAGATAGTCCAAATGAATGGAATGTCGATATCTGTATTTCCTTAGTATCTATACCAAGCATATTTTCTACTCTACTTTTCATTTCATTTGCGGCTTTATTTGTAAATGTAATAGCAAGTATATTATAAGGTGAAACCTCTTTTTCTTCTATTAGATAAGCTATTTTAGTTGTAAGTACTCTAGTTTTCCCACTACCTGCTCCTGCAAGTATTAACATAGGTCCATCTGTATTTATTACTGCTTCTTTTTGTTTATCATTTAATCTATCTAAGTTCATACCACACCTCTATATTCATAATTATATCAAACACTAGTTTGCCTTTCAATAGTTTTTATAAAATTTATTAACTATTTTTATCGCAGTGAATATAATACTTATGAATGGAGGAATATTTTTGAAAAAGACGATTATTACTTTAGTCGCACTTCTTGTAATTGTACTACTAGCTATAGGAGTTTTCTATAAAAAAGAGGATAAGTCTGATAAAGAGTTTACTAGTATAACAGTCGCAGAAGTTGCTCACAGTATATTTTACGCACCGATGTATGTCGCAGATTCACTTGGATATTTTAAAGATGAAGGGCTTGATGTAGAAATAGTTTTAACTAGTGGGGCGGACGCGGTTGCGGCAAGTGTGATTAGTGGGGACGCAGAAATTGGATTTTGTGGTAGTGAACAGTCTATCTATATTTATAAAGGTGGGGCAACTGACTACCTTATAAACTTTGCAGGACTAACTAAAAGAGATGGAAGTTTTATAATTGGAAGAGAAAATAAAGAGTTTGATATTAATGACTTAAAAGGTTCTCATATAATAGCTGGTCGTGAGGGTGGTATGCCTGCTATGACACTTGCATATACACTATATGAAAATGGTATTAAGCTTGATGATTTAAACTTTGACACTTCTATTGCATTTGCCTCTATGACGGGTGCGTTTATAGGAGGAACTGGGGACTTTGTAACTGCTTTTGAGCCAACTGGATTACAGTTAGAAAAAGAAGGAAATGGATATGTAGTTGCTTCACTAGGAAAACTTGGTGGTGAGGTGCCATATACAACTTACATGGCAAAGAAAAGTTACTTAAATAAAAATCCTAAAGTTATAGAAGGATTTACTAGGGCTATTCAAAAAGGATTAGATTATACATTTAGTCATAGCGATAAAGAAGTAGCTGAAGTAATTCAAAAACACTTCCCTGATACATCTTTAGATGATTTAACTGAAGTTGTAAAAAGGTATAGAGATAATGATTCTTGGTATGAAACAACATATATAACTGAGGATGGATTTAAAAGAGTACAAGATATAATGATGTATTCAAATCAGTTAAATGAATATGTGTCATATGAAGATTTAGTTGATAATGAGTACTCAAAGTAATATTAAAGGATATTAGATTGCCCTAATATCCTTTTGTATTAAACACTACTTTCATCGATATATTCAAATATATCATCTTTTAATCCAAGAGTGCTTGCTTCTAATGTCCATTTACCAGTTGTTACTATAACCTTTGTTAAACTTTTACAATTTGTAAACATATATCCCCATCCGTATGACGATACATTAGTTGTATCAAAAGAAGTTAAATCGAGTTCTTCTATACTAGTACATCCTGAAAATATACCTCGCATGCTCGTTACTTTGCTCGTATCAAAATACTCTCCAAATGTTATTGATTTTAAATTGGTACAATTATTAAACATCCATCCCATATCTGTTACTTCTTTAGTAGCAAAACTTGTTAAATCTAATTCTATTAAACTACTACAGTTTTGAAACATACCTCCCATGTAGATAACTTTTGATGTATCAAAATTATCTAATCCGTTGATTACTTTTAAATTACTACATCCATTAAACATTCCTTGCATATTGCTTACACTTGATGTTTTTAAGTCACCTACATCAAGACTTTCTAAACTACTACACCCTGAAAACATACCATCCATATAAATTACCATTGATGTATCAAAATTACTTAAATCTAATATCTCTAGATTACTGCAACCTTGAAACATTCCACGCATATTGCTTACACTTGATGTAACAAAATGCTCTATTCCTTTTATCTCTTTGAAACTACTACACCCATTAAACATCCTTTGCATATTTACTACATTTCTAGTATCAAGTTTTTCTAATCCTTTTATTTCTTTTAAATTGGTACAATTTTCAAACATACCACCCATATCTATTACCTTTGATGTTTTAAACATACTTATATCTAAATACTCTAGACTGCTACATCCCCAAAATATTCCAGCTGTATTTCCATTAAATGATGTTACATTTTCAAATGTACATTTTTCTCCAAATTTAATTTCCTTTAAACTACTACATCCTGAAAATATTCTCGCATACCATGTACATAATACTCTTACTTGCCTTGTATCCCATTTAGTTAAGTCGAGACTTGTTAAACTACGACAATATGCAAATGTGCTATTCATATCTGTTACTTTTGACGTATTAAAATCACTTATATCAAATTTTTTTAGATTTTCACAATATATAAACATAAAAGCCATATTAGTTACTTTGGATGTATCTATTAAATTGAATTCTATTTCTTCTATACCTTTGAAATATTGAAACATATAAGCAAGATTAACAGGACAGCTTATATATCCATCACTATATACATATATTGTTCCATTCTTATCATCATAATATCCCTTTATACTTCCATCACTTTTTTGACATAAATCCGTATATTCTAGTTCTTCTAATTCTTCTTTCGTTAATCCTTCAGGAAGTACACTATCTTGTAAAAATATTATTTTCTTTACTTTTGTATCTACTGTAGCCTCATTAGGTGTAACTGCATTAGTCCCTTCGTCTCCTACTAATGTCTTTATCCTTGAATTAAATGTTAGTCCATCTACTAGTGTACTCTCATTTAAATTCTTAAGTATCTCTATATCTTCATCTGTTACTCTTGCATAGTAATCATCTATTAATCCTTTTAATACTCTTGTTACTTTTGAGTTCTCTATTAGAAGTAATCCACTTTTTAGTCCTCTTCCATCATAGTTTATAAATATCTCTTTATCTCCTAGTACTATCTTTTTTCCATTATCTGTTATTGTATATAAGCCGTCACTTACATTATTAAATACTTCTTCATTTATTAAGGATGTATTTACTGCCCTTATATATTCACTTGTACTTATCTTTAACGATTTTATCTTTGCCTCTGTTATTATATTTAATACTATTGGTACTGCTATTATTGCTATAAATGATAATATTAATAT
>CANQAT010000045.1 GCA_947588925.1 uncultured Bacilli bacterium | reverse complement strand
GAAATATTTTCCTTTCTAAATTCGTTCTAAGCATCTCTATTATATCACTATCCCCCAAAAACTACAACATAGCGAAATTTTTACAAATTTTTCCATTTTCAAAAATATAGTGTGCTAATTCACCTATTACCTTTATATCCTTACCATCAAAGAATATAGTATCCTCTTCAGGTATGGCAATTACTTTGTCATTTTCTTTAGTATAATTAACAATAAAATCAGTATATTTTTGCATTAAATTCTTATTTTCTTCTTCAGAATATTTTGACTTATAATTAGTATAATGAACAAATAACGAAATACCATTTAAATAATTAAATCCACTTGTATCTTTTATACCAACATCATTATTGTCCATAACTTTTATAATATCAATATCTTTTCCAAATATAACTGAACCAGCAGAACTACCATATACTATTCCATCATTTTTGATATACTCTTTTAATTTCTCATAGACTTTAGTTGTTTTAATACCGTTTAATAATTTGTATGTATTTCCTCCACCTATATATATCATTGAATACTTATTAAAGTCTTTATTAGCAAAGTCTTCAAAAGTTCTTACCATTTCAATATTTGGAATATCTATACTTGATATTTCTTCTTTTATCCATTCATAACAACTATCATATGGATGTATAGTTTCATTCATAGCTAGTGGTACATATAAAACTGGCTTACTATGATCAATTATTTTATTTATCTCTTTATACGTTAATATTGTCTGTTTACCACAACCTCCACCATTTAAAAACAACTTCATATATTCCTCCTATTTTTTAATCAAAAATTAATTTTATAAATTTCTTTTTACCTTTTTGAATTAGTAAAGAATCATTTTCTAATATATTTTCATCAATTAGCATATCAACTGAAGTAACTTTATTGCCATTAATGCTTACTCCGTTTTGTTCAATTAATCTACGAGCTTCAGACTTTGATTCAAATATACCTGATAACATTAATACATCAACAACGCCAATTTGAACTTTTAAAATATCTTTAGATATTTTTTTCGTTTCAGTATTTTCTGAATTACCTTTATTTTCAAAAATATCTTCACTTGCCTTTTTAACTTTTAATGCCTCTTCTTCGCCATGTACTAATTTCGTAACTTCAAATGCCATAACTTTTTTTGCGTTTCTTATATCTTCTTTGCACATTCTTTTTATGTCTTCCATTTCATAATCACTAAAGAATGATAGTAATCTTTCTACATCTTCATCGAACGAATTAATAAACACCTGATAAAAATCATATACTGTTGTCTTTTCTCTAGAAACCCAGAGCGTTCCAGATGTTGTCTTACCCATTTTTTCACCATCTGCTTTAACTAATAATGGACAAGTAAGTGCTTGTAAATCTCTATCTTCTTTTTCATTCATAAAATCCATTTTTCTTGCTAAATCTACCCCAGCAACCATATTTGCCCATTGATCTGATCCACCTACTTCTAAAGTACATCCATACTTTTCATTTAAATATACAAAATCATAGGCTTGCATTAACATATATCCCATTTCCAAGAAAGTTAACCCACCTTGTTCCAACCTGTTTTTATAACAATCAGTTGCTAACATTTTATTAACATTAAAATGAACTCCAATATTTCTCATAAAATCAACGTATGACTCTGGATTAATCCATTCTGCATTATCCAAAATTAATGCAGGATTTTCTCCATCCACTTCTACAAATCTTTTTACAATTTCTTTTACCTCTGCTTTATTATGAGCAACTTGCTCTTTTGTTAGCATCTTTCTCATGTCTTTTTTTCCTGTTGGATCACCTATTAATGCGGTTGCACCTCCAATTACAATTATTGGATGGTGCCCCATTTTTTGTAATCGTCTTACCATTGTTAAAGCAAAAAAATGTCCTATGTGTAAACTATCTGCCGTTGGGTCTATACCAAAATAAAATGTTTTTGGTATATCACTATTTAACATATCCTTTATCTTTTCTTCATTGGTTGCTTGATATACATATCCTCTTTCTTTTAATACATCAAATGCTTCTTTCATAAAATTATCCTCCTTCAAAAAAAGCGAATTATCTTAGTCCATCATAAGGACGAAATAATTCGCGGTACCACCTTAATTCATATTTTTAAAATATGCACTTAAATATATAACGGTCATCACCGATTGAACTCATAATATGTAATTCGTTATGATAATATTTAACTTATTTCCACCTAACATAAGTTCTCTATATAAATATAATCTAACTACTTTTATTAATCAACGTTCATTTACTGATATAGTATATCATATTTATGAATTAAAAGCAAAATTTCATTAAAATTTTTCTATTTTTATCCTATCTAAAGGTATTATAGACTTTTCTGCTAATGACAAAATATCATCTATAGTTTCTCCACCTCTTATGATGTTTTTATCTAATTTTTTTATTTCTTCTTTTGTCATCCATTTGACATTTGCTATTTCATTTGAATCAAATTTAATTTCACCAGATATATATTCCCCAAAAAAATATAATATTATTAATTGTCCAATTTGAGAAACATTTTCTTGAATTGCAATTAGTCCATTTATTTTAACATCTATATTAGTCTCTTCTTTTGTTTCACGAATTGCTGCATCAATAACTGTTTCATTATCTTCTAATTTGCCTGCAGGCATATTCCATTTTCCCTTTTTTGAATCTTTATTTTCTTGAACCATTAATATTTTATCATCTTTTTTTACATAGACTTGCGATACAATTGTCCTCATAATTATCTCCTTTCAAAGTTATTTCATCAATATATTTTTCATCACTCATCCCATTAATTATAATTGGTCTTGATAATTGCCACATTTAATATTCTTTTAAATATCTTTTAATAACAAATCTTCAATTGGCAAAAATGTTTGTGTATTTGTAATAAACTTTTCTTTATATACACCATCTTGCCAATATGCTTTTATGACAAAAGGTTTATTTCCATCATTATAATCACTTAAAACAATTCTATATTTATCATCTACTATCTCTAACGCAGATTTATTTGATAACATGATAGCTATCTTTTCACTATTTTTTATCTGTTCCTTAGTTGATTCATACCTACCTTCTTCATCACAATGAGGCGTAATAAACAAATCAAACCAATTTAAACAATCTACTACTTCAAATTTTTTATTATCAACTCCAACATCTGAATTGCAAGAGTTAAACCAACAAACAGCACCAGCAGAAATACCAGATATAACTTTACCATCTTCCCAGGCTTTATATAAAATTTTATCAAATTCCGTTTTTTTCCACAAAGATATCATTGAATTGGTATCTCCGCCTCCTTCATATATTATATCAGCCCACTCTATCTTTTCTTTAACTTTATTATAGTTATATAATTCATTACTCTTTAAATCTTTACAATTACATTTAAATATATCACCATATATTTTTTTCATTGTTTGAAAATATTCTTCTTCAATTTTCGATGAATTAGACTGAGCATGAACAATAAAAAGAAAATTTGGATTCTTTTTTTTAGTTAATGAAACAATTTCGGAATCGATAGTTTTTGTTTCGTATGGCAAAAATTTATTATCATTTAATTTTCTACCATTTTCTCCTCCACCAATAGCAACAAGTTTTTTATTCATATTAAAATCTCCTCGTATAAAAATATTATAAACTTGGGAGCCAATTATCCCCATAATAAGCTATTTCATTTTAATAATATTTATAATTCACCTTTATAAAAATATATTTTCATAGAATCTTCTGAATATTCTGGTTTCGATACATCAACATTTAAAAATTTGCCTATAAAATAAATTAACAATTGAGATGCTATTAACAAATCAAACTCGCATAACAATCCATCATATTTACTTTCTAAAATTAAATTTTTACCTGTTTTTAAGTATTCCAAAAGTTTTTCCTCGTATTTACTAGTTGTTTTTTGCTTAAAATATATTGTATTTTTATTATTTAAATTTTCATAATTTATAAATCTTCCATGAGAAAAATTCTTTTTTTCATGTATAATGCAATTTAGTATTCCAGATTCAATAATTTTGCTTTCCAAGTCATAACAAGCACTATTACAAAAATCTCCCTTAAATATATTTATAACATTGCCTTTAAAAATAATATCTTTGATATCCGTGTTACTAAAAATTCCATCATAATATTTATTCCAATACTCAATTGATTCATCAATAAATAACTCTAAATCGAATTGTGGGTCAATCTGATTATAATAATATTTTAAAAATATTGCAGCAGGAGCAACAGCGCCTTCAAACGATAAAAAGCCTCTCTCTTTTCCTTTATTAGATGATGATCTATAACTTAGTATGTTATCTTTCTTAATACCAGTTTTTAATACTATTTTTTTTGTTTCTCCTTTAGTAATGATATATTTATCCTCATTAGCAAAAGTTGAAACACTATTTATTATATCATCAGTTGTACCTGAGTAAGAAAATAATATTACCTTGTTAATCCTTTTATTATTTCTATAAATAACATCTCTAGGATAAAACGCATATGTATTACTTCCATATAGATTGTTAATAACTGTTGAAGCGAAATAAGCTCCAGCAAAAGAACCTCCAGTACCAATAAAAAGATAACTATCTAATTCATTAAAATTAATGTTATTAAGTTTTAATACAGCATTAGAATTTATAGCATTTTTTAGTCTTGATTTTAAATTATTGATATTTATATTACATCTTTTTATTTGCTTTCTAAAAACGGGAGTAAATTTTTCACATGTACAATAATCATCAATTTTTTTAATTTTGTATAAAGAGCGCAAATGTCCCCTAGCTCCCATCTTATTTACAACCTTAAATGTCAATTTGTTAGAATTTTGATACCATTTATTAAACTTGCTAGTTTCAAATTTTAAATTATTATTTATCCAATCTTTGATTATACTAGATATAAAAGCATCTCCCGCACCAGTTGAATCAACTACAACTGCTTTTTTTTGTACTGTAAAATCAAAAATATTATCGTTATAAATAAACCTTGCTCCATTATCTCCTCTTGTAATAGTCATAAATTCTGGTTGCAATAATTTAAAAATATCTAAATCACATTGTAAATTTAGTCTTTTTATTAAATAATTTGATACCCTTTCATTAAAATTTATAATAACAAATTTTGATTTTAACTTTTCTATTATTTCAAGATTTGTCAAATTTTCAAATTCAAAATATTGTCCTATATCTATTATTTTTTTATTTGGTAAGCTATCAATAATTTTTTGATTTTTTAAATTTAAGTTATCGAAAATTAAAATATCATCAGTCTGTATTTTTTTTGCAATTTCTCCACAATCAATTAAACTCTCATCATACCATTTTTTATTGTTACAAAACGGACACCTTTTTTTTGAAGTAAAAGATAACCCATTTTTGTCATCAAAATATGAAACATGGAAACAGCGTGTGCTAACATTATCTAATACTTTAACGTTAGATACATCAACTTTTAAATCTTCTAAACTTTTTATAGAAATCATCCCAGCATCATCATTTCCACAAACTCCAAACGCAGCAGTTTTTATGCCAAGTTTTGATAAATTAGCTATAATATTATGAGAAGTCATTCCACCACTGACACCTAATAATTCGCCATTTTTATAATAATAATCTGTAACTAAATCCCCTATACTTACTACTCTCATATTTTTTCTCCTTTTATTACATTATAAATTAACAAAATATAATCATTTAAAATTTAATTTTTTTTATACTATTAATTTAAATCATTTAAGTTCATCTTTGTATTTTTCTTTAAACCATTTTGCAAACTGGTCTTTAGCATCACCCCAATATGATGCTTCCTTTTCGTAATCTATATCTCTTAATTCACTTAAAGTTTTTGTCTCTCCATCAGGTATATAAAATTTATCATGCCATCTTCCTCTAGTACCTCTTGCTTCAAAAGAAATAGTGCCAGTCCCACCACCTGTAAAAACTACTGGTTCTTCTCCAGGCTCACAATATGCAAAACAATGTTCCAACCTAGCCTTTCTATTTTTCTCATTTTTAAATAATTCTAAAAACTTTTCTACACCTATTTGTTTATCAAAATAATGATTATATGGCCCGGGCAAACCTCCAAGTGCATCAATATAAAGTCCAGAATCAGACTTTAAAACCGCACATCCTAATTTTTCTGCAGCATATTTCGCACTAAATGCTGCAACCTCACCACAAGTCTCAGCCTGAATTTCTAAAATTTCAAAATCAGGATTTACAATTTCTATATTAAATCCATATTTCTTTTTAAAAAACTCGTTTGCTTCTTCAACTTTATATGGATTTGTAGTTAAATATACTAATTTCTTCATAGAATACCTCCTTAATTAATATTTTATTATATTATACTATAAATTAAGTTTAATCACTCAACTTTTCAAAATGTTCTACTATATTTTTATCATAATACACAAGTCTACCACTAGGTAAAATCAAAATACGGTCAATCCCTAGATTATCTACAAATTCTAAATTATGTGATACCACTAACATAGTTCCCTTAAAATTCTTAAAAGTTTCTGCTATTATCTTTTGAGTTTGTGGGTCTAAATGATTAGTTGGTTCATCTAGTATCAAAAGATTTGCTCCTATTAAAGATAACTTAGCAAGGGCTACACGGCTTCTTTCTCCAGGAGATAATACTGATACTTTTTTAAATACATCATCTCCATAAAACAAAAATCTTCCAAGCACATTCCTTAAATCTTTCTCGCCTATATTTAAATTAGAAAAATTTTGTAAAATAGTTTTATCTTCATATAATAACTCGTGTTCCTGAGCATAATATCCTATATCTATTTTATTACCTATTTCTATCGTTCCTAAATCAGGTTTTAAATACCCTACTATTAATTTAAGCAGTGTTGATTTACCAACACCATTCTCTCCTACTATTAAAAATTTTTCACCTTTTGATAATTCAAAACTCAAATCATTTATTATATTTTTATTCGCGTCTTTATCGTATCTAAAATTCAAATTTTTTACTTTTAATGGTATTTTGTTCCCATCTCTATTCATATTTATATCAACTTTAGTTTCTTTTAATTTAGGTGCGATATCTATTTTATTTTTTAATAATTTATTTAACTTTTTTTCTCTATCTTGAGCCATCCTTTTTCTATTGCCTGATGAATTTGCATATTTATCTATAATTGCTCTTAATTTATCTTCCTTTTTTTGCTCTATTTTAGTATGTTTTATTAAATTTTCTTCTTTTATCTTATTTAGTTTTAAAAAATTATCATAATTACCATCGTACATTTCAAATGTTTTTCTTCGTTTATCTAAATATAATATTTTAGTAGATATTTCATTTAAAAATGATGTATCATGTGAAATTACAAAAACACTACCTTTATAATTCTTTATATATTTTGTAACATAATCTCTTGTAGTATTATCTAGGTGATTGGTAGGTTCATCTAAAAGCAATATCTCTGGGTTTGAATATAAAAGCCTAGAAAAAGCGACTTTTGACTTTTGACCTCCTGATATATTTTTTATTTTACTATCCAAAAGTGACGAATCGATATTCATACCACTTATTATTTTAAGAAGAGTATTTTCTGCGTTATAAGAATCAAAATATTCTAGTTCTGACTGCACTTTATTGATTTTTTTATATATTGTATTTATCTCTTTATCTGTTGCACTCGAAAGTTTTAAATAAAGTGATTCTAATTCTTTATTTAGTTTTTCTATCGGTCTAGCTTGCATTAAAAATTCTAATACTGTAATATCTGTATCATCAAGTTCATCAGTTAAGGTTTGTGGAAGAAAACCTATTCTTTTTTTATTTTCAATTATTATTTTACCCTGTGTTGGAGTAATAGTGCCTAAAATAATTTTTAAGAATGTTGATTTCCCACTACCGTTAACGCCTACAATACCAACTTTTTCATTTTCTTTTATATATAAATTAACATCGTTAAATAGCTCTTGCATTCCAAACGACATAGACAAGTTTTTTATTCGCATAATATACTCCTTTAATTTCTAATAAACATTTTATAAAAAGTTTTCATGTATGTCAAATATTTGCTTTGTATTTTAAATTAATATATAATATATTCGAGGTGTTAGTATGAAATTAACTTTAGCAAGTACATCTAAATTCAAAAGTGAAATTTTAGATACTGTAAAACTTAATCACTTTCTTGAAGAGAGCAATTTTGAAGAAATATCTTCAAATAAAGATGTATATAAGTATGTAATGGATTTAGCACTTGGAAAAGCACTTAGTATTAAAAATAAAGTAGATAGTGGTATTATACTTGGACTTGATACAGTAGTTTATGCGAATAACCAAATACTAGAAAAACCTAAAAGCATTGATGAAGTTAAAAAGTTTTTAAGAATGTGTTCAGGTAATACCACATCTGTTATAACTGGTATTGCACTAATAAATAAAGATACTAACGAAGTTATAAGAGATTATGCCATTACAAAAGTAACACTACGAGAAATGAATGAACAAGATATAAAATATTACATAGATAACGAACCTAATATGATGTATGTATCTGGCTTTGTAATTGAAACTGTTATATCTAATTTTATAGATAAAATCGACGGAAGTTATTATAATATACTGGGTGTGCCTGTTGAAACTATATATAAGCATTTACAAAACTTTAATATACATTTAAGTGATTTAGAAAAAAGTAAGATTTAGCCTCTTACTTTTTTAATTTATATCCTAATTTTTCTATTTCTAACTTAGCAATCAAAGATAGATCACATTCTCTTAGACTATTCATATCATAGTATTTCGCACCCATAGAATCATCGTTTTTATCTGTTATTTTAATATTATCCTTTATATCATTTTCATAACTTAATACCTTATAAAATATCCCTATATGGCGTATTTTAAATAAAGTATCTTTATATTTAAAATCGAGTGTTACAGAAGAAGAGTCAAATATTTCAAACTCTTTTATATCTATTCCTACTTCTTCATTTAGTTCTCTTTTTAATGTATCTAGTGGAGTTTCACTAAACTCTATAGTCCCTCCAGGCAAGTCTAACTTGCCTGAATATGGACCACCCATCTTATTTATCAATACTATTTTATCATCTTTAATAATTAAACCATAAACCCCTAAGTGTGTTTTTAATTTCATAATATCAACTCCTTTCATAAAGAACCAATAATTTATCATTCAAAAAATTCTTTTTATATAGCAAACAAATTGATTATATAATAATACTTTATTAAAAATTTATGTATTTTTCTATCAATTCTCTTTTTTTAATAAAACTTAACTCTAGTGATGAATCAAAGTTATTAACGCTAATAATATAATCTACCCATTTTAGTGAAAATTCTTTTATATATTTAATCTCTTTTTTCATTAATGTTTTATCAGTATAATATGCATTTAAAAATAAGTTAATACCATGATGTGAACCCCAAATAGGAGACATCATAAAAAAGGCTAAAGTAAAAATCAAGGGCGAACGAAGTGAGTTCATCTAGACCCTTGATTTTTACTATATACTTATAATATTTCTTCAAACAAAGCTTGCCTTTGTTTGTTATCAACTATGTCAATTAATTCGTTTATAAGTTCTAAACAATCTTGTGCATATTCAACTATATTCGAATCTGGTTCTCCCATACCTGGACATAATCTATTATATAATTCATAATCATATCCACCATGATTCTTTAAATATTCAATTACTGTTTCCATTTTATATATTAATTCATTATTATTTATCATTTTTCTTATATCCTTTCTTTTTATTAACTTTCTTTCCTTTAATTCTCGTTGTATTATAAAATTCTATCCATTCTTCTACTAGCTTTTGATATTCTTCTAAAGATGTGATATTATTGTTATACAAAGTTTCCTTTTTTAGGAGAGAGTGCCAACTCTCAATTGGTGAATCATCTATTGGAGTACCTTTTCTTGCCATAGAGATTGTAATACCATTAGACTCACAGATTGCTTTGTATTCATAAGATGTATATTGGAATCCCTGATCACTGTGAATGATTAATCCATGTACATCTTTTCTTTTTTGTATTGCTTCATTTAAAGTATCCATAACAAGTTTATTATCATTATATTTCGATATTTTGTAAGCAACAACTTTTCTATCATATAAATCTATTATTGTTGATAGATATGCTCTAGAGCCTTTGAATATAAGATATGTTACATCTGTATCCCATACTTTATTTGGCGCATCAGTAGTAAAATTTCTATTTAATAAATTTGGTTTAACATTATCTTCTATTCTTTCATTTTTATTTTTCTTCTTTGATTTCCTTATATATTCAGGAACTAAATTATATTTTTTCATTATTCTTAAAACCTTCTTCCCGTTCATTACAACCCCTTCATATTTGATTTTTATGCCTTCCACAATCCTACGATATCCATATGTGCCTTTAGATTCATCAAATACTTCTTTGATTATTAGATAATCATAATAATCAGGATCTTCCTTATTTCGATATTTATAATAAGTCTTTGGACTTATTTCAAGTACGGCACACATGTTATATAACTTATAATTATCTCTATATAGATTAATAAAAGTTACTTTTTCTCTCGTTGTGCCTTGAGGAAGGCCTGGTATTTTTTTAGTATTTCATATCTTTCTTTGTAATCTTCTAAAGTTATTGGTCTTTTATATCTACCACGTTTATTGTCGATATCATTAATTTGATTACCTTGCTTTCTATCCTTTACAATCCAATTCCATAAAGTTGCCCGGCTAATACTATAATGATCTGCAACTTTAAAGTATCCACCATATTTGCCTGATTTATATTCATCAATAACTTTCTGTTTAAATTCAATTGTATATGAATCAAATTTTTGCCCTTTTGAAGCCATAAGAAAAACACCTCCTTTCAGAGATGTTATTCTATCATATTTTTAACCTTTTTTCATTTGTCTACTCTAAGGGGTGCATTTCA
>CANQAT010000044.1 GCA_947588925.1 uncultured Bacilli bacterium | reverse complement strand
TATAATTTTAGTAAAATAAAAGAAAGTGATAAGTTAAGATTAAATTTTAAAAATTATAAAAATAAAAAAACTTATGTGTCTGATATTGATTATGATGAAATAATGAATGCAATTAATTTGGTTATTGAATTATTAAAAAAAGATTTGGTTACAGTTTAGAAAAAGTGTTAACATTTTTGTTGACATTTTTTTATGGGAAAATTTTGAAAATGTTTGTAAATATTCAACAGTAAAAAGCAATTTCTCATAAATAGATAGATTACTAATAGTTTTACCTTTTATATATTTTTCTTTTGATTGTTTCGTCTTCCATAGATTTTTCAAGTCCAAACATTTCATCAATATTGTAATCATCCTCTGAAAAATCTTCTATTATGTCTTCATAAGGGTATTCTCTAATGGTTGATAAATAAAAAGCTGCGTCGTCTACTAATGCTTTTAAAAAAGCAAGCTCTTTATCATTTAATAAATCATTCTTATATGAAACATTTAGCAGATTAAAATCGGTACACTTAGATATTTCATAATCACCACTCATATTTTTCATTTTTTCATAATAAACTTTTGTTGCTATTTCTTTTGTATCTAACAAATCTTTTTCTTTTACATACTCAAATATGCTAAAAAGCACTTCTAATTCCGCTATATCATATTTATTAAAAAATATTTCTAATTCTTCATCATTCATGACTTTTTCATAATCACCTATATCTAATATTGTAAACATTTTTATACTCCTTTTTTTACAAAAATACCATTTTTCTTTACATAAACTCTTTTAGCATTTTTTTCAATCTTATTTACAATTTCATCTTCTAAATTTATTCCTAATATCTCAGATATACCCATTAAGTATATAGCCACATCTGCTAATTCTTCACCTAAATCATCTTTTTTATTTTCCCAAGCTGAATATGCCTCAGATAATTCACCATATGCTAAACAAAATTCTACATTTAAATCTGTAACATTGAACCCTTTATTAACTTTATTTTCATACACTTTTTTCTGTAATTCTACTAAATCTATCATATTAATCCTCCATTTCAATCTTTTGATTTCTATAATCTTCTATAAATTTTTTTATTAAAAATTTTGATAAAGTGATATCTGCATCTGCCAAATCATAATCTAGTAATTCTTCTATATCAACCCATTTGTATTCAGAATGTATATTTAATTTAAAATCTCCTTTTATATAATCACATTCATATAATTTTAAATCTACTATATGCCCGGGATATTCACATATGCTGTGAGTAATATAATCCTTTATATTTGTTTCGATACCATATACCTCATCAAATGCTCTTTTTAATGTCTTTTTCTCATCTTCAAGGCCTACTCTTCGCCCTCCCGGGAATTCCCATTTGCCTTTTAAATGATCATCCTTATTTCTTCTGGCTATCAAACATTTCCCATCTTTCATAATTAATGCGCATACGACATCTAATATTTTTTTATTTGTAACATTGTTTGTTAATTCAAAGGGTATTCCATTTTTTTTAACTACCTGTTTTAAAAATAAATTAATAGCTGAACTCATAGATAAACCTAAATCTGTTAAAACCATAGTAGCTTCTTTTTTAACATTACTATCTACTTGTATATTAATAGCGCTAGTTTTGTTATCCATATCTCTCATCTCATAAAGTATGTTATCACAAAAATTTTAATAAGTCAATAGAATTCTACAATTTTACTACAATTTTACTACATTCGTTTAAAATTTGATAAAAAGGTACTTAAATATCCAATAAATACAATTGTGAATACACAAAAAATTATTCAAAAAATTTATAATATATAAAAACTTAAAAAGAATACTAGTTTTGTTATGAAAAATGTTATATATGATGTACTAAAGTTAGTAAACGTATGAAAACAAAGTTTTTGCTTCTATTGAATTAAATGTAAAATGAAGAACAAGCTTCAATGATATACATAGTAAATAACGAATTACGCTAAATATTGTTTTATAGTGATAATTGTGATATAATCTTAACTATACAATGGATTGTTAAGAAATGAATCAGAAAAACCAGAATATGATGTAATGTTTCCACAACATCCTTTATCAGAAGCCAGAAGTTTCATCAAATATATAATAGAAAATAATTAAAAAAAATTAATGCTGATAATTTTGATAAAAATTTAGATTTGAAATTTTGATATTATAATAAGATTGGTAAATGCCTGTAAACAATGTTTGCAGAAGATAAAATGTTTGCAAACGAGAAAAAATCATAATAACGATAATGTATAAATATTATATATACTAATTGTTTATAATCTCAGAAAAAAAGTATAAGAACTGTTGTGGTAAATAGTGATTTTACATGTAAAAATAAAAAATCTAAAAAATTAGTAAAAAGGAGATATATTATGAATGAGTTAAAAATAAATGGGATTTATAAGCATTTTAAAGGAGATTACTATTTAGTAGTTGATATAGCAATTCATTCTGAAACGCAAGAGAAATATGTAGTTTATAGAAAATTATATGGGGATTGTAGCCTTTGGATTAGACCTCTTGAAATGTTTTTAAGTGAAGTTGATCACAAGAAATATCCTGATGTAAAACAAAAATATAGATTTGAGTTACAGAAAATAGAGAGTGTTGCAAAGTAATTGTTAGGGGAAATGAGCATTAAATCTTTTCTCGTTTTGGCTTGAAAATAGTGCTAACACAATCGAAAGATTGAAATGAAAAAAGATATAGTTAATTTAGTGCAAGAATTGTTTTAAAAAGTAATAAAAATATGATATAATTAATTTGTAACAAGAAAGAAGGATTTATATGTCAAAAGAAAAGAAAATATCAATTGTATTAACAGTAGTACTATCAGTAGTCGCCCTAGCGCTAATAGGAGTATTTGTAGTTGATACATTAATGAGAAATGGTACTATAGCTAATAGTGAGCAAAAAGAAATAATGGCTGGATTTAATAAAGCATTTAACTCAAAAGAAAGAACAGTTATTTATTATGCAAGTACAAATTGTAGTTGGTGTTCTATGCTAACTCCTATACTTGAGTCTATATCAGAAAAGTACGACATGGATTACTATTATATAGACACATCTAAATTAGCTAAAAAACAAATAAATGAGATACTTAAAAAACTAGAGATGCCCAAACACTCTACTCCAACTACTGTAGTGGTAGAAAACGGTAAAGTTATAGATACAGAAAATGGTTATGTTGAAGGAGAAGAGTATGTAGAATTCCTAAAGGGTGCAGGAGTACTACCTGAAGATGCAGAATATGGTGAAGATAAGAATATAACTTATATTAACTATGAGGAATATTCTAAGTTAATTAAAGATAAAAAGAATCATATAATAGTTGTTGGATCAACCACTTGTCCACACTGTCAAGCAATCAAGCCAGCTTTAAATACAGTAGCAGGTGAATATAGTATCACAATTAATTATTTAACTCTTGATGAGATGGAACAAAACGATAAAAGCGCTTTCTTCAAAAGTTTGGGAACTATTGGATACGATGATGAGGACTATGTAAATAAAGGCACAATAGGCACACCACTAGTACTAATAATTAAAAACAATAAAGTAAACGATTATTTTTCCGGGGAAAGAACAATATCACAGTTAGTAAGAGAATTTACTAAGGCTGGATTTATTAAAGAATCATAGTATAACGTAAAGTTATACTATTTTTTTGTTGCTAATTTTAATATATTTGGTATAATAATATGTAGGTGATGTTATGAAAAGCGTTTATGAAATGGTAAGGGAATTTAAAAATAAATATCCGGGAACTATAGCTTGGAGATTAAAAGCTCATTCTAAAGTTATAGAAAAGTACTTAAATCCGGGAGAAGAAGTAATGTTTGTATTTGCTGCTCAAAAGGGTTTATCTTCTTTAGATATATTTTCTACATTTGTAATAGCTTTAACAAATAAAAGAATATTGCTTGCTCAAAAAAGACTATTATTTGGGTATACTTATCTTGCAATTACTCCAGATATGTTTAATGATTTAACTGTAAGCACTGGAATTATTTGGGGAAGACTATTTATAGATACAGTAAAAGAAACGGTACTTTTATCTAATATATCTAAGCGTGCCATGGATGATATAGAAACAGTTATTACTGAATATATGATGAAAGAAAAGCAAAAATATAAATTAAACGTAAATAATAACTAATTAATTTGTAGTATGGTGTATTATGAATAAAAAATATAAATTATTTATATTGCTTACAGTATTAATTATTTTAATAATCGTATTAAGACAAATATTAAGTTTTAATAGTATTACTTATAGCCTAAATATAGATAATAATAAGATAAACATAAAAGAAACTTATAAAAATAGTTATTATATAGAACTTACTTTTAATAAAAAAGTATATCCTTTTAGAATATATAAAAACTTAAATAAAAGAAAAATTATAAAGGATGTATTTATATATAAAGATGATAGTGTAGAATGCGTTTTGCCTATTATAGATAATTCTTTATATACAGATATGATGTGTTTTAAAGATGGTATATTATATGATTATAACTCTATTAAAGGAGAGTTTAGTAATTTAGATAAATATGTAGAAACAGTAGATTTATATAATAGTAATAACTTTAATAATACAATTCTTGATACTAAAACGGTAGGTACAGTAAAATATAATACATTTGATAATTTCGATAAAATAACTGCAATAACTACATATAATGGATTATTAATAAATGGAGAGAGTATTAAACTATTTGAAAAAGATATATACAATAATAAACTAAATGCATTTATTAATGGATACTATATAACAGCAGACTATGAAAGTAATTTTACATTTAAATATTTTTATATAGTTAATCTAAATACAAAAGAGATTAAAAAGTTAGAATCAAAAATAGATATTTCATACGATTCTTATATAGAAGGTATAGTTGATGATAAACTCTATATATATGATAAAGATAACGAAAATCAATATGAGATAGATATAGAAAATAACAAAATAAAGTTAATATCTAGTGATAAATATATTAAGTACTATAACAATAATAAATGGGAAAAGATGAATAAAACTAAAGCTAATAACGAGATATATTTTAACTATGAAACACTAGATAATTATTTCACTGATTATGATTTAGTAAAAGAGTCAGATGAATATTACTATCTATTTAAAAAAGATGGTATATCATATAAACTTTATAGAGTAGATAAAAATAATATAAATGTTTATAAATATCTACTAGAGGTTCCAACAACTGATATAAAATTTAGCGATAATTACTTATACTATATATATAAGAATAAACTTTATTATTATAGCGATTGTACTGGAATAAAAACAATACTTGAAAACTCAGAATTAGAGTTTAACGATACGATAAAATATTATATAGATTAAGGAGGACTTATGAAAACGATACTTACAGGAGATAGACCTACAGGAAGACTTCATTTAGGACACTATTTCGGGTCATTAGAAAATAGAGTAAAAATGCAATACGATTATGATACTTATATATTAATAGCAGATGTTCAAGCACTCACAGATAATTTTGATAATCCAAAGAAAGTTAGAGATAATGTCCGTGAAGTAGCTCTTGATTATCTTGCTGCTGGAATAGATCCAAAACAATCACACATATATATTCAATCGCTTATTCCTGAAACAGCAGAACTAACAGTATACTTTTCTAACTTAGTGTCAGTGTCACGTCTATTTAGAAATCCAACAACTAAGTTTGAAGTTGCTCAAAAAAAAGAATTATTTGGCAGTGATGGAGAAAGCATTACTTATGGATTTTTAGGTTATCCAGTATCTCAGGCAGCAGATATTGCATGTGTTAATGCAAATATAGTACCTGTTGGAGATGACCAATTACCACACCTAGAACAAGCAAGAGAAATAGTTAGAAAATTTAATAAAATATATGGAGACACATTTAATGAGCCAGAGGCAGTACTTAGTAAAACTCCTAGAATTAAAGGTTTAGATGGAAATGAGAAAATGAGTAAATCACTTAACAACTGCATATATTTGTCAGATGATGAGGAAACTATTACTAAAAAAGTAATGGACGCAAAAACTGATCCTAATAAACTTAGAAAAGATGACCCTGCAAATCCTGATGTTTGTATGGTATATTACTACCACAAACTAATTAAAAATCCTAATATAGAAGATGTGTGCGCTGAATGTAAAAAGGGAGAAAGAGGCTGTGTATTTTGTAAGAAAGAACTTGCTCGTAACATTATAGAATTCTTAAAACCAATACAAGAGAGACGTAAATATTATGAAGATAGACCTGATGAAGTAGATAGAATATTAAAAGAAGGTACAGAGGCAACAAAGAAAAAGGCAGAAGAAGTAATGAAACGTGTAAGAGAAAACATGAAACTTGATTATTTTGAGTAAAATAGTAATAAAAAGTTAATAAAATAATATATTTTTATTGACTTTTTTAGTATTTTTTAGTATTATTTTAGTTGGTACATTTAATCCCACATTTAGTAAGTCTTGGGAAAACTTGCTATATGTATTGGAGAAAGGAAAAATTTATGAAAAATTCATTTATGCAAAAAAAGGAAACAGTAGAGCGTAATTGGTATGTTATAGATGCTGAAGGTGTTAGTTTAGGACGCCTAGCAACTAAAGTAGCAGACGTTTTACGTGGAAAGCATAAACCTACTTACACACCACATATCGATTGTGGAGATTATGTAATAGTAATTAATGCTTCAAAAGTTAATCTAACAGGAAATAAACTAGAAGATAAAGTTTATTATAACCATTCAGGGTATACTGGAGGATTAAGAGAAAGAACTGCAAAAGAGATGAGAGAAAATTATCCAGTTGAGATGATTGAAAGAGCTGTTAAAGGTATGATACCTCACACTAGATTGGGTAGACAAGTAATTAAGAAATTATTTGTTTATGAGGGTAGTGAACATCCTCATATGGCACAAAAGCCAGTAGAAATGAAAGTTAAATAAGGAGGGTTTTAAATGGCAAAGAAAGTATTTATAGGAACAGGAAGAAGAAAGTCTTCAACAGCGCAAGTTAAAATGACTGCTGGAAGTGGAAAAATAACTGTTAATGGTGTAGATGTTAATGAATTTATGCCATATGCAACTTATGTAATGGATTTAAAACAACCTTTAGTAGCTACAAATAATGAAAACACTTTCGATATAGAAGTTAAAGTATCTGGCGGTGGAGCAAGCGGTCAAACAGGAGCAATCCGTTTAGGTATAACTCGTGCTTTACTTGAATATGATAAGGCAAATGAAGCAAACGAAGATAGTTATAGAAAAATATTAAAGAAAGCTGGACTTGTTACTCGTGACCCAAGAGCTAAGGAACGTAAAAAGCCAGGTCTAAAAGCTGCTCGTCGTGCACCTCAATTCTCAAAACGTTAATTTTTACAGTTTTAAAAACCTAGAAATTGTTGATATTTCTAGGCTTTTTGTTATTAAGAGTATCGTTAAAATATTTTGTAGCACACACAAAAAAAGAAAGTCATCTGACTTTCGATTAAAAGTCATTTTTTAATTTTTATTTTACTACCTGTTTTTATATTAAAAATATATAAAATTTATATAAAAATACTTGACACTTTGTTTAAAATATATTAATATACTTAGTAGAGAAGGGAGATGCTAATGTATGTCTAATTTAACAACGGCTATTAGTGTTCAAATTGATAAAAAAGATAAGGAACAAGCAACTAAAATATTGGAAAAATTAGGTGTTAGTATGAGTGGCTTAATAAATATGACAATAAAGCAATTAATAATGAGAGAAAGCATTCCGTTTGATATATCAATTCCAAACGAAGAACCTGATTTATATAGATATTTTACTAAATCGCAATTAAAAAGAGTAGCAAAGGAACTTGCTAATATGGAAAAACATCCAGAAAACTATAAAAGTTATAATGATGTAGACGAGTTATTTAAGGATTTAGATAGAAATGATTGATTTAAAAGTAAAAACAAGATATACAATTAAATTTTCAAGTGAATTTAAATTGTCGTATAAAAAGTTAAAGAAGCAAGGGAAGGATTTAAGCAAATTACAGTATGTAATTACTAAACTTGCAAATAAAGAACCATTGGATAAAAAATATAATGACCATCCATTATATAATGATAGGAATTTTAGAAATTGCAGGGATTGTCATATAGAGCCAGATTGGGTACTTATATATAAGTATTTAGAAGACAATGTTATATTATTATTAGTTAGTACAGGGAGTCATAGTGAGGTATTAAGCAAATAAGACAAATAAGCAAAAAATTTAAAAAATATTGTAATATAACTATATATGTGCTATAATTTAGTTAACATCTTATAAAGAGTGATGGAGGGACTAGCCCTATGAAGTCACACCAACCAATTAAATTTGGTGGTAAAGCTAGATCTATAAGATAACTTTCGTACTCAGGTTATCTTGAGTATTTTTTTATGAGATGTGATAGAGGAAGGAAGGTAGTATGAAATTTTATAGTAATGAAATAGTTTTTAGAGGACATCCAGATAAAGTATGTGACCAAATAAGTGATGCATTACTTGATGCTTATTTAAAAGATGATAAAAATTCAAGATGTGGAATTGAAGTTGTAGGAGGAAAAGGAAAAATCTTTATAACAGGAGAAGTAACTTCTAATTCAAAAGTCGATGTTGAATCAGTAGCTAAAAGAGTACTAAAAGATATTGGATATTCAACTGACTATGAAATAATAGATAATATAGGAAAACAAAGTCCTGATATCGCACTTGGAACTAACGATGAAGTTGGAGGTGCGGGAGATAACGGAATGATGTTCGGTTATGCTTGTCGTGATACAGAAAAATTATTACCAACTGCTATGGTAATACTTCAGGAATTAAGTATGGCATATGATGAATTAAGAAAGAAAGATAAAAGGTTTTTACCTGATGGTAAATCTCAAATAACTGGTATATATGATGAAGATAATAAATTAGTAGGTATAAAGATATTTACTGTTTGTTATCAAAATACTGAAGAGGATAGAGAAGCTACTGATAGTATTATAAAAGACATATGCACTAACATTTGTAAAAAATATAATATAGAAGTAGAAAACTTCATTATAAATCCTACTGGTAGATTTGAAATAGGAGGATTTGAAGGAGATGCAGGTTTAACTGGTAGAAAAATTGTTGTAGACAGTTATCAGTCATTTGCTAATGTAGGTGGTGGAGCATTCTCTGGAAAAGACCCAACTAAAGTTGATAGATCTGCTGCATATAAAGCAAGAGAAATTGCTAAAAAAATAGTTAAATCTAATGATAAATATAAATGGTGTGAAGTACAACTATCTTATGCAATAGGTATGGAAGAACCACTTGCTATTTATATTAAAACAAACTTAGGTGATATTGAAGCAGATAAGAGTTTATATGAAGAGTGTAAACCAAAAAACATTATAAAAGATTTAGACTTAAAGAACGAGTGTTACGAAGAAAGAGCAAAGTTTGGACATTTTAGAGACTAATACTAGATTTTATAATTCTTATTTGTTATAATAATACACAAATAAGGAGAGTTATTATGTCTAAAGAAGAAAATGTAATTAAATTTTATGTACTATGCAATAGATTAAAAAACTTAATTAGAACAGGTTGGAAAGATTGGAATGTTCAAAGGGAAAGACTTGAAAGCGTTGCAGAACATGTATATTCAACTCAAATGCTTGCCCTAGCAATTTATAAAGAATATCAATATGATATAGATATTAAAAAAGTTTTAATGATGCTTGCAATTCATGAAATTGGTGAAACTGTAATAGGCGATTTAACACAATTTCAAATATCTAAGGAAGAAAAAGAAAAGATAGAACACGCAGCTGTTCATAATATATTAAGTGGATTATTAAATTCAAGCGATATAGAAAGTTTGTATTTAGAATTTGACGAAAGAAAAACTAAAGAAGCCCTTTTTTCGTACCACTGTGATAAACTAGAATGTGATTTACAAGCAAAACTTTATGGAGAAGATGGATGTGTTGATTTAACTAAGCAAGAAGATAATAAATCTTTCTATGATGCAAATGTACAAAGGTTATTAGAAAAAGAAAAGACATGGGAAAAAATGTGGTTATCTTTTGGTCAAGAAAAATATGGCTATGATGAAAATTTCCTTGCAATTTCTAACTTTGCTAAAGATAATGAGATTGAAAGATATAGATAAATATATCTTTTTTTCATATAGTTAAGTATGAAAGACTTAAGTTTTTTAAAACAAACTCTAATCGCCCATAGGGGTGTTCATAACTCTAATGTAATAGAAAATACTATAGGTGCTTTTACTAAGTGCGTGGATAAAAATTATATAATTGAACTAGATATACACATACTTAAGGATAAAACAATAGTTATCTACCACGATTATGACCTTTATAGACTTTGTGGTGTGAATAAAATAATAGAAACACTAAGTTATGAACAATTATCTAAAATAAAAATCAAAAATAAATACACAATTCCCACTTTAAAACAAGTTATGCACATAGTTAATGGTAAAGTCCCTATCCTAATAGAAATAAAAGATGTGGATAACAATTCTAACTTTGAAGAAGAACTTGTAAAAATACTAGATAATTATAAAGGCTCTTTTGCTATTCAAACAATGAATCCATTTGTAATAGATTGGTTTTATAAAAATAGAAAGAATTATATAATAGGATTAATAATACTAAACGACATTAACTATAAAATAGTAAAAAAGTATATAAAAAAGATAGACTTTGTATCTGTTAATAAAAAGAATTTGCCATTTAAAACAGATAAACTAACGATAGGATGGACTATTAAAAATAAAGAAGAATATGAAAAATATAAAGACTTGTGTGATAATTTGATATGTGAAAATATCTTATAATGTGTTATACTTATAGTGGTGACTAACTATAAAAAGTCAAGTCATTTTTAACAAAAATCTCAAAAAGATTTTTGTTCCACGCCAAAAAGATTTTAAAAATATTAATTTTTAAAACTTTATGTCGCGGT
>CANQAT010000043.1 GCA_947588925.1 uncultured Bacilli bacterium | reverse complement strand
AAAGTAATACAAAAACGGGTTATTTTTCCCGCTAATGTTAAAAAAATTTTAAGACATTTTCAAAAATTATTGACAGAAAAAAGGTTACAAAATAACCTTATTCACTATTGATTAGTGTCTCAGTACCAGTTTCATATGCTTTGATTAAATCATAAGTTATGATTCCGTTTGAAACATTTATCATCTCTTCTGCATACGCATTATACTTATCTATATAATCCATATCAATAGAAGATTCTAAATCTAGTTGCCTAAATTTCTCTTTTGAACTATTGTAATAAAGCTTATTAGATATCCAGTTACCACTTGGGAAGACTACTACATTTTCATCTATACTAAATATATCATTACCAAGTGCGTATTTTGGAGTTACTCCAAGCATATTTGAGAGTGTTGGCATGACATCGATCATACCCATAACTTTAGTCTCTTCTTTATTATATTTAGTTCCTACAATATCTTTAGACCAAATTATGAATGGGACTTCCCTATTTATTTCATAAGTAAAGTCATCTATTACTCCAACAGTGTCAGATGGATCTATAAGTACATCGTTATAGTATTCGCTATCATATAGTTTTTTAAATTCTGATGGTTTTAATTTACAATCGTGATCTCCATATAGTACAACTATAGTATTTTCAAGTAGACCTGATTTATCTAACTCATCCATGAGCTCACCAATTGCTTCATCTGCGTAGTGTACCGACTTGAGATAATTACCCATCTTTGTCCCTTCCAACCAATCTTTCGTTACTGTTTCTACTCTTTTTGTTTCTTCGCTATATTCATCAGTAACATAATCTACTACATAATCACTATTATCACCTATATCAAATGGTGTATGATTTGTAAGCATTATTAATGTGCCATACCAATTAGAATGAGTACTATTTATATCTACTATCTTATCTACTGACTGTCTAAAGAAAGATTTATCAGAAAGTCCATATCCTATTACCTCATCTATATCATAGTCTTTAGTATAATAATAGAAATCATCATATCCTAAATATCTATAAGTAATATTTCTATTCCAAGAATCGCCTGTATTAGCGTGCATAGAAAATGTGTAATATCCTTCATTTTTTAATAGTTTCAAAATAGTTTCGTAATCTCTGTTAAAGTAGTTCATAAATACAGTCCCACTACTAGATGGTAGAAGTGAGGTCAAAGATGTAAATTCACTATCACTACTATTACCTACGCTCTCCTGTGCATAGAAATTAGAAAAATACATACCCTCTTTAGCCATTTTATTTAAGTTAGGAGTAAGTTCAACGCCGTTAAACCTTAAATTCATTGTAAAGCCTTGTAAACTTTCTCCATGTATAACTAATACATTTTTACCTTTAAACATATTAGTATAATCATTTTTTGTATGATTATTATCTACGTTTTCATAATACTCTCTAAACGTCTTATATGCCTCATCATATCCAAACATTTCATTTACAGTCGTTTTAATTGAGCTAACAAGATCGTTTACTTGATATATGTATATACCAAATTCCATAACTATGGAAGATCTATTCCACTGCTTTTTAAGTCTTCCAATATCTGTAGATGTTAACATAGATATAAAAAATCCAAGTACTATTAAAGCTACGACGCTCATATTTAAAAATCTTATTTTACCCTTTTCAATTTCTTTTACTTTAACATAATATTTTTTTCTTTTAAGTTGTATATGCACAAAGCAAATTGTAAATATTTGCCACAAAAATACAAAATCCTTTAACTCTAATATATTTTCAAAAACAGCATTCGTATAACCCTTTAATTCGCCTAAAGTTTTAAGTAGTGAAACTGAAGCAAATGATAAATAGTTACTATAGTAAACACTATTTATTATGCATATAAAAGTAAATAAAAAGCTAAAAAACAAGAAGTATTTGAACTGGTGCTTCGGCGTAATAAAATATCCAAATGCAGTAACTATAAGAAGTAATACTAAATCTGCTAGTATCGGTTTAATAGCAAATATATTTCCAACAGTAAAAGCTCTAACTAAAAATCCATTTATTAATGACGTTAGTATAAATGTTGTCATAAGTATATTAGTCTTTAAATAATTAATTACTTTTTTTATAACGTTCTTTAAAGTTTTTTGCATTTTATCACCTTCCAAACTAATTGTTATATACTACAAATTACTCAAAATATAATTATATAATTCTTCATTTATATCTTCTATTTTTCTAGGATTATTATCTTTACTACATTCGATAGTTTTAAAGTTATATAATTGCGCAACTTCCTTATAGGCATTTTCTGCAAGAAGGAGGTGCTCCACTGAAGATTCATGCTCATCTAAAGCTTCTTTTCTATTTTGTTTAAGTATCAATGATACCTCGTATGGCATATGAAGGAAAACTTTTATATCGGCTTTAGGCAACTCTAAAAGTTCAAATTCTAGTTTTTCTAGCCATTTATACATATCAAATCTCTCTTTTTTATCTTTAATTTTTCCACCTTGATGTGCTAAATTGGAATACATATACCTATCAAGTATAACATTAATGCCTTCTTCTATCAACTGTTCTATCTTATTTATATTATACTTTCTATCTGCTGCATAATATAAAGATGATACTTTAGGGTCAACATTAACAGCTCCCTCACTAAACCAACCATGACAAATATTGGGCTTGCCCAAATATGGACCGCCTATTATTTTACCTGTTGGAGTATCATACTGTGGAAAAGAAAACCTAACACATTTTATGCCTATTTTTTCTAATTTTTCCACCAACATTTTAGTTTGTGTTTCTTTTCCACTACAATCTGTGCCTTCTATTACTATTAATTTACCTTTCATGAAAACCTCCATTTATTTAATCAGTTAAATTTTACATAGTGCATTCCCAAACTTTTATATATATCAGAAGCCCTAGGCAAACCAAATATTCTAGCTATTATCAAATTATATATCTCATCTATAAATATTATAGAGCAAAGTGTAATACTAATTGTTAAAAATACTTTTTTATTCATATGCTTTGCAAGATAAAAGATAAATGGAACTACTCCGTACATTAAAAGTAGACTAGCAAAGCCAAATGATAATACACTTCTAACACATACAAATCCACCAATACTTCCAAAACTTAGTATCTCAGTATTATAATCCCAACATCTAAAACCATCACCTATAACATATAGTCCAAGACCACCTATATATTCTAAAATTCCACATATTACCATGCTTATTAAAAACACTTTTAATGGCTTTTTTCTACATTTATACGTTAAAAAATATATACCTAATGAACCTATTGCATATATATTTATCCACGGAAGGAAATTTCCACCTCTCCAGTAGAATACTTTCATGCCTCCATTAAAATAATAAAATATATACTCAAATATAAATCCAAATATTCCAGTTATAACAATCATTAAACAAATTATTCCAAACATTGTTTTTTTATCAAAAGTATGATCATTATTTATATAATCTTTAAACTTATCCTTCATAATTTACTCCTATTTTAGAAACTTATTTATATATTTGATATATTCTTGTATAACTGAACTAGTTTTACTAGAATATATTAACTCTTTTGCAAGAACTATATCATCGGTTATAATGTTGTCGACGTTTAAATTTATCATATTATTAATTCCAGATTCAGTATTTAATGTCCAAGCATAGATATCTTTACCAGCTCCATGAACCATACTTACAATTTTTTTTGTTATGCTAGAAGCTTCAATACTAAAAGCATCTGCGGCTTCAAATTTTAAGATATCACCATAAGCGAGACTCATAACATATACTGTTTTAATATTTTTATCGTAAGCTTTTACATTTTCAACCACACTATACACTTGAGATGTAACGACGCATTTACTAGCAAAATCATATTTATTTATAATATCTACTACTGAAGATTCAAAATCCGTTTCATTTCCAGTAGGTTTTAATTCTATATTTAGTTTTACGTCGTTTTCTTTAGCAAACTCTATTACCTCTTCTAATAAAGGTATTTTCTCACCCTTAAACTCTTCACTAAAGAAACTTCCAGCGTCTAATTTTTCTACTTCGTCGTATGTTACTTCCCAAGTATTCTTATTAACACCAGTAGTTCTTTTAAGGTTTGTATCGTGAAGTACTATTAATTTTTTATCTTTTGTCTGTTGTACATCAAGTTCAATCCAATCAGTTCCAAGTTCCTTTGCCCCTCTAAACGCACTCATAGTGTTTTCAGGATATTTAGCTGAGGCACCTCTATGGGCAGTTACCTCTATCGTTCTTACATGTTCTATCTTTAAATCATACTTATCGTTCATAACAGAGTATGTGAGAATAGAACCACTAAATATTGTTAGTATAATTACTACATACTTTACTACATTTAATTTTTTATTTAATTTCTTTTTTTCTTTAGAATTTACTTTGATATGTTTTATATCTTCATTATTTTTTTCTTTATGTTTATAGTATAAAACACTTATTATAGAATAACTGACTGGTGTGGATAAAAGGGTCACTATAATGAATGATACTGCTATTAAAAGCCAAATAACAGTTATTGAAAGATTTCCAAAAATATTTACTTTTCCTAACCATTTATAAATTAAAATTATTAGTACAATTCCAAGAAGTATAAATAATACATACATTATAAAAAGTACTGTTTGAGTTAAAAGAATGCTTAAGAAATCTTTTATTTTGTTTTTCTTACTTAAATTAATACTCCTTTTTCTTGCTTCTTTAAAGTTACAATCTTCAAGTAGGAAGAAGTGCAACGAAAATAACCATCTAAATAATACTATAGAAAGAATAAATATTAAAGCTATATAAAGCATGAGAAGTGTTCCATTATTTTTTATATAATCTAATATAAATTCAGGAATTTTTATTGTAGATATAAAACTAGATGATATTCCAAAATTTAAAAAAGGTATTAAAAATATAACCAAGAATGGCAAAAGGATATTTTTAAAGTGAAATACCCTTAATGATTTTAACAAAGCTACCGTAAAAGCTTCTTTAATAGATATTTTTTTCTCTTGATAGGAACTATCTAATATTACTATTATTGTACTTATGTCTATAAGGGTATAGAAAGTTATTAATACAAGTAAAATAAAAATAAATAGTAAAGTTAGTGGATTAAGTAAAAAAGATACTACATTTTCAAATGTCAAATAACTATAACCACTAATATTAGTAATAAATTTAAAAAGCATTAAGAATAAAGGTACAAATATAATCGTCGATAAAAGTTTATAAATAAATTCAAATCCTAATAATGATTTAATATTATAGCCTAATACTTTTTTTAAATTCTTCATACAACCACTCCATGTTAATTATATTATAGCAAAATCTTGCAAAAATACTAGTCGTTTTTCGATAATTCATAACTATTATCTATAAGTTTATATATATCTTTTATATCAAAACTTCCGTCAAGTTTTATAGTTATCCAACTATTTTTATTCATGTGATATCCTCTAAATATTTTTTTGTTATCTACTATATTTTCTATATTAGATTTTTGATACCTTAAATCAATAATTTCTACAATGTTTTTAGAATTAATACCGAGTTTGCTCTCTTCTATTACTAGTAATAATCCGTACCACTTACCACTTTTTTTATTTCTCCATATTGCGTCTGTTGGAAATTTTTCCCAAAGATACTCTAAATCATCGTTGTACTTATCTTTTATATATTTGATTACTTCTTTTGTTTGGTTGCACTTAAAAAAATTTAAATATGTACAGTTATTTAAAATATCATTTATAACGCACTCATATTCTTCATTTAACTTTGCATTAAACTGTCCTTTAGGATTTACGTTTATTAGTAGATATTCTAAATTTGTTGATAAATCTATTACCTTTGATATTTGCTTTTCCTTAGATAATTCAACGACTACTTTAAAGTTATCATATATATTTTTCTCATATATAAAGTTTTCATCTTTTTTAATAAACCCGTATTCAATTAATTTGTTATAATTAATAATTCTATTCTCAAAATTTTTAGTTAAATCTATCATATAAATAATTATTCACTAAAAAATTCAGTGAATTTCTCTTCCTCATCTTTTAATATTTCATCAGATAATTCATCATTTGAAGTTTTTTGGTTATCTGATATTGCGGATGTAAGCTTGATTGCTTTACCATCTTTAACATATATAAAGTTTGGAGCAAATATTCTTTTTTCTCCTACAGATATTGCATTTCCATTTTGATCCGTTAGTGTATATTCACTTAAAACATCATCTAAATATTCTAGTAACTCTTTATAGCCTTCACTACCTTCTTTAACTAACTCTAGTTTTCCATCATCGTTTATTTTGTATGTATCTCTTAATATTTCGACGTGATCTTCATCCCAAATATCTACATAATAAATTTTTTCAATATTATTTTTTTTAGCAATTTCAATGCACTTTTCAATAACGCTTCTACACCATGGACAATATTTAGACCCAAAATAAACGTAGAAAGTTTCTTTGTTTTCTATTTTTTTTACAATTTCTAGACCTGTTGAATATATAAACGGGTTATTCTCATCTATAGAAAGTTCTCTAAATTTTTTGCCTGCTGAGTTTAGGGTATCATTTAAACTTTCATATTCATCTTTAAATTTTTTTGCGTCTTCAAGTGATTTTTTAGAACCACACCCTACTAAATTTAAAATAATTAATCCAATTACTAATAATGGAAATATTGCTTTTTTCATATGTCATACTCCTCGTATAATAGTATATCATAGAAATCGAAAAGTGACAAAATATTTGCAAAAAAAAGAAGAGTCATCTTCCTTTTACTTATACATTAAATTATCTTACTTCGCAAACATAGCCATCATTTTCAGCAGATTTTTTGCTATCTTCTAAAGTACTATTATCATCTTTTAAATTGCTAAATCCTTGTTCTTCTAATGCCTCCTCAGTAGCGTTTTCAACATCAATATTTAAAATTGTTTTATATTCATAGTTTTGATCATCGCTTTCAACTTTTAGGCTAATTCCATCTTTACTAAATTCTTCATTATCTTTATCCATTGACGCCTTGAAGATTTCCCAATTTGCTTGTACATCAGTACTTGTAACTTTTGTATTAACTTCCATCGTCATATGATTTAATTTATTATTTTTATAAGTCATAGAAATTATACTTTCAAAGCTCATATCATCTTCGTTTTCTATAGATGTACAAACTAATTTTTGTTCTTTTTCTTTCGCACTACCACATCCTGCAATTAAAATAATTGTTAGTAAACTTAAAAATATCATACTTATTTTTTTCATAGTCTCACCTCTTTTGTTCACAATGTCATTTTATCACTTATATATTGCATTGTCAATTTGATAACCTGTTTCAATTTATTCAATAATATTATTGATAAATTATAACATTTACTCTTTAAAATTCTTTTTTACTGAATACTTTTTCAGATATTTTATAAGATATATAAACCATTATAATAGTTACTATTATTAAAATTATTATTAAATAATCTTCTAAAAACGATAATGATTTTGAAATACTTGATATATCTATATATTGAGATAGAAATCCGCCAATAATTACTAGTCCAAATACAATTATAAATATTCCAAGTCTTCCCTTTTCAACACCTAATTTATAAATAATTGGATACATAAAAGTTAAAACTAAAAGTGTTCCAAATATTGTACCAAACATTGAAACTAAAATTTGTTCATAGTTAATGGTTTTAGTATTAACATAAGAAATAATAAAAGATAATAAAACCGTTATAATAGCAACAGTAAGAATCATTAAAATGGTTGTTACATATTTTGACTTTACACTGTTTTTTCTTCCGTTAGGTAGTGAGATAGAATAAGCGTCCCATTTATTATAGTTATCATAACTAAACGATGAAATCATTATCATTACACTCATAAATGGTAGAATAAATGATATATCCATTTTACCCATTAGACCCATTACAGCATATACAACAATTAATATTCCAATCAATTTAAAATTGCTTTTAATCATTGCTAAATCCTTTTTCATAAATCCTATCATTATTCTTCCCCCTTAATCATTAAAACCATAAGGTCATCTAAAGTTATTTTATCAATTATAGAAATATTATATTTTGATTTAAACTCTTTTTTATTAGGAACTAATACTTCATATTCATATTTTGTTTTTTTGTATTTAATATAATCTTTTTTATCAATATCTTTAAACTCTTTTAAAGTACATTTTACAATACCATATTTATCTAATAATTCATCAGTTGTTTTAGATAAAACAATTTCTCCATTATTGATAAAAGTTATATAATCTGCGATGTGTTCCAAATCAGTAGTAATATGACTAGAAAGTAGAATAGAACACTCTTCTTTTTCTATTATACTTTGAAATATTTCAATAACTTCTACGCGAGCAACCGGGTCAAGTCCTGAGGTTGGTTCATCTAATATTAAAAGTTTAGGGTGATGAGATAGCGCGGTTGCTATTTCGAGTTTTTTTCTCATACCTTTAGAATAAGTTTTAATCTGTTTATTAGGTAACAATGAAAATTCTTTTAAATAATCATAAAACATTTTGGTATCCCAATTTTTATAAATACCTTTCATAGTATTATTTATATCATTGGGTGTAAGAATCTCAGGAAAAAACATATCATCTAACACAACTCCGATATCTTCTTTTATTTTTCTTTCGTCTTTACGATTATCTAGTCCAAAAATTTTAATTTCTCCACTATATGATTTAATAATATCTAATATAGCCTTTATCGTTGTAGTTTTCCCCGCACCATTTTCACCTATAAAACCCATAATCATACCTTTAGGTAAAGTAAATGATATATTTTTAAGTTCAAAGTTATCATATTTTTTACATAGATTTTTAATTTCTAAAATATTGTCCATACTATTTATCCTCCTCATATAATATATTTAACATTTCATTTAGTGTTTTTTTATTTATACTATTCATTTTTGCAATAGTAACTGCCTTATCCATTAATTCTTCTATCTTATTTAATTGTTCCTCTAAAGCAATATCTTTATTTATTTTAGCAACATAAAAACCTTTAGATGGAATATTTTTTAAATAACCCTCTTTTACTAACTCTTCATAGGCATTTTTTGTTGTTATAACACTACATCGAAGATCTTTAGCTAAAGTTCTTATGGATGGTAAGAGTTCATTTTCTTTTAATTCATTAGAAACTATTTTAACTTTTATTTGCTCTTTAATTTGTTCATATATAGGAATACCATTTGAATTACTTATTATAATTTCCATAACTCACCTCTTTTGTACATATATATTATATACAGTTTATACACAGTTGTCAATACATATAAAAAGATTATCAAACGAACTTGATAATCTTAATAATACAAATTGTAATTTTAACTAGTACAACAGGCTTTATTTGTATATGATGTATAAATAAGATAAACAAAACTTATATTATAATTGCTTGTCATATATTGAGTTATTATAAAATCTTTTTTAATAATGTGTTTCTTTGTTGCAATTAATCTTCACTAAATATTTATAAACTTTTTCACAATAGAATGTGTAACCTTTAATTTTTAAGGCCCTTTTTCACAATATTTTTCAATTTATTGTATTTTTATAATTGCTCAACAAAGGTATCATATACTCTAATGTATCTATAAGTTATTCTATTAGTTCCCGCTTTCTTTTCTTTAACAACTATGTTAAGTTCAATCATTTTGTTTAATATATTATTAATTGAGTTTATATGAGCATTAAGTTCTTTTGCCATTTCTCCTGCTGTAAATACTATTTTCTTCATCATTAAAGGATGCATTCTAAGAACAATACTTCCATTTATATTTCGCTTTATTGTTTCTTCATCTTCATCATAAACTTTATTAATTTTTTCAATTCTGCCAATATTTCTAGTACATTGATCAACCACGCATTGTAGAAAAAATCTAATAAATCCATCGATATTTCCATTTCTGCACTCATTAAGAGCATTATAATAATTTGCTTTAAATAACTCTATAATCTCAGACAAAAATAATATTGGTTCATCATCTTTTAATTTTGCAAGTTGGAGTGTTATGAGAGCTCTTCCCATTCTTCCATTGCCATCTTTATATGGATGAATCGATTCAAATTGAATATGAGAAATAGCAACTTTAATGAATGCTTCTTCATCATACATATTATTCATATATTCCATTAAATTTTCTAAAAGTTCAGGGACTTCATCTGGAATAGGTGGGACGAATGTAGCGCCTTCTTTCCCAAGTCCTCTAGGTCCAATATAATTTTGAATTGCCCTAATTTCTCCCGGTGATTTATCTTCGCCTCTAACCCCTGATAGTAATATTTTGTGCATGGAATTAATCATGTTAATGCTAAATTCCTTATCTTTTAATTTCTCATTTGCATATTCGAGCATTTGTTTTAGATTTTTAACTTCTTTAATATTATCGTTTGATTCTTTGTAATCCATATAGTACATGTCATCTTGAGATATTTGAGTACCTTCTATTCGTGAAGATCTAATACTTTCTCCTAGCACTAAAGAATCAAGAAAGTATTTTTGATCAAATTTAAACATTTTTAATAAAGACTTATATTGTCCATATTTATCATTTGCTTGACCTAGAATTTTTATTGTTTCTTTATCAAGTTTATACGAAATTGGTAACATTTTTGCTTTATATGGTTCCATTTTATCACTCTCCTTTAATATAATATATCATTTTAAATCAAAAATGCACATTTTTTGGTCAATTAATGTGTATATTATAACATATTTTTACATTTTTTAACATATTTTTGTATATTTATTGAATATTTAAAAATTTTTTAACACTCTAATGGTTAATGATTTAAATATACTATATATCACTCTCTAGATAGTTTTTAATAAATTTCATTATTATAACTTTCAAGTAGTTCTTGACATTTTTTATTTTCAATTTGATGAATTTCTAAAATATCTTTCTCTTTATTTTCTAAATAATTATATATCATATCATCTCTAAATCCAATTTTTGCAACTTCTTTTCTATTACTTCTTAATTCTCATAGTAAAAACCCTTTTTTAAATTGATGGGTTTTTAGTTTGAGAATAGCTATGGGTTTTTAGTTT
>CANQAT010000042.1 GCA_947588925.1 uncultured Bacilli bacterium | reverse complement strand
AAGTGACATATTATATATTACTTTTGAGACATTTTCAAAAGTTAACACTTAAGACATTATCATAAATTAATCATATCGATTAACCAAAGAGAGAAATAAACCTTTACATTTAAGAAAAACGGAGTATAATAATAAATGTGTTGGATTTATTATCTTTCTTTGGTCAGAAACTATAATACTCCAACACTTTTTATTTTGCAATATATTTTTACAAATTAATTGATGTATACTGACTTTTCGTTAGAAATTTGGTACAATAAAAATAAGAAATGAGAAAATAATAGAAAAATATGAGAAGAAAATAAAAGGATTAAATAGATGGTTAGCAAGATGTGAAAAAGGAAGTAAAAATAGAATAAAAGTAAAAATAAAATTACAAAGAGCCTATCAAAAATTAAGAAATGCAAGAAAATATCTCCTACATTTAATAAGTAAAGAAATAACAGAAGAAAATGACATAATAGTAACGGAAAAACTAAAAATAAACAAAATGGTACAAAGTCCACTATCTAAGAAAATATATGATGCATCATGGGCAGAACTAATAAGACAGCTTAAGTATAAAAGCAAATGGAAAAACAAGTTATTTTATCAAATAGACACATATTATCCAAGTAGTCAGATATGTCCAAGATGTGGATACAAAAATAAAGAAGTAAAAGACTTAAGAATAAGAGAGTGGGAATGTCCAAATTGTTCGAGTTTAAATGATAGAGATATAAGTGCGAGTGTAAATATAATGTTTGAAGGTTTAAAACTATATATGAAGAGTGGACTTGGAACTGCAAGTCAATAAAATTTTGACGGAATAAAAAACAAGTAGGGTAGCGACTATCCGAAACTGGTCTATGGAGAGGCTTAGTCTTGATGAAGTAGAAAAAAATGCCAGTGATGGCATTTAGGTCAAAATTTATTTTGACTTTTGTTCGTCAAAAAAATAAGTCTTTCGACTTATTTAAAAATACTTTTTCTATTTGCAAATAACGAATGTTTATCACCACTATCCATACTAGGATTAGTAGGAGTAGGGGTAGGAATAACATTTTCTTCTACTTTAGGTATTTCTTTTTTAATATTATTATTTAGATTAGTTTGTGTAACTGGAGTACTATTTACATTATCATTTTGCTTTACAGATTCTTTAGTAAGTTCATTTGCTTCAATAGCATTCTCAAGACCAGTTGAATGTACAATTTCATCATCATCTAATTCAATAATCTTTAATAACTCTTCAAGAGTAGTTAATCCCTCTAAAACTTTGCCAATTCCATCTTGCAATAATGATATAACATCTCCGTTATAAACTAAGTGTCTCAATTGTTCTTTTCTTACATTAGAACTTATTGCGTCCTTAATATCTTGATTTATTAATAATACCTCATGAATAGCTATACGACCATTATAACCGTTTTTACATTCATCACATCCAACAGCTGTATATATTTCAGATACATCTTTTCCAGTAACCTTTTTAATTAGATTTCTTTCATATTCATTAGTAGGTCTTAATTTTCTACAATGTGGACATAATTTTCTAGCTAATTTCTGAGAGATAATTCCAGCAAGCGCACTTGCAAGTAAGTATCTTTCAACGTCCATATCCAAAAGACGCTCAATTGTAGTTAATGAATCGTTTGTGTGGATTGTAGAAAGAACTAGATGTCCAGTAATTGAAGCTCTAACGGCTATCTTTGCAGTTTCGGTATCACGTATTTCTCCGATCATTATTATATTTGGGTCTTGACGTAATATAGATCTTAATACAGTAGCGAAGTCTAAACCGATATCACTATTTGTCTGTATTTGGTTAACACCCTGAATATCCATTTCTATTGGGTCCTCAACGGAAATTATATTAGTATTTTCTTTATTTAATCTTTGAAGTATAGAATATACTGTAGTAGATTTTCCGGTACCAGTCGCACCAGTAACTAAGATAATACCATTTGGAATAGAAATCATCTTTACTACTTTTTTGTAGTTTTCTGGACTAAATCCTAAGCTTTCAAGACCTGCTAAACTTAAAGAATAATCCAAAATACGAATAACAATTTTTTCTCCTTTATTAGTTGGAACTGCAGAAACACGCAAATCCAAATCAATATCTTCAAGAGTGGCTTTAATCGCACCATCTTGTGGAAGTCTTGATTCAGTAATGTTCATACCAGAAATAATTTTGACACGAGTAATTAAGTTTTTAGCAATAGTATTTGGAATTTCTGTATAATCTATTAAATCTCCATCAATTCTAATACGGGTTTTTAAATAATCTTCTTGTGGATCAAAATGTATGTCTGATGCGCCACGTTTTGCGGCATCTACTAATATTTCATTTACTAGCTCAACTACAGGAGTTCTTTCGAAATCAAAAGTTTTTAACATAATAACACTCACCCTTTTTATTTAATTTCGGACTAGATTTTATCCTAAAAATATTATATAATATAATTAAGATAATTTCAAGATAGATTGGGGCGATTTATGAAAAAAAATTGTGGTGGGTTCATGTTGGCAGAAACTTTGATTGTTACAACGTTTGTAGCTGGGGTCCTTATATTCCTGTTTGTACAGTTTTCAACTTTAAATAATTCGTATGATGAGTCATATGTTTACAATACTGTAGAAGGCTTGTACGCAACTGATGATATAATTGATTATATAAAGACGGATTCTAAAGTATTAGAGTATATAAAAACCAATGTTGATTCAAATACTTATGTAGATATTACTGATTGTAGTTTATTTACAAATATGGAATATTGTAAAGAACTATTTTCTTTAGAAAATATAGATAAAGTTTTTATTTCAACTAATGAGATTTCTTATGATATAAATGCATATGATGATAAATTTAAAAAATTCATAAGTAAGATAAATAAAGAAGGAAATGAAAGTTATAGGGTGGTTGCAGCCTTTAAAAATTCTACTTATGCAACAGTAAGGTTCGGTGTATAGCATGAAAAATAAAGGATTTACTTTAATAGAATTAATAACGACGTTTGCTCTTACATCTGTTATAGTTATATTACTTATAAATGTAATAGTAGTTATTAAAGAATTATATGAAGGTACAAACTCTAAAACTGAGTTGTATATTAACCAAAATAGTATAAGTAACACGCTAAACTCAAGGCTTAGAAAAGGTAATTTAGTTTATTATGAGGATTGTAGCTATGATTCTTATAATTTTTGTTATGACTTTACTTATGATGATGGCTCTAGTGATAGATTAACTGTTACTAGTACAAGTATTTCAATCGGAGATATAGTTTATAAATTTGAGGGTTATACAAGTGTTGGGTACCCAACTTTAACTACATCAGATGTATCTACAGAAATTTTTTCTAAAATTATTAATATAAAAATTCCAATAATTAATAAACTTTATCCAGATATGGATTTTGGAGTTAATATAGTATATCAAATGTGATAGATGGTTAGTAAAATTATTGTAATTATACTTGAGATTATTCCATGTATTATTCTTGATAATAAATAAGGCATATACCTTATTTTTTTGTTATCTAATATAGAAAATACTTGAGCATGTATAGATATACCACCAAATGATATTATGAAACTAGCTATTATAGTTTTTACATATATACTTAAATTTGATAGTGATAAATATTTTAAACCTTGCGTAATCTCTATTAAACCATATAAAAACTTATAATTATCATCTATATATACTATATTATCTATAATGCATGTAATTATTATAGTAGTAGTTATTATTCCAAGGATTAATAAAAGAGTAACAGCAGTATTATTAATTGAGTCCTTTAATACCTTTATAAAGTTTTTTTTAACTTTTACTTCATCTCTTTTTATATCTATAAAATTATCTTTCCTATTAAATAGACCTATGATTATGCTAGATAAAAAGTGTGAGATTAATATAATAAGTCCTAATCTTTTATTGCCTAAGAAAGTATATCCAATTGTTCCTAATATAAATATTGGATTAGTAAAGTGACAAAAATTTAAGCATTTTCTAACATCACTTATAGAAATTAAATTATTATCATATAAGTCTTTAAGATATTTACTGTTACTGGGTGTTCCACTTAACATGCTCATGATGAGTGCGAAAGAACAATTTTTACTTACTTTAAATACTTTATTCATTATATTACCTAAAGTATTACTTATATCATCTATAAAATTATAGTTTATAAGTATATTTGAAAGTAACATGAAAGGTATTAAAGATGGAAATAGATTGTTTGCGCAAAGGGAAAAAGCAAATCTTATGTTATCCATAATATCATATGAATTATAAAGTATTAAAAAAATTACTACTGAAAATATAGCTATAGATATTATTCTTTTCATAGTAAAATATATTATGAATTTGACATAATATAACAAATATTATATAATGTAATCGTTTGGAGGACGCTATGGATAGAAAAAGATTATTAGTTGTTCTTGCTTTTATAGCTATGTTTTCTATAGCTATACTTGCAACATTTATATATAATAGTGATAAGTATTCTGTTTCATTTGAAACTGGTACTAGTGAGACATTCTTAACTAAATATGTAAGTAAAAATGATAAAATAAATGAGCCATCTACTCCAAGTAAAGAGGGGTATGTATTTAAAGAGTGGCAATTAAACGGTGAAAAGTTTAATTTTGATAGTGAGATAGATTCAGATACAGTATTAACTGCTAAATGGGTTAAAGAAGAGTATGTGACTGTTTCATTTGAAGTTGACTCTTCTATTATAGATGAAGTAAAACTTTTAAAAGGCGATGTTTTAGAAGAGTTGCCAATTCCTACAAAAGAAGGATATGAGTTTGTGGGGTGGTACTACAAAGATGTATTATATGATAATAAAGAAATATATGATGATATATTATTAGTTGCTAAATATAAAAGTGATAAAATAAATGAAACTTATAAAGTAGGGGATACTGTTGTTATTACAGGTCCATATTCAAGTAGTTCTAATGTTACTAAAAAGACTTATACTAATAATAAAAAAGCAATTGGATGGATAAGAGTAATATTAGATATAGATTATGATAAGGAATACCCTTATGTTTTAGGAAATACTACAGGTATTACTGGATTTTTTAAAGCAAGTTCAATAGAAAAAAGCTAGAACCAAAATTCTAGCTTTTTAAACGCTATAATAGATTATAATAGATAAAATACAAGCAACTAAGAATAAAATAATATACTTTAATGCTCCCTTCATAAGACCCTCCTATATTAATCTAATCTCATTTTCAGTATAAAATGGTTTATTTTTATCAATTCTATCATAAAATAAGATTCCATTTAGATGGTCTATTTCGTGCTGAAAAGCTATTGATAGCTCCTCTCTAGCTCTAAATTTTATCTTGTTTCCATCCACATCAAATCCTTCTACAGTAACTCTTGCATGCCTTTTTACATGTCCTTCTACATCTCTATTTACACTAAGACATCCTTCACCAGCTTCTGCAGCTATCATCTCATCAGAATAACTAGTAATTTTTGGATTAACGACTACATAATTTTTAAATTTTCCTTCTTCATATTCATGCACTATAACTATAATTCTTTCATTTATACCAAGCTGTGGGAAAGCTAGTCCCATACCGGGTCTAAGGTTATATTTTTTTTCGTATTCTTCAATTTGACTATATGTTAATTCTTGTATTATCCTTTCAATAGTGTTTTTATATTCATTTGATAAAGGTAAATTAGCGTCTTTACTTATTTTTCTTAAATGTGGATCTTTTTCATCTAATATATTTAATTTCTTAAACATAATCTCACTTCCAGTGATATTATAGCACAAAAAAAGATAAAAAGGAAACCTTTTTATCTTCCTCCATCAAAGGCTCTTGCTCCTATAACAATAACAAGAAGTATGAATAATACTAGTATGATTGCTGCGCCATATCCAGAACCATATCCATATCCGCCTTGATTTCCACATCCGCCACAAGGATATCCACCATATCCTTGGTATCCACCATAGTAATACATATAAACCTCCAATCTAGTCAATATATCATATTATTATTTTTAATTTTTGTTTACTTAAAACACCTATACTTGTTAAATTTATAATTATATGATATTATATATTTAGAGTAGGTGAGTCAATGAAGGTATTCAAAAAAGCTTTTAATACTTTTTCTGATATGGATAAAGTTTTATTTTTTACAACGCTCATTTTAATTATATTTGGTACTTTGAATATAGTTACTGCATCTTCAAGAGAAGCTGTTGTAAATGCAGAAGCTAATCTTTTTTACTATTTCTTTAAACATATAATTATACTTATAATAAGTTTTATAAGCTTTTTAATAGTTTTAAATATAGATACTAAAGAATATAAAAATTTAATGCCTATTATATATGTTATAGTATTTGCAATGAATTTATTTTTAATACTTAAAGGAGTTACTACAAGAGGAGCAAATAACTGGATTGACTTAAAAGTGATTAAAATACAGCCTAGTGAACTTGCTAAACCTACACTTATTTTAACTATGTCCTTACTTTTTGAAAAATATTATAGGAAACTTAGAGATGTTAGGGAGAAACACGATTTAATAATATGGCAAATAATAGGTTTTGCTTTAATATTTCCAATACTAGTATTCTTACAAAAGGATCTTGGAACTGCAATTATATTATTTGGAATATTTCTAGTATTATTTTTATTTAGTCCAATATCTAATAAAGAAAAGTTAAAGTCTAGTTTGATATCTATAGTAATTTTAGGAATACTTTTAATAGTTAGAATGTCTATATCTGGTTATATTTTATCTGATACTCAAGAATCTAGGTTAAAAAATTTCTTTAATCCGTGTTCCAAATACGAGGGAACTGGATATCAGGTTTGCAATGCATTTATAGCGATTAATAACGGGGGACTCACAGGCGTTGGACTTGGTAAAAGTACACAAAAATATTCTTATATACCAGAGCCACACACAGATATGGTATTTGCAATAATTGCAGAAGAAAATGGAGTTATTATATGCTCATTTATATTTTTAGCTTATTTAGTAATAATATATAGAATATTAAAGTTATCTATGAAGACAAAAAGTTTAAAAAATAGATATATATGTCTTGGCGCAGCCACCTACATCTTTTTGCACATCCTAATCAATTTAGGTGGACTATTTGGAATAATACCACTTACGGGTGTTCCTCTTCCATTTCTATCTTATGGTGGTAGTTTTACACTTTCACTGATAACTACACTTGCAGTTATACAAAAGATTCATATAGAAATGAAAAATGAAAGAATAAGAGTAAAGTAATAAAAAAATTTTTATAAATATCTTGACGTTAGGAAGTACTCAAAGTATAATAGAATTGTAAAATAGTTGGAGGTAAATATGAAAAATAGAGGTTTTACATTAGTAGAGTTACTAGCAGTAATAACGATAATTTCACTTTTAGCGTTACTTACAAGTACTGCGGTTACAAGGTTATTAGATAAATCAAAATCTGATTTATCTGAAATACAAATAGAGTTAATTAAGTCTGCAGCGATGAGTTGGGGATCTGAGAATACAGATTATCTACCTAATATAGGTAGGTGTAGCTACGTAACTTTAAAGGATTTGAAAGATTCTGGGTTTGTCGATTCAGGTGTAATAGACGCTAAGACTAATAAAAAAGTATCAGATGATTTAAAGATTAAAATAACTACTAAGGTAGGTGCGAATGGATATATAACACCTAGTTATGAGGTAAATTCAAGTGATATAGATTCTTGTAGTTGGGCTATGGATAAAAACTTTAGACCACAGTATTATTTTTTTAGTTTAGATGAGGAAGGTTATGATAATAATATCTATGGTTATAGTGCCATAGGTAAACAGTTCACAAATGAGAAGACTACAGTACCGCCAGAGGGACGTGATTTTTATTTGGGTTTAGATTTAAATAGTTCAGATATAGTAACATCTGCTTATTTATGTTTTGTTAGAAACGGAAAAGAATATTGCTTAAAGGTAGGCGAAATTGATAGGGATATCGAAATACTTAAAGGGGCATTTTCATTTCAAAATGTTTGTAGCAATTCTACTATGGATTTAGGGGTTGCTTATCAGTGTTCGACAGACTCATTCGAGGTATACATCAATTTGGATGGCGGTGTGGGTGCTACGGGCACTGGCAATGTTGGCGATTATACTGGAACAATTTACTGTCATTCTGGTACTGGTGTTAGTCCATTTACATGTTATATTGTTTAAACTGTTCCAATATTTTATCTCATTTGTTACTAATTTGATATAGTAATTTGGGTTAAATAAATGCTAATTACTTATGTAAGAAGAATTTGAAAAAAATCAGTTATAGTTTATAATTATTTTAAGAAGCTAGATAATAAAGCTTATATAGAATATGGAGGATATTATGAAAAATAAAGGATTTACACTAGTAGAGTTACTAGCAGTAATAATAATACTTGGATTATTATTACTAATTACAATGATATCAGTAAATAGTATATTAAATTCGTCAAAAGAATCTTTATCAGAAACGCAAAAGAAAAGGTTAGAAGACGCAGCTGAGGTATATTATTTAGAAGAAGGAATGAATAGAGATTCAAAATGTGTTAGTATTGAGTATTTAGTTTTGATGGGATATTTAAATTCGGATGAGGTATTAGATCCAAAGACAAGGGAACCACTTGAAGGATCTATAGCCATAACTTATGATTCTAATAGATATAGTTATGAATTTCAAGATGATGAGTGTTTAATGCAAATATTTAAACCACAATATTATTTCTTTGGTACAGAGTATTTAATAGGATCTGAATTACCTTGGAATGCCACGGAGGATCCTTCAGAAATTGAATTTGATTTTTATCTTGGAGTAGATTCTATGGACGGAGAAACAATATCAGCTACTTTTCTTTGCTTTAATAGAAATGGATCTGAGTATTGTTTAAAAGGTGTAGATCCTAATCAATATAAAATAAATATTGAAATTTTGAAGTCTGCATATGAAGATATGTTAGATGTTTGTACATTTGGAAACGAAGAATCTAGTTGTGATTATGACTCAAAAACACTTTCTATAACATCTACTGGTAAAATTGTTTTCGATGATTCATATAGATATTATCAGTGTCAAATAGATTTATTAGATGGCGGTTATCTTTGGTGTGATACTTATTAATCTGTTATATATAAAAGATTAGTTCTGCTGTGAAGTAGAGTAAGGCTAAAAGCCTTGCTCTTTTTAGTGTGAAAATAAATAATTATTATTGATTATTTTTTTCTTTGGTATTACGAGTCTCTATAAAAGTTATATTTTAAATAAGTAGAACTTGAAAAATATCATATTATAGTTTATAATTAATTTAGTAAGCTAGATAATAAAGCTTATATAGAATGTGGAGGATAGTATGAAAAATAAAGGATTTACACTAGTAGAGTTACTAGCAGTAATAATAATACTTGGATTATTATTACTAATTACAATGATATCAGTAAATAGTATATTAAATTCGTCAAAAGAATCTTTATCAGAAACGCAAAAGAAAAGGTTAGAAGACGCAGCTGAGGTATATTATTTAAGTGAGGGAATGAGTAGAGATTCAAAATGTGTTAGTGTTGAGTATTTAGTATGGGGAGGATATGTAAATTCCAATGAAGTATTAGATCCAAAGACAAGGGAACCACTTGAAGGGTCTATAGCGATAACTTATGATGCTAATAGATATAGTTATGAATATCAAGATGACGAATGTTCAATGCAAGTATTTAACCCACAATATTATAGTAGTAGTACAAATACATTAAAAGAAGGAGAGAGTTTCTCAGGAGATAAATCATCATATTCTCCAAGTGATAAATCTATATATTTGGGATTGGATTTAACTGGTGAAAAGATATCTTCTTTATACGTGTGTTTTACAAGAAATGATGAGGAATATTGCTTAAAAGGAAATGACGTAAACGAATATGAAACAAATACTGAAGTTTTGGAGTATGCATTTAGGGATAATGCAAATGCTTGTACAATTGAAAATAATAGTATTACTTGTACTATTAATGAGCAAATAGAAGCTAAGGCTAACTATGATGGAAGTGTTAGTGTGACTGATAAAACAACTGAATCATCTTGTAGTTGCTCATATAATGGTGATGGCGCTTCCTGCACCACTTCATAATTAATTAAGGATAGATTTTTCTATCTTTTTTTAGTATAATACTTTTGGAAGTGACTAACTATATGAAATTTTATATATACACACTTGGGTGTAAAGTAAATACATATGAATCTAATGTAATGAAAGACAATTTAATAAATAATGGTTATATAGAAGCTAGTGAGGATGACGCAGATATATATATTATAAACACTTGCACTGTTACTAATACAAGTGATAATAAATCTCTTAAAACTATTAGAAGAGTTATAAATAATCATCCTAATTCTATTACAGTTGCTTTAGGGTGTATGACTCAAGTTAATTATAAATTACTAGATGGAATTAATGTTTCAATTATACTTGGTAATAGTGGTAAAAGTAGAATAGTTGAATATATAGAAGAATTTAAAAAAACTAAAAAGCCTATAAATCTAGTTGAGGATATAATGGATAAAGGCTTTGAAGATATGTGTTTAAACAATTTTAATAAAACACGTGCATTTGTAAAAATAGAAGATGGTTGTGAAAATTACTGTAGTTACTGTATTATTCCATTTGCAAGGGGTAAAGTTAGAAGTAAAGATCCTAAAATAGTTATAGATGAAATTACTAATTTAGTAAATGATGGACATAAAGAGATTGTACTAACAGGAATACATACAGGACATTATGGAGCAGATTTAAAGGATTATAGTTTTTCTAAATTACTTAAAGAAATAGAAAATATAAAAGGGCTTAAAAGACTTAGAATATCTTCTATAGAAATAACTGAATTAGATGATGAGTTTATGGATGTCCTTAAAAATAGCAAAATATTAGTTGATCATATGCATATTCCACTTCAATCAGGTTCTAATGAAATATTAAAGTTAATGAATAGAAAATATGATAAAGAATACTTTATAAAAAGAATAGAGAAAATAAGAAGTATTAGACCTGATATTTCAATAACAACTGATATAATTGTTGGATTTCCGGGTGAGAGCGATGAGTTATTTAATGAAACAATAGATACAGTAAATAAAATAAAGTTTTCTAAGATACATGTATTTCCTTTTTCACTTAGAAGGGGCACTAAAGCAGAAGAACTTTCTAATTATGTAGATGATGTAACTAAGAAAAAAAGAGTTAAAATTCTAATAGATTTAAGTAAAAAATTGGAGATAGAATATTTTAGTAAATTTATTTCAAAAACAGTAGAGTTTTTGCCTGAAATATATAAAGATGGCTATATAACTGGTCATACAGGCAATTATTTGCAGATTAAAAGTATTGGATCAGTTAAAGATTTAAACATATTAAAAAAAGTTAAAATAGAGAAGTTGGAATATCCATACTTGATAGGAAAGTAGATAAAAATTCAATGTCATTAACTTAAGTACAGTCTAGTTTAAAACAATGCAATTTTAGTTTTAGAAATTGTATTGTTTTTATGTTT
>CANQAT010000041.1 GCA_947588925.1 uncultured Bacilli bacterium | reverse complement strand
TTAAATTAAAGAATAACTAATATAATTATTCCCTTATTTTTTATGTTTATTCATCTATTTAAAGTATACTATCAGTTACTTTTAATGTCAATAAAAAAGGGAAATTTTTTTAAGTCTTGTACTTCCCTAACTAATTCTATAATGCCCTACTACATCCATTCTTTTTAGAATATCTTCTTCATAATATATCTGATAAGGATTTGCATGATGTATTACATAAGTTATACCTTCTTTATTTCTTCTATCCGATACTATACCTACATGTTTATCAAATATCACTATATCTCCACCTTGCCAATCATCTATATCATATATGTCATTGGTTAATTTAATAGCATTATTTTCAAAATAAACTTTTAAATTCCTAACTCTTCTAAAGTCTATATTTTTATCAACTATATCTATATTATAATTGTCTCTATTATTAATTATGTCCTCATTTACAAGGTACATTAAATCGTATCCAGCACTCTTAAGTCCAAAGGCAACTACATCTGTGCATACACCATAATTGTCATTAGGATATCCACCACTATAATACTTACTTTTATATTTAGGCTGTGTTTTTATGTATTCTCTTACTCCCATTAAAATGTCAGTTTGATCATCTATTCCATCTAAATCTTTATCAACACTACTTATATATGTTTCTATATTAAAGTCTTCATTAGTATATTTCTTTGGTCTTATAAAGAATATACTTGATAGTAAAACTAATAATATTACAACAGAAACTGTAACACTTATTACAACTTTTTTCATACATCACCTATCCTACTAAAATGTTTTTTTGAACTTTGGTTATTACAAAAGGCTTATTATATTTTTACTTTTGTCATTAATTAAATTTTTAAATCCATTATCATAATTCCTTTAATACATAAACATTATATCACTTATGATAGAGGGTGTAAATTAAGAGATTTATATAAATAACTCTATACTATGTTATAATTAAATATTTAATAAATATAATAATGACTAGTTGACAATAGTTTTTAATTTTGTTATGCTAGTTATACAAAAGTGATTTAATTCACTTGGGGTTCGTGGTATCGCGGACGGTAAGGACTAGTAATCCAGTTCTTATTTTTTATTTTCATTGGGAAATACTTAACTTTGCTGTGTTGAGTACTTACCCTATTAGTTATACTTAATCTAATTGAAGTACTTAATCGTATTTCATAGTGAAAATTACACAATAAAACTGACAAATGCCAGTTTTATTTTTTATGCTTTTTAATTAAGAATTTATCACATGCTGCAATAACTGCAGGAAGTAATATAAGTATTAATAAGGCAGAACAAAGTGTTCCTTCTGATAATGTCATACATATCTTAGAGGCAACCGCACTAGAGAATTTACCTACTATAAATGTAACAATTATAAGTACAAGTGCACTTGTAAGTATCGTATGAATTGAATTGTTATAGGCATTTATAATAGATGTTTTAATGTCATTTTTTTCTCTTGCTTCAATATAGTATGAAGTATAAAGTATTGCATAATCAATAGTCGCACCCATTAAAATACTTTGAACTATTAATATTGATATAAAGTATACTGAGCCCATAAATGATAATATACCCATAGTTAAGAATACCGCACACTCTATTAATAATACAAGTATTATTGGTATTAAAATAGATTTAAATGTTACAACTACTACAACAAATATGAATATCATAGTAAGTATTGTAATAAAGTTTAATTCTGAATTAAAGGTATTGCTCATCTCATAAGCAACCAAAGAATCTCCAATAACATAAAACTTATTAGTCTCACTACTTAAATCGCCTTTAATATTTTTTATAAATTCAAATGTCTCTTTAGATTCTGGTAGTAGATTAGTATTAATAACTACACGTGAGTATTTATCCCCTATTAAAAGGTCTTTAGCGTCTTTAATACTGTCTTTAGAATTAAGTATATCCGCTTTCATGCTATCATCTATATAACTTTCAAACCTTTTATCACTCAAAATTTCTTCATTTAAATATCTTGAAAACTCTTCTATTGTAAATGTCCAATCTTTATTATATTCATTTTTACTACCATAATATATGTATACTAAATCTATTAAATCTTTATCTAAATCATTAGATAGTTTTGAAAGTATATTATATACTTCATCTTTAGTATATTTTTTATTATTAATTGAATTATTTATAATTGTATTTACAGTCTTTAATCTATTTAGTGATTCTTCATCAAAATTATTTTTATATTGTGGATTTTTTGATACATCATTTACTAAGAAATCTATAAAGTCTTTATAAGATATATCAAGTGATTTATTTTGTAAATCATAAAGTGAATATACAAGTGATAAAGAGTTACTATCTATATTTAACATTTTTGATAACTCTTTATATGTATATGTATTACCACTTAATACACTTTCCATAATCGTTTTAAGCAAAGTTAATTCATTAAGAGTATTACTATCTAAGTTACCTTTTAAAATTTCATCATCTTTATTAGATAGTATAAAGTCTACAAATTCTAATGGAGTTAATTTAAGACTACTTGATAGATATACACTGTAAACATTTTTAGTCATATCTATATCTATACCTAGATTTGTACTAATTTCTTCATATGTATATTTAGTATCACTATTTGTACTATTCATAATAAAGTATGCTTTTTTTAACTTTGGTTCTAACTCTGGTGATTTTGATGTTATAAAACTTAAGTACAGTGGACTATTTAATATAGTTTCAACAAATTTAATAGGAGTTATAGGTTTTTGTGTGATTAAAGATAAATATGGTTCGTATTCTTGTATTTCAAAGAACTCTGCTATCTTACTTACTGTCATCTCTTCATTTATAGTATCTTTATCACTTAATTTAAGAAGTAATTCTAGATCACTTTTTACCTCATCACTTACCTCATGTCCAGTATTTACTATATTATTGGCTATTAAAGCAAACTCACCTAGTGTAAGAGTATCTTCTATATTACCTTTACTTAAGTAATATGTAAATAAACTTTTTACAAGGCTTTCATCTATTCCAAATAGATTAGAAATTTCTTTTGAATCCATCTTTTTATTTATAGTGTTACTATCTATAAATTTAGATATTTTATTTAAATCGTTTTTTGCTTCATCAGTAACACTACTCTTATATTTACTATTTAAAACATAACTATTCATAAAAGTAACAAATTCTTTTATAGTCATTTTTTTATCTATATTTTTAGAGTTATAATATATCATTAAATCTTTTACAACATCTTCTTTAATGCTTAGTATATCGGATAACTCTTTTATAGTTCTTTTTTTATTTACTTTATTAGTATCAGTAAAATTACTTAAAAGTTCTATATCACTTTTCATTTTACTATCTATATCTTTATTCATTTTATCGTTTTTGTAAATATCACTTTTAATAAACTTTAAAAGTTCGTTTAGGTTTATCTTGTTATTTTCTAATTTGTTGTTGTAGTGATAGTAAACTATTTTTAATAAGTAATCTTCTACATTTGTATCATACCCTAAATCGTTAAGTTTATTATTTAACTTATCATAAGTAAGGGGCATATTAATGGTATTGCCATAACAAAGAACTTCATCTACATTACCATTTTCTTCTAATTTTTTACAGTAATTTGAAATAGTCTCTTCATCCTTGTTTTCATATATAATTCCCATTTGATTATTTAAAGTAAATACATCTTCTATCTCATCTGTACCAGATGATGTATATACTATTTTTAAATTACCTTTTAAAAAGTAACTTGTTATAAATATAACTATAAATAATATTAAAGCTGGGTATCTAAGTTTATAAGAAATTTTTCCTACTTTATTGAGTGTTATTATAGGGCTTTTTTTCTTAAGTTTAAATATTAACTTGTCACACATAAGTATTAGACAAGGTAGTACTGTAAATATACTAACTAAACTTAAGAATACCCCTTTAGCAAGTACAAATCCTAAATCTCTTCCAATCGTAAAACTCATAAATACTAAAGCAATTAGACCTACTACTGTAGTAATTGAACTACTTGATATTGCTTTAAAGGAGTTGTATAAAGCATTTTTCATAGCAGGTATTTTATCTTGTGTAGCTCTTTCTTGTCTATATCTATTCATAAGCATTATAGAATAATCCATAGAAAGTGCCATCTGAAGTATTGCTGAAATAGAGTTAGTAATATTAGATACACTTGAAAATATTATGTTAGTCCCACTATTTAGCGCAACTGCAATTAAGATTGCTATTAAAAATAGAAATGGTTCTATATATGACTCACACATTATAACTAGTATTACTAAAGCACTTGCAACAGCAAGAACTATTATGTAAAATGGCAAAACTGTCTTATTATAATCAGATACATCTCCTGATGTATCAACTAAGTTTGAAGAAAAATACTCAGATACACTATCGTATACTACACTTGCCTCTTTAGAATCATCTTTGGCATCTAATGTGAGTATAAAAAGCGTATAATCACCTTTAGTTTTAGTTTCTACTTTACTTACGTTTTTTATATTTTCTAAATACTTTATTGAATCATCCACACTATTAATATCTTTAACCATAACATTTAAAGTGCTTAGGTTTGTATCAAACTCACTATCCATTATATCCATACCAATTCTAGTTTCAGAAGTACTTGGCAAATATTTAGATATATCATAGTTTACGCTTACTTTACTAGATATTAACAAAGATGATACTGTAAATATTAAGAATAATATAAGTATAAAATATCTTTTATTAACTATAAAATCAGTTATCTTTTTCATAAAACCGCCCTCATTCAATATACAATAAGATATTATACTACAAAATTTAAAAATGTAGACATTTTTTTGTATCTACATTTAATTTATGATATATTTTTTAAATAATCATATACTTCTTTAAAATTATTTACTGGAATAAATTCTATTTTTTCCTTTACTTCATCTGGAATAGAATTTAACTCATCTAAATTAGACTTTGGAAAAAATATTTTTTCTATATTATTTATATAAGCACCTATTACTTTTTCTTTTAATCCACCTATTTTAAGTATATTACCGCGTAAAGTCATCTCACCAGTAAAAGCTATATTTTTACTTACCTTAAGCCCTGTTAAATCACTTATAATAGCAAGTGTAATTGCTATACCGGCACTAGGACCATCTTTTTTTAATGACATATTTGGAATATTTATATGAATATCATTATTAAAAATACTATCATCAATACCAAATAAACTTGAATTAGCTTTTATATAGCTTAGAGAAATCTTCGCACTATCTAAAATTACATCTCCAAGAAGTCCTGTTAAAATTATATTCCCGCTACCTTTGTAGTGGTCACACTCAACAGTTACAACATCCCCACCATAATTACTTATAGCAAGTGCATTAACGCTTCCAACTTCACTAGTAATTAGGTCATTTTCATATATTCTATTTCCTAGGAAGTGTTCTATATCTTTTATGGTATAAACAATTTTTTTATTATTTAAAACTTTATCAGTTACAAGATGTCTAACTATTTTAGATATTTGTCTTTCAAGCTCTCTAACTCCTGCTTCTTTTGTATAATATCTAATTATTTCAAGTATTTTTTCATCAGATATATTAATATTTTTTATTCCATGTGATAAACATATTTTAGGTATTAAATATTTTTTCGTTATTTCCACTTTTTCAAGTTCTGTATATCCATCTATGTTTATTATTTCTAATCTGTCTTTTAATTCATCTGGTATTAAATCTACATTATTAGCTGTAGCTATAAATAATACCTTTGATAAATCATATTCTTCTTCAACATAGTTATCTTTAAATTGCTTATTAGTACTATCTAAAACCTCTAGTAAAGCACTTCTAGGATCTCCCTTATAATTACTGGATATCTTGTCTATTTCATCTATCAAAAATACTGGATTTGAGCTTTTTGCTCTTCTTATACCATCCATTATTTTACCCGGTTCCGCTCCTAAATAGGTTCTAATATGTCCCTTAATTATAGCCTCATCGTCCACTCCACCTAAAGATATATGCACAAAATTTCTCCCCATACTTTTTGCTATAGAAGCTGCTAGAGTTGTCTTACCTACCCCGGGAGGTCCAACCAAACATATTATAGGGGCATTCAAATCTTTAGAATGTTTTTTAACAGCTAAGTATTCTATTATTCTTTCTTTTACTTCTTTTAAATCATAATGACTTTTATCTAAAGATTCTCTAACTAAACTAAAGCTTTCAATATCGTCTGTGTATATATTCCAAGGCAAACTTAGCATAAAGTCTATATAATTTCTTAAAATACTCAACTCTGGTGAGTTGCTTGACATATGATCATATCTATCTATTTCATATAATAATTTATTTTTTATATCTATATTTATACTGAGAGCCATTAGTTTTTCTTTTAAATTTTTTACATCTTCATCCTTAGGTGAAGATTCTCCTATTTCGTTTTGAAGATGTCTGATCTTTTCTTTTAAATAAAGATTTTTCTCTTCGTTATCAAGTTCTTTTTTTACTTTAGTATCAATGCTTTCTTCTATATTGAAAAGTTGTTCTTCAAGGTACATATCCTTTAACATTTTCTCAACTCTTTTTATAGTATTGATCTCGTATAAATATTCTAATTTTTGATTTAAATCTAACGGCAAATAATTAGCAATTATATCTGTTATTTTAGCTAAATCTGTTGTATCTGCTATTAATGATAGAAAACTATTACTCATATAAGGCACTCTTGCAATGTAGTTTTCAAGCTCTAAATTTAATTTTCTTAGCAATCCTTTATTTGTTTCATCATCTATAGTTTCATTTTTTATAGTTGACACAATTGATTCTATTGAATTTTTTGTAACATTAATATATTCAACTATTCTAGCTCTTTTTAAACCTTTTAAAGTAATTCTTATACTACCATTTGGTAGCTCTAACTTAGTATTTATATGTGAAATAGTACCTATACTAGGCAACTCACTTATAATTACATTCTCATCTATTCCATTTTGAGTAACTACAAGGATGTTATTGTCGTGGAACAAAGAGGACTCTTCTATTATGTTTTTACTTATTTCATCACTGAACTCTAATCTTATTTCACTTTCTGGAAGTAGGACAGCGCCCTTAAGTATTATAACTGGTAGATTAAATTTCATCTGGCACCTCCTTAAGTGATTTTTATTATAGTTAAATAAAATATAAAAGTCAATAATTATGTATAAAAAATTATTTCTTTTTATTTCCAGATTAAAACGATATTTAGTTTTTTGTTATATTTAATTTATATACTCATATATTTAATTAGAAATGAGGGTTGTTATGGAGAAAATAGAAATTATAAAAAGTATAACTGAACGTACTGGCGGAGACTTATACTTAGGAGTTGTTGGAGCTGTTCGTACAGGAAAATCTACTTTTATTAAAAAATTTATTGAAAATTTAGTAGTACCCAATATAGAAGATGAGTACGAAAGGAAAAGATGTTTAGATGAAATACCGCAGTCCGCACAAGGCAAAATGATTATGACAACTGAGCCTAAATTTGTACCAAGTAATGCGGCTAGTATTACGATTGATAACTTTAGTTGTAATGTAAGACTTGTAGACTGTGTCGGATATGTTATTGATGGGGCTAAAGGATATGAAGATGAAAACGGACCTAGAATGGTTAAGACCCCTTGGTACGATGATGAAATTCCTTTTATAGAAGCTGCAGAAATAGGTACTGAAAAAGTTATTCGGGACCACTCAAGTATTGGTATAGTAGTTACAACTGATGGTTCATTTGGTGAGATATCTAGAAATAACTATGTAGAAGCAGAAGAAAGAATCGTAAATGAATTAAAAGAAATAGGAAAACCTTTTATAGTTATTTTAAACTCTGCTCATCCAACACTACCTGAAACAGAGAGAATGGCAGAGAAATTAAAAGAAGAATATAGAGTACCCGTTTTACCTTTATCAGTAGAAGCTATGAATGAAAAAGAAGTATATAGTGTATTAAGAGAAGCCTTATATGAATTTCCTGTTACTGAAGTTAAAGTTAATATGCCAGATTGGATTGCTTGTTTAAATCCTACTAATTCTTTAAAGAAAGAATATATAGAAAAAATTAGAGAAAGCGTTGTTGAAGTGGATAAATTAAGAGATATAGATACTATTACTTCACATTTTGAAAACTGTGAACATATAAATAAAGCATATATATCAAACGTTGATACATCAACAGGAATTGTAACTATAAATATAGAAGCTCCAGATTATTTATACGATGAAGTCTTAAAAGATACTATTGGGGTGAGTGTTAAAAGCAAAGCAGATCTACTTATGTTATTCCAAGACTATAACGAGGCTAAATCAGAGTATGACCAGATTAAGTCCGCACTTCAAATGGTTAGAACTACAGGTTATGGAGTTGCGTCTCCAACACTAAACGATATGAAACTTGAAACACCAGAGATTATTAAACAAGGTTCTCGTTACGGAATTAAACTTAAGGCAGTCGCACCTTCTATTCATATGATAAGAGTAGATGTAGAATCAACTTTTGAACCTATTATAGGCTCTGAACTTCAAAGTAAACAGTTGATTGATTATCTTATGAAAGATAAAGATACAGATCCTACTGCTATATGGAAAAGTGAAATATTTGGAAGAAGTATAGATAACATAGTTAAAGAAGGCATTCAAGCAAAACTTTCACTAACTCCAGAAAATGCTAGATATAAACTTCAACAGACACTTACTAAACTTGTAAATAAAGGCTCTGGGAATTTGTTTGCTATTGTAATATAAAAACTGACAAAGTCAGTTTTTATCATATACAAGACGACTATTTTCTATTAACTCCATCATCTCTAACTTATTTAATTTTTCTTTTAACTTAATATAAATATTATCGTCTATCACTAGTACATTTACTTTATTTAAAATACTTCTTGGAATATCTTCTACTTCATACATAAACTCTGTATCAATAGTAATTATCCTCATGTCTACTTGATTTTTAAAATAGTCATAATAATCTATATCTTCTTTTTCTAGGTGAAACACCACTCCATAGTATTTATCTATATATACATCTATATCATAGAACCCTTCTATAGTTATACTATATTTATTTTTTAATGTTTTAAATAGTTTTTTTAAATATTTCTCTAAAGTATCTTTATCATTAAAATCTAAATCATTTATTAATTCCTTTTTAACATATATATCCATTGTTAAATCATCAATAAATTTAATACTCATCTACTCACCTAATTTATAGTATGAAAAAAAGAACTACATTGTTCTTTCAATTTTTTCATATATTTCTTTTTTACCAAGTTTTGTAACGTTAGAAAACATAACAAAGTCATCTCCAACTACTAAATCTAATTCCTCTAGTATCATATTTCTCTGCTTTTGTTGGAGTGTTATTCCTACTTTATCTGTTTTAGTAGCTACTATAGTAACTGGTATTTTATAATATTTTAGATAATTATACATCATTATATCATCATTAGTTGGTTTATGTCTAAAGTCTATAAGCATAAAAACTTGCTTTAAATTCGGTCTATTTTTCAAGTAATCTTCCATCATTAAACCAAATTTCTTTTGCTTTTTCTTACTTAACATAGCAAATCCATATCCAGGTGCGTCAACTAGATAAAAGCTATCATTTACATGATAAAAATTTATTGTTTGAGTTTTACCGGGTGTTGCCGATGTTCTAGCATAATTTTTTCTATTTATTAAAGTGTTTATAAAACTACTTTTACCAACATTACTCTTACCTACCAGTAAATATTCAGAATCTCCGTCTGTAGGATATTGGCTTCGTCTTACTGCGCTAATTTTTAAATCGACACTTGCAATTTTCACGAGTGCTTCACTTCCTTTAAAGACGTGTATATTATAACACGTTATATTTTGTTTGTCAAAAGTGAGATTTTACCAAAAATTTTAGTTTTAAATTAGAACTCTCGATATTAGCCTTAGAAGGGCGATGATTTATTAGAATACTATACTATCTAATTAAACTATCCCCTGTCATCTCTTTAGGAATTTCTATACCCATTAAATCTAATATAGTTGGAGCTATATCAGCAAGTTTACCATTTTTTAATTTATAATTTGTGTCAGTTATAATAAGAGGTACTCTACTTGTAGAATGACTTGTTATAATATTATTGTTATCATCTAACATATAATCGCTATTCCCATGGTCAGCAGTTATAACAAGAGTCGCACCTATCTCTAAAGCTTTGTTATATATCTTACCAACACATTCATCAACTACTTCAACTGCTTTTACAGTTGCGTCGAATACTCCAGTATGTCCAACCATATCACCGTTAGCAAAGTTTAAAACTACAAAATCATAATTATCCATAACTTCTAATAGCTTATCAGTAATTTTATAAGCACTCATCTCAGGCATTAAATCATATGTAGCGACTTTAGGAGAAGGTATTAAAATTCTATCTGCGCCTTTTAAATCTTTTTCAACTCCACCATCAAAGAAATAAGTTACATGTGCATATTTTTCTGTTTCTGCTATTCTTAGTTGCTTTATTCCTTTACTAGATAAATACTCACCCAAAGTATTATCAAGATTTTGATGTTTATATGCATTTTTACACTTTACATCATCACTTACAGGCATCATAGTAACTAACTTAATATTTCTAAATTTCTTATGAGGGAATTCATTAAACTTAGTATTAGTAATAGCAGTAAATAATTCTCTTAGTCTATCTGGTCTAAAGTTAAATGTAATAAGACCATCATTATTACTTATAATACCACTCTTATCTATAAGCATAGGCTTAATAAATTCATCAGTTACGTCTTTTTTATAACTATCTTTAATATATTCTTCTATATTAGGTTTAACTCTACCAAGTCCATTTACAATAACATCGTATTCTTTTTTTATTCTATCCCAGTTATTATCTCTATCCATCGCATAATATCTACCACTTATACTTGCAATCTTACCAAAGCCTAATTTATCTAATTTTTCTTCCAATTTTTTTACAAACTCTATTCCTGATGTTGGAAGAGTATCTCTTCCATCAGTAAATATATGAATATAAACATTAGTTACTTTAAGTTCTTTCAACATATCAAGAAGTCCAAATAAATGATCTATATGTGAGTGTACCCCACCATCACTTAAAAGTCCAAGTATATGAAGTTTAGAGTTATTTTCTTTAACATGGTTTAATACTTCATTTATATTTTCATTATCATATATTTTTTTATTTCTAATTTCACTAGATATTAATTCAAGCGGTTGATACACCACTCTTCCTGCTCCTATATTAGTATGACCAACTTCACTATTTCCCATCTGACCTTCTGGAAGACCTACATCAGTTCCACTTGCATTAAGCAAACTATGAGGATAGTTCTCTAGTAATTTATCTAAATTTTTAGTGTTTGCAGCTCTAACTGCATTCCCGTGGTCCTCTTTTCTTATTCCAATCCCATCCATAATACATAGTACTATCTTTTTCATTCTATTATCACCATTTTAATTTTAGCACATATCAAAAATTCTTTCAATCATGAAAAGCAAAAAGTTAGATTACTCTAACCTTAATTTTTCTATTTCCTTTTTTATCTGAAAGTTGTGTTAAACATTATGACTGATTAATATATTCGGCATATGCAACATTTAAATCAATAGGCATTTTAATTGAAA
>CANQAT010000040.1 GCA_947588925.1 uncultured Bacilli bacterium | reverse complement strand
ATGAAAAACGAGGGATTTACATTAGTAGAGTTACTAGCAGTAATATTAATACTTGCATTTATAGCAATAATAGCAGTGCCAATAGTATTAAATATAATAACAGAAGCAAAGATAAAATCATTAAAGATAAGTACAAGTGAATATATAAGAGCAGTAAATACATCTTTAATAAATGAAGAAGTATTTAATAATGTAAGTGACGGCTTATATACAATAACAGATAACGGTAAAAAGATAGTACTAGGAGATAAAGAGATATTTATAAACTATGATGGAAGAGGACTTAAAAGTGGACTTCTGTTAATAGAGAACTCAAAAGTAACAAGAGTACTAAAAGGCTTAATAGATGATTATTATGCAAGAGTAACAGATGAAGATATAGAGATACTAAAAAACTTAAATGATAATGAACTTTTAACTGGATGGGTATTTAATCAACAAATAAAGCAATTAGTCGATGGTTCGGACGCACAATGGAATACAGTAGATACAAAAGTAAAGAAAATAATCTTTTTACAAGATAGTGTCCTACCTGATGAAATAACAAAAGAAGAATTAGAAAAATTAGAATATACGGATTTATCATCAAAAAATGATGGAAGTATAAAAGGATATTATGATGATAAAACAGGAACAATATATGTATATAGTGATGGATATATGAGCTTTACCGATCTTGGTTGGACCTTTCAAGGCTTTCAGGCACTAAAAGAAATAAAACTTAATTTAATCGATACTAGACAAGCTACGAGAACGAATAATATGTTTAGTGGTTGTAGTTCTTTGGAAAATATTAATTTAATTGGATTAGATACCTCAAGAGTAACAACCATGAACAGTATGTTTTCGGGTTGTAATTTACTTAAAAATATTAATCTAAGTATGCTCGATACATCTTTAGTAAATTCTATGGGTTCGATGTTTTCAGGATGTAGCTTGCTAAATAGTGTTGAACTAATAGGTTTAGATACATCAGAAGTGACAGATATGTCAAATATGTTTCAAAACTGTAGCAGCTTGGAATCAATAGATTTAAGTAGCCTTAGTTCAAAAAAATTAGTTTTAATGTCACGTATGTTTCAGAATTGTACAAGTTTAAAAGGTGTAACATTTGGTAAATATTTTGATACTGGTCAAGTTACAACTATGTATTCATTATTTGATAGCTGCGGTAGTTTGATAGAGATAAAAGGGCTAGAAAATTTTAACACATCTAATGTAAAAGATATGGCTTATATGTTTTGGAATTGTAGTGATTTAAAAGCCTTAAATTTAACAAGTTTCCATACACAAAATGTTACTACTATGGATTCTATGTTTAGTGGTTGCAAAAACTTAGAAGATTTAAATTTAACTTCTTTCGATACAACTAGTTTAAAAGGTATGTCTTCAAGATATGGTGGTATGTTTGAAAATTGTATAAGTTTAAAAAATATAACTTTTGGAGAACACTTTAATTTATCGAGTGTAACAGAGTTATCTCGTATGTTTCATGGCTGTTCAAGTTTGAAGTCTTTAGATTTACATAATTTCAATACAAGTAATGTAACTAGTATGGCAAGCATGTTTAGTGGTTGTAGTAGTTTAGAAAAATTAGATTTGAAAAATTTTAACACATCTAATGTAAAAGATATGAGTTATATGTTTTCAGAGTGTGATAGTTTAACAGAATTAAACTTAAGTAATTTTAATACTTCGCAAGTAACAACCATGTACTCATTATTTTATGAATGTGATAGTTTAAAATCTTTAAATTTAAGCAAATTTAATACATCAAACGTAACAGATATATCATGGATGTTCGCAAATTGTCCTAGTTTAGAGGAACTAGACTTAAGTGATTTTGATACTGTAGGTGTTACTAGTTATGAAAATGTTTTTAGAAATTGTACCAAATTAACTAAAATTTTAGTAACAAAAGACAAATGGAATTCAAATATTACTGATACAAGAATTGAACATGTTTAGTTTGACAAAATGTAGTTTATGTGCTACTATTAAGACGTCTTTTAAAGATGTCTTTTTTTGTTGGTGGTGATTGTATGTTTAAGATATTAACTATTCCAAACAGTATAGATGAAATAAATAAAACAAGCAATTTAGCTGATGGATTTATAATTGGAATAAAAGATATGAGTGTTAATGTAAACTTTTATATAGATATTAAGGGCTTAGAAATATTAAATACTATATCTAATAAAGAAATATTTATAGCTTTAAATAAAAATATGAATAATAGCGATATGAAATTAGTAGAAGAAATATTAAAAAAATTAAATAACTATAATATAAAAGGTGTATTATTTTACGATGTTGGTGTACTTAACATATATAGAAAATTAAACTTAAACTATGATTTAGTTTGGGCTGAGGAACACGCAACTACCAACTATAATACAATTAACTTTTTCAATTCATTTAATGTCAAATATACTTATATTTCTAGCGATATAACACTAGATGAGATAAAATCTATAAAATCCAATACTAATTCACTATTAATGGTAAATCTATTTGGATATTTGCCTATGTTTGTATCTAAAAGACATATAGTAAAAAACTACTTAGAATATTTTAACTTAAAAGATAATTCTAATACTAATTATATTGAAAAAGAAGGTAAGACTTATCCTATAATAGATAATAACATTGGTACTATGGTATATTCTAATAATATATTAAATGGTATAAAAGCTTGTTTGGATGTGGATTTAGACTACATAATATTAAATAGCTTTAATATAGAACTTGATAAGTTCATAAAAGTCTTAAAGATGTTTAAGAGTGTAAATAAAAATAATGTAGATGAATACTATAATGAGATTAACGGTATGTTTAGTAATGTAGACTGTGGATTTTTAAATACTGAAACAATATATAGGGTGAAGAAAAATGATTAAACCAGAATTACTTGCTCCAGCAGGAGATTTAGAAAGACTTAAAATAGCTTTAAAATATGGTGCGGACGCAGTATATATAGGTGGACCATCATTAAATCTTAGAGCTAATGCTATAAACTTTACAATAGATGAGATTAAAGAAGGAGTAAAGTTTGCTCATAAATTAAATAAAAAAGTCTATGTTACTGTTAATATCCTGTTGCACAACCAAGAATTAGATAGTATTACAAATTATTTAAAAGAGTTAGAAAGTGCAAAAGTAGACGCAATTATAGTAAGTGATCCAGTAATAATAAAAGAAGCCTTAAGTAATACAAACCTAGAAGTACATTTATCTACTCAGGCTAGCACCCTTAATATAGAAGCTGCTAAATTTTGGAAAAGTGTTGGTGTATCTAGAATAGTACTTGCAAGAGAATGCACTCGTGAAGATATAAAAGAAATAATAGATAATGTTGATGTTGAGATAGAAACATTTATACACGGAGCTATGTGTGCAGGATATAGTGGTAGATGTGTTATGTCAAATTTCTTAACTAATAGAGACGCAAATAGAGGTGGATGTAGTCAAATATGTAGATGGGATTTTAATCTATTAAGTGAGACTAAAGAAGAAATAAAAGGAGATAAACCATTTACATTTTCATCAAAAGATCTATCTATGTTAAAATATATTCCAGAAATGATAGATATGGGAATTTCTTCATTTAAAATAGAGGGTAGAATGCGTTCTTTATATTATATAGCAACTGTTGTATCTATATATAGAAAAGTTATCGATGAATATTGTAACGATAAAAAATCTTATACATATAATAAAGAGTACGAAAAAATACTTAGAAGATGTGCGAATAGGGATTCAGTTCCGCAATTCTTTGACGGAGTATATAATTCTAGTTGTAGCTATTATAATGGAAGAATTGAAGTATCTAATCAAGACTTTTTAGGTATAGTACTTTCTTACGATAAAGATAGTCATATTGCAACTATAGAGCAGAGAAACTATTTTAAAAAGGGAGATTTAGTTGAAATATTTGGACCTAATCATGATACAATTACTTATAAAATAGATGAAATAATTGATGAAGATAATAATATAATAGATATAGTTAGACATCCAAAACAAGTCGTTAAAATAAAAGTAGATAATGTACTTGAGGTGGATGATATGATCAAAGTGAAATATATGTGAAAAGTGTTGACAAAATGAAAAATATATAGTATTATTTTGTTTGCTTATGAAAATTTGAGGTGAATGTTATGTCAGAGCAAAAAGAATTATATTTAACACAGGAAGGCTTAGATGAACTTAAAAAGGAATTAGATGAGTTAATTCAAGTAAAACGTCCAGAGGTTATAAATGCACTTAAGGACGCACGCGCACAAGGTGATTTAAGCGAAAATGCTGAGTATGATGCCGCACGAACAGAGCAAGCTATAGTGGAGTCAAGAATTAAAGAGTTAGAGGCTATGATTGAAAAAGCTGTAGTTATTACGAAAGTTGCTACTGATGTAGTTGCGATTGGTACTAAAGTTACATTAGAGTATGTTGACGACGATGATACTGAAGAGTATTCTATAGTAGGTAGTAGCGAGGCAGATCCTTTTACAAATAAAATATCTAACGAATCTCCAATAGCTAAAGCTATAATGGGATTAAAGGTTGGAAGCATTGTATCAGTAGATAGTCCAAATGGTAAATATGATGTTAAAATACTTGCAATAAATTAGGGTAGTGATATCCTTTTTTTTAAATTTCAAAAAATATCTTTACACGTATGTTTAGAAAATGATATAATTTAAATAGGATAGGTGAGGTCATATGTTTAGGAGAGCAATATTAATAATACATGGATTTGCTGGAGGAACATACGATGAAGAAGATTTAGCTAATTTTCTAGAATTAAATAGAAATTTTGATGTATTTCAGTTCACACTTCCCGGTCATGCTAGAAATTTGAGTAAATCTAAGTATACAGATTGGATAAATTATAGCGAAAATAAGGTAAAATGGCTAATAGATAACGGTTATAAAAAAATTTATTTAATAGGTCATAGTATGGGAGGAGTTATAGCCACATATATTGCCTCTAAGTATAAAGAAGTAAAAAAACTTGTACTTGCCGCTCCTGCATTTCACTATTTAGATGTAATAAAGGATGATTTAAATATTACTGAGTCTTTAAAGCTTGCTCCTAAAATAGTTAATACTTATGGTAAAAGTGAAGTAATTGCTAGATTTTTAAAACTAAATATAAGTACTATTAAAGAGTTTATGGAGCTTGTAAAAAAATATTATAACACCCCTAAACAAATTACTTGTCCTATACTTATAATTCAAGGAAAAAGCGATGATATAGTCCCTATAACATCATCGGAATATGTATATAATTCAGTAAACTCAAATATAAAGAAATTAGTCTTTGTAGAAGGTCTTACACATGATATATTTAAACCGAGTGAGGATACAATGATATATGAATTAGTAGAAGATTTTTTAAGACACAGTAAAAAAGGAGGAATATATAATTATGACAGAAGATGAAGCAAAGAAAGCTCTCTTTCAGATACACTATGAATATATGATGCACACTCCAAAAGAACGAGACGCTCTATATGAAGAATATCAAGCAAAAAGAAATCTTGTAAAAAAAGAATTAGCTAAGTTTTTACTAGAAAAGAAGGCTTTAGAAAGAGAGAATAAAAAGTTATAAAAGAATATAAAATAATTCTTTTTTTTGTGCTATAATAGTTCTGGTGATTTCATGAAAACGGATGATTTTGATTATTATTTGCCAGAAAACTTAATTGCTCAAACACCTCTTGAAAAACGAGATTCATCTAAGCTTTTAATACTAGATAAGAAAACTGGAGAAATAACACACGAACACTTTTCTAATATAATAAACTACTTAAATAAAGGTGATGTTTTAGTACTTAATGATACTAAAGTAATGCCAGCAAGAATTATTGGAGTTAAAGAAGATACTAAAGCTGTAATAGAAGTATTGATGTTAAAAGAAACATCTAAAGATACTTGGGAGACACTAACTAAGCCTGCTAAAAGGGTTAAAGTAGGTACTGTAATAAACTTTTCAGATGAATTAAAGGCTACATGTATAGAAGTAAAAGAAGAGGGTATTAGAGTATTTAAATTTATTTATAGTGGCATATTTTATGAAATATTAGATAGATTAGGCGAGATGCCACTACCTCCTTATATACACGAAAAGTTAAAAGATAAAGATAGATATCAAACTGTGTATGCTAAAAATATTGGAAGTGCTGCTGCTCCAACAGCTGGGTTGCACTTCACTCAAGACCTCCTTAATAAAATAAAAGAAAAAGGTATAAAAATAGAATATATTACTTTACACGTAGGTCTTGGAACATTTAGACCTGTTAATGTAGAAGATGTAACTAAACATAAGATGCATAGTGAATTCTATTCTATGAGTAGTGAGACTGCTAAAGTATTAAATGAAGCAAAAAAAGAAAATAGAAAAATAATAAGTGTTGGAACTACAACTACTAGAACACTAGAGACAATAATGAGTTTATATGGTGAATTTAAAGAGTGTAGCGGATGGACAGATATATTTATATATCCCGGATACAAATTTAAAGCAATAAATTCTTTAATTACTAATTTCCATCTTCCAAAAAGCACACTTATAATGTTAGTAAGCGCGCTAGCAGGCAAAGATAATATTATGAGAGCATATAAAGAAGCAGTAGAAAAAGAATATAGATTCTTCTCATTTGGAGATAGTATGTTTATACGAGAAGGGGATTAGTATGGTTATTTGTATAGTAGGACCTACTTGTGTAGGCAAGACAAAGTTAAGTGTAGAACTTGCTAAAAGATTAAATGGTGAGGTTATTAATGCAGATAGTACTCAAGTATATAAGGGGTTAGATATCGCTACTGCTAAAGTAAAAGAAGAAGAAAAAGAAGGTATCCCTCACCACCTCTTTAATATAAAAGATATTAAAGATAACTATACTGTATTTGATTATCAAAAGGACTCTAGAAAAGTTATAGATGACATACTTAATAGAGGTAAAACTCCAATACTTGTTGGAGGTACAGGATTATATATAAAGGCATGCTTGTACGATTATAAGTTTGAAGAAGAAAAAAAATTAAATAACTATGAAGGTTATACAAATGAAGAGTTATATGATATGTTAAAAAGCATTGATAAAAATACTTTAATACATCCTAATAATAGAAAAAGAGTAATAAGAGCTTTAAACTATTATAACAATACAAATAATACTTTAAGTAGTAAAGAAAAAACTGATAAGCTGTTATATGATACAGTATTTATAGGACTTACTACTAAAAGAGATATATTATATGATAGAATAAATAAAAGAGTAGATAAAATGATTAAAGAAGGACTACTTGATGAGGCTAAAGCGTTATATGATAGCAATATAAGAACTAAAGCAGTTATGACTCCAATAGGATATAAAGAATTGTTTGAATACTTTGATGGGAATATTAGTTTAGATGAGGCTATAGATTTAATTAAACAAAGAAGTAGAAGATATGCTAAAAGACAGTATACATGGTTTAATAATCAGATGAGTGTAAACTGGTTTGATGTAGACTTTGATAACTTTGAAAATACTAAAGAAGAAGTATTAAAATTTTTGAATAAGTAAAGTGATTTACTTATTTTTTTCTTTATGTTATAATCTCTATGTACACTAGGGAGGTAATATATGAGAAATGTTGGTACAACTGTTAGGGGTATTAGAACTCCAATAATAAAAGAAAATGATGATTTAGCTAGTATAGTGGTAGATTCATTAATGAAAGCAAGTGAAAGTGAACAATTTGAGTTTAGAAATAGAGATATAGTCGCTATCACAGAAGCAGTAGTAGGAATTAGTGAAGGTAACTATGTAAGTGTGGATGATATCGCCAAAGATTTACAAAATAAATTTCCATCTAAAAATATAGGCGTTGTATTTCCTATACTTAGTCGTAATAGGTTTTCAATGATACTAAAGGGAATTGCTCGCGGTATGGATAAGATTACTATGTTACTTAGTTTTCCATCAGATGAAGTTGGTAATGGAATACTTGATGAAGATAAACTAGACAGTAGCGAGTATAATTTATCTAGTGTTATAAGTGAAAGTGAATATGAAAAAACTTTTGGAGATTTTATTCATCCATTTACTGGAATAAATATGGTAACTTTTTATAGAGAGTTAATAGAAAGTGAAAACTGTAAAGTAGAGTTTGTATTTTCTAATGACCCAAAAACTATATTAAATTATACTAAAGATGTATTAACTTGTGATATACATACTCGTTTTAAAACTAAAAAGACATTAAAAGAATCTGGGGCAAACTTAGTATACGGATTATATGAAGTTATGAATGAACCAATAAATGGTAGTGGATTTAATCCTGAATACGGACTTTTAGGTTCTAATAAATCTACAGAAGAAAGACTAAAATTATTCCCTAAAACTGGCGATAGATTAGTAAGAGATATTCAAAATAGATTAAAAGAATTAACTGGTAAAACTATAGAAGTTATGGTATACGGGGATGGTGCGTTTAAAGACCCTGTGGGACATATTTGGGAATTAGCTGACCCTGTTGTTTCACCTGCATATACTGATGGATTAAATGGTACTCCAAATGAGTTAAAATTAAAATACATATCTGATAATAAGTTTGCAGATTTAAAAGGTGAAGAATTAAAAAACGCAATTAAAGAAGAAATCAAAAAGAAAGATTCTAATTTAAAAGGAAATATGTTATCTCAAGGTACAACGCCAAGAAGATTAACAGACCTTATAGGCTCACTATGCGATTTAACAAGTGGTAGTGGGGATAAAGGAACTCCTGTTGTATTTATTCAAGGATATTTTGATAATTTAGCTGATGAATAATTACTACTAAAAAACATAATAAAAAATTACAAAAATTATAGTTGACAAATGTATAAACTTTGTATATACTATAAATGGAGGGATGTTATGGAAGTTAAACTTCAAAGATGGGGCAATTCTAATGGAATCAGAATACCAAGTGTTATTTTAAAAACTCTTAATTTAAAACCTAATGATATGGTAGAAATAAAAGAGAATGATGATAAGATTATTATTTCAAAATTAAAAAATAAACATATAACTTTAAAAGAAAGAATTAAGCAATATAAAGGTCCAAATCTTGCAAAGGACTTTATATGGGATGAAAATGTAGGTAAGGAGATATGGTAAAATCTTATATACCTAAAATACAGGACATCGTTTATGTAGATTTCAATCCTATTAAAGGTCATGAACAAAGTGGTGTAAGACCTGCTATTGTTATAAGCAACAATGATTTTAATAAATTTACAAAGATGGCTATATTATGCCCTATTACATCTAATACAAAAGAGTTTCCAACTCATTATTTGTTAAAGAATACAAAAAAAATAAAAGGTTCTGTACTTTGTGAACATTTGAGGAGTATAGATTACGAAACAAGAAAATTAAAATATGTAGAAAAATGTAGTGATGATGAATTTGAGAATATTTTAGATTTAATCAATAGTTTTATAGAAAAATAACAGATAGACTTAAAAGTTTATCTTTTTTGTGCTACAATATAACTTGGTGGTACTATGCAGGATTATGTAAAAGGAATATTTAAACATGCTATATTTAAAAGCGATAAAGGATATGTAATAGGATTACTTAAAGTAGTTGAAACAAACATAATAGAAATGCAAGACTATGTAAATAAAGTTATAACCTTTACAGGTTATTTTGCAGAGTTAAACGAAAATGAAAAATATATTATGTATGGAGAGATTACTAATCATCCTAAATATGGATTTCAATATAGTGTTAAGGAAAGTGAAAGAATAAAGCCGGAAGATAAAGATGGAATAGTAGAGTTTTTATCTAGTAATCTATTTAAAGGAATAGGAGAGAAACTTGCAATTAGAATAGTGGACACACTAGGAGTGGACGCACTTAATTTAATTTTAAAAGATAAGACTTGTCTATATAATGTTCCAAAACTATCAGAAGATAAAATAAATATAATATATGATACTTTAGTAAAATATGAAGAATCACACGAGATAATAGTAAAACTAACTGAACTTGGATTTACTATGAAAGACGCACTTAATATATATAATACATATAAGAGTAATACTATGAGAATAATTGAAAATAATATATATAGAATAATAGATGATGTAGATGATATAAACTTTGCTAAAGTAGATGAAATTGCTTTAAAAAGTGAAGAAGATAAATATAACCTAAATAGAATAAAAGCATGTACTCTTTATATCATGAAAGAATTAAGCTTTAAAAAGGGTGATACATACTTATCCTATAGTGAGATATATGAAGGTGTTTCATACTATTTAAAAAATGAAATAGATAGTGATATATTTGATAATGCGATTAGTGAACTAGATGGAGAATTTAAAATAAAAATAGATGATGATAGATACTATATATATGAAGACTATGAGGATGAAGAATATATCGCATCTAAACTAAATTTTTTAATTAATAAAGATATTAGTGAATATAAAAATATAGATGTTTTAATAAATGAACTTGAGGGTAAATACAATATAACATATGGAGATAAACAAAAAGAGGCTATAATTAAATCCTTACAAAATAATATTACAATAATTACGGGTGGTCCCGGAACAGGTAAGACTACTATAATAAAAGCAATAGTAGAGTTATATAAACTATTAAATAAATATAGTGAGAAAGATTTAATAAATAAACTCTCTTTACTCGCACCAACAGGTAGAGCAAGTAAAAGAATGAGTGAAGCAACACTTCTTCCAGCAAGTACTATACATAGATTTCTAAAATGGAATAAAGATACAGATGAGTTTATGATAAATGAGTATAATCCTGATTATTCTAATCTTATAATAGTAGATGAAGTTAGTATGATTGATTCAAGACTTATGAGTAGTTTACTTAGAGGTCTTACAAATAATATAAAATTAGTACTTGTTGGAGATTATAATCAACTACCTAGTGTAGGTGCGGGAAATGTACTTAAAGACTTAATAGAAAGTGATTTAATAGATGTAGTAGAATTAGATTTACTATATAGACAAGATGAATATAGTTATATACCAGTACTTGCAAACGAAATAAAGAATGATACATTAAATGAAGACTTTTTGAAAGAAAAAGAGGATTATAAATTCTTAGAATGTCCAAATGATTTAATACTTCCAAGTTTAGTAAATATAGTTAAAAAAGTTATTTCTAAAGGATACGATTATAAAAGAGTTCAAATAATGGCTCCTATGTATGCTGGAGTTAATGGAATAGATAATATAAATAAAGTACTTCAAGATGTGTTTAATCCAAGTGACTTAAAAAAGCGAGAAATAAAGTATGGAGATATTATTTATAGAGAAAACGATAAAGTATTACAGTTAGTAAATGACCCTGATAACAATGTATTTAATGGAGATATAGGAGTTATTAAAGAAATAAACTATAAAGGTAAAAGTGGTAAACCTGAAATAACTATTGATTATGATGGTAATAAAGTTACATATACTTTAAAGGATTTTGTTAATTTTAAACATGGATTTATTATAAGTATACATAAAAGTCAAGGTAGCGAGTTTGAACTTGTTATAATGCCAATATCTTCATCGTATAAAAGAATGCTTTATAAAAAACTAATTTATACTGGAGTTACTAGAGCTAAAAAAAGACTTATTATATTAGGTGAGGCGATGTCATTCATGTATGGTGTTAGAAACAATAGTGAGATAACTAGAAAGACTAACTTAATAGAAAGACTACAAAATAATTTGAATAAAAACTAGATTTTTATAAATAATATAAATGTATATATTAATTTATATACAAAGTCATATTTCTAGTGAGGTGATATAATGAAAGTATTAAAGTCAATGGCACTTATTGCTGTTGGTGCAGGTGCAGTACTAGCTTACCAGAAATATAGTGAGCCAGTAATGGAAAAAATGGAATGTTTAGTCGATGATGTAATGAAAAAGGCTAATAAAAAACTAGAAGATATGATGTAAGAAGCGTTAAGCTTCTTTTAATTATGATAAACACTGTCAATAATTTTTGAAAATGTCTTAAAATTTTTTTAACATTAGCGGGAAAAATAACCCGTTTTTGTATTACTTTC
>CANQAT010000039.1 GCA_947588925.1 uncultured Bacilli bacterium | reverse complement strand
AACGATGAGATGGATGTAATGGGAGCGTATGATTGGGAATTTCATCAAAAAGAGTTAAAAAGACAAGAAATAAAAGATGCAGTTGAAGCTGCGCACAAAGAAGATATAGAAAAAACAGCGAAAAATCTACTAAAGAAAAATATAGACATAAACATTATAAGCGAAGTAACGGGTATGACAATCGAAGAAATTGAAAAACTAAAGGAAGATTAATATTTTCCTTTTTTGTTCACCTTAAAAGTATGTAGTAGTGTATTAAATAAATACTACTATAAAAGAGTAGTTCTAAACAAATTAGAACTATTTTATGTTATTTATGCTATAATGGTTATTGGAGAGATAACTATGATAAGATATAATCCGAAATTAGATGAAGGACTTAATATTAATCAAGTAAATTATAGAATAAAAAATGGTTATGTTAATTATAATACTGATGTTAAAACTAAAACTATAGGACAGATTATATTCTATAATATTTTTACTTTGTTTAATATACTTAATTTTTGTTTAGGTTTATTAATATTTTGGGTAGGATCTTATAAAAATTTACTTTTTTTAGGAGTAGTATTTTGTAATACACTTATAAGTATAATACAAGAGATTAGGTCTAAAATAGCTATCGATAAACTATCAATAATATCTAGTGCGACTGCGAGTGTTATAAGAGAGTCAAAAAACCAAGTAATAGATATAAATAAAGTAGTACTAGATGATATTATAATATATAAAAGAGGCAATCAAGTAATAGCTGATTCTATAATTAGAGATGGTCGCGTTGAAGTAAATGAATCTTTGCTTAGTGGTGAAGAGACTCTAGTTACAAAGACTGTTGGTGATTATCTTTATTCAGGTAGTTTTATTGTAAGTGGTAAATGTATATCAAAAGTAGAAAAAGTAGGAGAAAATAATTATGCTTCTAAAATAACAAAAGAGGCTAAATATATAAAAAAAGTTAATTCTGAGATTATGGATACTTTAAAACGTGTTATTAAAGTACTATCAATAATTATAATACCTATAGGACTATTACTATTTTTTAAAGAATATAACCTTGATAAAGATCTATCTAGTTCTATAATAAATACAGTTGCGGCAGTAATAGGTATGATTCCAGAAGGATTAGTACTTTTAACTAGCACAGTACTTGCTGTAAGTATAGTAAGATTATCTAAAAGAAAAGTTTTAGTAAGTGAGTTATACTGTATTGAAACTCTTGCCCGTGTGGATACAGTGTGTTTGGATAAGACAGGTACTCTTACAGAAGGTAAGATGGAAGTAGATAGCGTTATCGAGTTAAATAACAAATACGACTATAAAAAGATACTTAGTGCGATGTGTATAGAGCTTGAAAATGATAGTGAAACTATCAATGCATTAAGTGAAAAATTTCATGAAAAGGTAAGTTATGAGTGCCTAGATAAGGAGCACTTCTCATCTGAAAAAAAATATTCTAGTATAACTCTAGATGATGGTAAATATGTACTAGGAGCTCCCGATATATTAGATAAAAGTAATACCATTAAAAAACTAATAGATAGATATTCTGATTATAGACTACTTCTTTTAAAAAAGGATAAACATAATATTGCTTTGATACTTTTAAAGGATAAAATAAGAAATAAAGCCTCTAATACTTTAGATTATTTAAGAAAAGAAAAAGTAAATTTAAAAATAATAAGTGGGGATAATGAGGAAGTAATTAAAAAGATTGCCAAAAGAGTAGGCTTTAAAAATATAAAATGCATTGATATGTCACAAAATAAAGCCTGTAAAGTAAAAGAAGTTGTTGAAAAATATAACATATTTGCTCGTGTTAGTCCTGAACAAAAAAAGGCTTTAGTAAAAGCTTTAAAAGAAAATGGACATACAGTTGCCATGACAGGAGATGGAGTAAACGATGTACTTGCCCTAAAGGAAGCAGATTGTAGTATTGCAATGGCAAGTGGTTCGGACGCTGCTCGTAATGTATCTGAAATTGTACTTTTAAATTCAGACTTTGAAGCTATACCTAAAATAATAGAAGAGGGAAGAAGAACTATAAATAATATAGAGCGTTCTGCGTCACTATTTTTAACTAAAACTGTATACGCAACTCTTCTAGCAATACTATTTATATTCATACCACTTAGTTATCCATTTGAACCAATACAACTTAGTTTAGTTAGCTCTATTACAATAGGAATACCAGCTTTTGTACTGGCACTTGAACCAAATAAGGAAAGAGTTAAAAAGCATTTCTTTAAAAACATATTAAAACGTTCACTACCGGGTGGGCTTACTATAGTTATAAATGTAATAATGATATCGATAATGTCATTTATATTTGATATAAATGATTTAGAATTATCTACTATGGCAGTAATATTAGTCGCAACAACTGGTTTTATATTGCTATATAAGATTTGTTATAAGTTTAATACATTAAGGATTTTACTATATTTATTTTTACTTAGTTTATTTTTCGGACTAATAGTAGGATTAAAGGATTTATTTGAGTTAGTCTCACTAAAGCCAATACTTTTAGTGCATTTATTACTTCTATTTATACTAGATATTGGAATATTTAATGTATTATCTAAAATATTTGAAAAAAGGTTGTTTAAGGAGGAAGAAATATGAATTTGTCACTTATTTTATCTTTATTAGTAGGATTTTTTATCCTTATTGGAAGTTTAATAAGCATATTTTATAAAGATAATAAAAAGTTCACTGACTTTAGTATATCTATAGCCTTTGGTGTAATAGTAGGATTAATAGTACTAGAAATATTGCCAGAGACATTTGAAATTTTAAATGGAGAAATAGGTATAATAAGAAGTATAGTAGCAATTATAATACTTATATTAATAGGTATTATAATGTTAAAAATATTAGATTTATTTATACCACATCATGAACATGAAGCACACGTTAATAGTAAAAGTATTAAGGAGCACAATTCCCATCTTCACCATATTGGACTGATTTCTTCTTTTGCAATAATAATACATAATATAATAGAGGGAATGAGCTTATATGTAGTAACAAATTCTAGTTTAAGTTCAGGAATATTCTTATTTATCGGTATAGGGTTGCACAATATTCCAATGGGACTTGTTATAGCCTCTACTTTAATAGCTTCTAATTATACTAAAGCTAAGACATTAAAACTTAGTTTAGTTGTATCACTCTCAACTTTCCTAGGTGGTATTATAATGGCTATACTAGGGGGTGTTAGAGCTCTTACATCTGGAATACTACTAGGTCTAACTCTCGGTATGCTTATATATATTTTAATTTTTGAGTTGTTGCACCAAATCTACCATATGAAAGATAAAAAGATACCCTTGATAGGTACCCTAGTAGGTTTGTTGTTACTTGTCTTAAGTACTCTTATAGAATTTATCATAAATTAACGAAAACCTCTATTTAGAGGTTTTTGTACTACTAGCCTACATTATGTGTAAATTTTGTGTAAAAATTGTGAAAATTTTGTGAAATTTTCATTTTTTTTAAATTTTTTTCGAAAAAAAAAAGGAAATTCGAAAGTTTTGTAGAATGATATATAATGAGGAGGTGATAATATGAAAAAATATCCGATATTTACTCAAGATGAAATTAAAGATTGTGGAGTATCGTGTATTCAGATGGTTGTTAAGTACTATGGTGGTTATGTAAGAAAGTCTACTTTGCTTGAAATGACTAAAACAGGAAAAAATGGAACTACTGCATATAACATCAAAAATACTTTAATCAATCTTGGATTCGATTCTAAAGGAGTAGAGTGCAAATTATCTGATATAACTAAAGACAATCTTATCTTGCCCTGTATTGCAAATGTAGTTATCGACAATTCTTATAAACATTTTGTTGTAATATATGATATAGATTTTAAAAAGGAATACTTAATAATTGGAGATCCTGCTTCTAAAGTAAAAAAAATATCTTTTAAAGATTTTGATAAAATCTTTAATAACGTATTAATTACTTTTTATCCAATAAGAAATTTGCCTAAAGAAAACGATGTATCCAAAATTAGTTTTATTAAAAGCTTAATAGAACCCCATAAACGTCTTTTATTGAATATATTAATTCTTTCTCTTTTTATAACACTCTTTTCTATAATAGTATCTTTTTATACTGAATATATGATTGACGCTTTAAATTATTATTCAAAGAAATACTTATTATTACTATTTTGTATCTTCTTTTCTACATACATTTTAAAATTGTTATCAGACTATTTTAGAAATAAGTTGTTGTTATATATCAATCAAAAATTGGATCTTAGTCTTACATTGGATGTTTTTAACAAGATTATTAAACTTCCTTATAGCTATTATCAAAATAGATCAACAGGTGATATGGTATCTCGTATTAGTGATTTAGAATCAGTAAGAAGTATGATAAGTAAAGTCGCACTATCAATATTTGTGGACCTTCCCCTCACTTTAGTCTCACTAATTATATTATACTTCATAAATCATACTTTATTCAAAATTGGAATAATAATACTTATACTTTATCTAATAGTAATCGTTTTATTTAGAAGGGTATTTAATGAATACATTAAAAGTATACAAGCTAAGAAGGGAAATACTTTTTCATATATGGTAGAGTCTATTAGTGGATTTGAAACTATTAAAGGACTTCATATAGAAAGCAAAATAAAAGATAGATTTGAAAAAAAGTATGTCGATTATCTGACACACATATTCAAATATGAAAGCTTATATGTATTGCAAAGTTTATTTAAAGAGATAATAGATAATATAGGTTTTATAGTAATTACATTTGTAGGTTGTATTCTAGTAATAGAAGAAAAATTAAGTATAGGCACACTTTTCACTTTTAACGCACTTTTGGTTTACTTTTTAGAACCTATAAAAAATATTATTAGTTTAGATAACATGATTAAAGAAGCAAAAAATGCTTTAAATAGAATTCTTGATATAACGACTTATGACGAGGTTAAAACTGGTATTGTTACAAAATTTAAAAACGGTGATATAGAATTTAAAAATTTAGACTTTTCCTTTAACGATAGAGACTTAATCCTAAAAAATGTCAGTTTTAAAATAGATTTTGGAGATAAGGTAATGGTAGTAGGCAAAAGTGGTAGTGGTAAATCCACACTATTTAAGATACTTACTAAATTTTACAATATTAAAAATAATAAGGTATTTATAAACAATATAGATTTAAATAATTACAATGTAGATACTATTAATAAAAATATTATCTATATAGGGCAAAATGAAATATTATTTAACGATACTTTATATAATAATTTGTCTTTTGATGGTAGCGCTAGTAGTTCTAAACTTTTAGATATATCTAAAGTGTGTTGTCACGAAAGTTTTATCGATCCTAATTTGGGATACAACATGATGATTGAAGAAAATGGATTTAATTTATCTGGAGGAGAGAGGCAAAGAATTGTACTTGCAAGAGGTCTTCTTAAAAATTTCAATATATTAATAATAGATGAAGGTCTATCACAAGTAGATATAGATATGGAAAGAAAAATATTAAAAAATATATTTGAGATGTTTAAAGATAAAACCATAATAGTTGTATCTCATAGACTAGATAATCTAGATTTATTTGATAGCTTAGTTAAAATAGAAAATGGAGTTGTGAATTATGAAAGAAAAAATAGATAACATAGATATTTATAATAATTCTGCTATAATTTTGTATAGAAAAATTCCTCCAAAAATAATTTCTTGGATAACTATACTTATAATATTATTAGTTCTATTTATTATATTTTCATTCGTTCCTTTTAACGTTTATAAACCTAGTACAGGCTATGTAAAAGTTGAGAGTGATGAATCATATTTAATATTAAATAGTGATCTTCCTATTAGCAAAAATTATAAATTATATATAAAAAATAAACTATATGATTATGAAATTATAGATATAATAGATGGACAAGTTATATTAAAACTATCTTTAGATGATGATCTTAAAATCGATAAAAACATAATTAGAGTAAATATTTTAAAGGATAGAACTACGATATTCAATATCATAAAAAATAAAATAAAGAAGGGATTTGATTTATGAAAAATTTAAATGATAAAGATTTAATGAAAGTAGAAGGTGGCTCAATAAGTGTAGGTTTACTTTCAGTAATTATTGCTGGAGTAGCTGCAGGAGTTACATTTCTTATTGGCGTAATAGATGGAATAGTTAGACCTCTTAAATGTAATTAGGTGTATTATGAGAGAATTAAAAGATAAAGAACTTATGAATATTGATGGAGGCTCAAACTGGTTTACAGCTGCATTCTTTAATTCAGTAGCTAGGCTTATATCTACAATAATGGATATGGGTAGAAGTTTGGGTTCATCACTAAGAAGAATTTCAAGTGGCTCTTATTGCTCTGTTAAAGAATAAAATTGTAAGAGTTATACTATTAATAATCACTATGCCAATATGGCTAACTATACTCTGTGATATAATTGACTTTATAATTCAAGCAGGAAGAATTGTGGGCACTTATATAAGACTTATGGTTGGTATTTAAATCTTTTTAAGAGAGTTTTCTCTCTTTTCTTTTGAAAAAAAGCTGAAAATGAAAGTTTTTCTTGTATATTTTCAAATAAGGTGCTATAATACTTTTAGATTTGTGAAAGGAGGGATTATATGTCAAAGGTAATAGTAAGAAATGGAAATGTTGATGGTGCTTTACGTACTATGAAACAAAAAAATGCAAGAGACGGCCTCCTAAAGAAAGTTAGAGAAAGACAAGAGGGTTATAAAAAACCTGGAGTAAGACGTAGGGAGAAAAAAGAAGAAGGCATTAAAAATACTAGAAAAAGACAAAGAGAAAATTATTAGGAGCGCTCAAGCTCTTTAATTTTAGGAAGGGATATTTATGAGAGAAAAGATACTTAATGATTTAATGCAAGCTATGAAAAGTCAGGATAAAGAAACACTCGGTGTACTTAGAATGGTAAAAGGAGCTATCCAACTAGAAGAGATAAATAAAAAAGGCGAACTTACTGATGATGAGGTAATAGGTGTTATTAGTAAACAAATTAAGACTAGAAAAGAATCTATTTTAGAATTTACTAAAGCAAATAGAACTGATTTAATAGATCAAACAAATAAAGAAATAGAAATATTAAATAAGTATATGCCTGAACAATTAAGTGAAGAGGATGTATTAAAAGTAATAGATGAGGCATTTAATACAATTAATCCAACTACTCAATCTGATATGGGTAAAATTATGGGATTTGTAACTCCTAAATTAAAGGGAAAAGCAGATATGAGTATGGTAAGTAAAATAGTTAAAGAAAGATTATCTAGTATGTAATTTTTCTTTTAAATAACTAACTGTGTGTATTCACAGTTTTTCTATATAAAAATGTAAAATTATGGTATAATTAACTATAGGAGATGATTTTATGACGCCACATAATGAGGCTAAAAAAGAAGATATTGCAAGTGTAGTATTAATGCCTGGAGACCCATTAAGAGCAAAATACATCGCAGATAATTATTTAACTGACGCAAAATTAGTAAATAAAGTAAGAAATATGTATGCATATACAGGATACTACAAAGGTACAAAAGTAACTGTGATGGCAAGTGGTATGGGAGGTCCTAGTATTGGAATATATGCATATGAATTATACAAATTTTATGATGTTAAATCAATAATACGTATAGGAACATCAGGCTCAAATCATGAAAATATAAAAGTATTAGATGTAATACTTGCAACAAGTGCTTATACACTTTCTAGTTTTCCAAAACTATTCTTTGATGATGAATCACATGAGTTTGAAGCAAGTAAAACTTTAAATGAAAAAATAATGGAGGCTGCAAGTAAAAATGGTATTAAATATAAAAAAGGAAGAATACTAACAAGTGATATATTCGATGTTTATATCGATGATAAAAAAAGATATTTTTCTAATTATAACGGGGTTGAAACACTTGCGTCTGAAATGGAGGCAGCTATACTTTTTTCAATAGCTAAACATTTGAATAAGGAGGCTTCATGCTTAATTACAGTAGTTGACTCTATGTTTGATAAAAGGGAATTAAGCGCGTCTGATAGAGAAAAGTCATTAGATGATATGATTACACTTGCCCTTGACTCAGTAATAGAATTATAAATTTTGAACATACTAAAAGGTAAGGTGATATAATGAAATATAAAAAGATAAGTACATATTCATATAATTTGCACATCATTAAAACAACTAAGTTTAAAACAGTTACAGTTCAAGTAAACTTTAAAAGAAAATTAGATAAAAAAGATATAACATATAGGAATATGATTGTAAATATGCTCTGTGAGTCTACTAGCAATTACCCTAGTAAGCGACTTATGACAATAGAAACAGAGAACTTATACGATTTATATTACAAAGGCGTAAATTATATATCAGGTAAGTATAATGTAATGAATTTTGAGGCAACATTCTTAAACGAAGAATATACTGAAAAAGGTATGCTTGATGAATCTATTAAGTTTTTATCAGATATTATATTTAAACCTAATATAGAAAGAAATAGAAATGTAATCAAGTTTAGTGAGGAAAACTTCAAACAGGCATATAACCTACTTAAAGATAACATAATTTCTCAAAAAGAAAACCCTGATTTATACTCAAGAAATAGAATGTTAGAAGTAATGGAGCCTAATTCTTATACTTCATATAGAGGTGTAGGTTATTTAGAAGACTTAAAAGATATAGATAGTAAAAATCTATATAAATACTATGAGTCTATACTAAGAAGTGATATAGTAGATATATTTGTTATCGGTAATGTAAATGAAAGACATATTAAAAAAGTAATAGAGGATAACTTTAAATCTATAAACACATTTAAAAAGCCATCTGAGTCTCATTTCATAACGCCTAAAAAACATAGACTTATTCCTAAAACTTTTAAAGAGAAACAAAAGATTAATCAAAGTAAACTAGTATTAGGATTTAAAATAGATAAGATGACTAATTTTGAACTTAGATATGTTTTAAATGTATATTCATATATACTTGGTGGAGGACCTGATTCAAAACTCTTTAAAACTGTAAGAGAAGAAAATAGTCTTTGTTATTATATTTCCTCTATCGCACAGCCATTAAATAGTATACTTTTAATCAAGGCTGGAATAAATAGAAGTGACTTTAAAAAAGCCCTTACTTTAATAAAAAAAGAAGTATCTAATATGAGAAAGGGTAAATTTACAAACGATGATATAATTAAAGCTAAAATAACTTATATAAACAGTTTAAAAGAACTAGAGGATAGTGAGAGTAGTTTACTTAGTTTATATGCTGGAATAGAGTATTTAAAAAGTGATAACTTAGAAGATAGATTTGAAAAAATTAATAAAGTTACTATGAATGATGTAGTAAAGTTATCAAGCAAAATACACTTAGATACTATATACTTACTAGAGGGTGAGGACAATGAAAAAAAGTAATTTAGAAAAATTAGATTTAGAATTATATGAAGAGACTTTAACTAACGGCCTTAGAGTATTTATAGTACCTAAAGATAATGTAAATAGCGTGTATGCTACATTTAATACTAAGTTTGGCTCAGTAAATCAAGAATTTATACCGAATGGTTCTAAGAAAATGATTAAAGTACCACTTGGCGTTGCTCACTTTTTGGAGCACAAAATGTTTGAACAAAAAGATGGCGTTGACCCATTCACATTCTATTCTGAAAGAGGATGTGACGCAAATGCGAATACATCAAACTATAAAACTACTTATCTTTTTAGTGGTTCTAATTCATTTGCAGAAAATATAAATTACTTATTAGATTATGTACAAGACCCATACTTTACAGATGAAAATGTAGAAAAAGAAAAGGGTATAATAGAGCAAGAAATAAAGATGTACGACGATGACCCATTTTTCAAAATGTACGATAAAATAATATATAATTCGTTTATAAATCATCCAATAAAGTATCCAATAGCAGGTACTATAAAAGATGTATACTCTATAACTAAAGAAGACTTATATAACTGTTATAATACTTTCTACCACCCATCAAATATGTTTTTAGTAATAACTGGTAATGTAGACCCTGAGGAGACTATTAATATAATAAAGGTCAATCAAGAAAAAAAGAAGTTTGATAAATTTAGTGGGATTAAAGTAAAAGAGTATAACGAACCTAATAAAGTAGAGAAAAAGACTGATAAAGCAAATATGGATATAGAAATATCTAAACTAGGTATTGGATATAAGATAGATGTAAGTAAGATTAAAAAAAGTATTCAAGAAGTTAAAAGATATTTAAGCATACTATTTGACTTAAAGTTGGGTAGTACATCTAAGTTAAATGAGGATTTAAAGAATATGAACTTAACTACTCATGACATAGACTACACATTAATAAATACTGATAAGCATATTCTATTAATAGTAATGGTCGAAACAAATGATACTGATAAGGTATTAAACCTAATAGAAGAAGAGTTAGAGAACTTGAATGTAACTGAAAGTGAGCTAACTAGAAAGAAGAAAGTTAAAAAGAGCGGCTCAATATATAACAGTGATAGTATATATTCTATAAATAGTAAGATAGTAAACAATATAATGAACTATGATGAGGTTATATTAGATGACTATAAACACATAGATGAGATAAACAAAAAGGATATGGATAAGATAGTAAGCAGTATAGATTTAGATAATAAAACTATATATGTGATAAATAAATAACCCTATTGCTTTTTTTCCAAATTTGTTGTAAACTAATCAGTAAACAAGAAATCAAGTCAAATATTTACAAATCTAAATATATTTGGTATAATTTTATTGTTGAATAGGTAATATATTATTGTAGATAATATTTATATCTATGTTGGTCTATTACTATATGTAGTGGATCAACCCCGTGTTGGCACCAAGTGCCGCTAAAAGGGGCTGAGCGGAAATGAATAATTTCTACTCAGTTCTTTTTTAATAATTTAAAGAAATTAAAAAACGTTAGAAATTAAGATTTCTAACGCAATATGTGATACAATCTAATTGACGAAAGAAGATGTATCACGTGAATTATTGTACCACAAAAAGCTATTTATATAAAGCATTTTCTAATAATTTTTCTCATAAAATAATATATATGTTATAAATAAATCTTGATTTATATCCGAATTTATGATAAATTATTAACTGTTAGGAGGACTTATGACAACTTTATTAATTATAGTATCAATATTAATAATCGCTATAGTACTTTTACAAAGTGGTAAAGCAGAAGGTGCTTCTTCTATTATTACTGGAGGTAATAGTGATTTATTTAAGAATAGAAAAGAAAGAGGAGGAGAGTTATTTATAACTTATGCTACTGCTTTTCTAGGAGTTATATTCTTTATATTATGTATAATACTTTAAGATTGATTTTCAATCTTTTTTAATTTTAAATTGTTTATTTTTTAACTTAGATGTGCTATACTATATTTGTAATCAGAACTATGGTTCTAGATATAGAAGGAGAGTATTTATGGAACTTAAAGGAAGTAAAACAGAACAAAATTTAATGGCTGCATTTGCAGGAGAAAGTCAAGCAAGAAATAAGTATACTTATTTTGCTAGTAAGGCTAAGAAAGATGGGTATGAGCAAATAGCTGCAATATTTGAAGAAACTGCTAATAATGAAAAAGAACATGCTAAAATGTGGTTTAAATTATTAGAAGGAGGAGAGATTAAATCAACACCTGAGAATTTAAAAGCAGCAGCAGAAGGTGAGAACTACGAGTGGACTGATATGTATAAGGGATTTGCTCTAACTGCTAAAGAAGAAGGATTTGACCATATCGCTTTTCTATTTGAAGAAGTTGCTAAAATAGAGAAAGAACACGAAGAGAGATATAAAAAATTACTTAAGAATATTGAAGATGAATTAGTATTCTCAAGTGATGGAGATACAATTTGGATTTGTAGAAACTGTGGACATATAGTAATAGGTAAGAGTGCGCCTAAGGTTTGCCCAGTATGTAGTCATCCACAAAGTTACTTTGAAAGAAAAGCAAATAATTATTAGAAAAAGTAAAATCTTTTTCTTTTAGTGACCTCTCAAAGTAAATGCAACAAGCAAAGCCAGTAATTATAAGTCTCAAATAAAAAACAACAAAAAAATTAA